>CALVYA010000043.1 GCA_944371905.1 uncultured Bacilli bacterium | reverse complement strand
TTTTAACGATTTGACCTATTTATGAAAAACTAGTTTTTTTCACACCTCACTATTTAATAACTAAATCGTTAATCTTTATTATTAAGAAAGGAGAGAGCTTATGAAAGCAGAGATTGAGTTAATCAACGTTTTAAAATACGATTCTGAAAAAAATGGTAAAGGAACAAGAATATCTTACAGAATGTTAGGACAACAATATTTATCAAAAATGAAAAAATTAAAAGGTTATCAGAATTTAGAAGTTTATTATTCTGGTCATGATGTTTTCGAAGAAATCCCTGAAAGTTTCTTCGGAGCAAAAGTAATAGCTGAAATTGTGACTGATCCTAATTCGACTGATCCTTTAAGACCAAGATATACTTTCAAATCATTAGAAAGTAACGGAATTACAGTTAATTTAATGTAGTTTTAAAAAGGTTATTAAATTGTTTAGACAATTTAATATATAAAAAAAAGAGTAAAAACTGAATAAGAAGGGGGTTTTGCCAATGGTTGCAATGACAGAAGCAGGAACAACAAGTGTTATGACATTGGATACTTATTTAGAGACTCTAGGTACTATTATTACTACTGTTACTGGTTGGGTAGTAGATTTTCTAGGTGTTATAACAAGTAATCCAATTTTATTAGTTCCTTTTGGAATTATAGCAATTTTCACAGTAATTAAAATACTAAAAAAGATATTTTAATTAATGTTAGAAAAAAGGGGGTTCAATATAAATTTGTTTTTTAATAAATTTATTTTGATCCCTTTTTCTATAAAAAAATAGGTGGTGTGGATATGGTTTATAAGTTAACTATAGTTTGTGATAATAATATAGTTTTAAAAATATTAGAGTTTTTAAATTTTATTGAAATTACAGAAAAGGAGGAAATAGATATATTATGTTAAAAAATAAAATAATGTTATTATTATTAGTTTTTGTATGTATATTTTCTTTATTTTCTCCTTTATTAGTTGATGCAGCTAGCTACGAATATGATGTAACTTTTAATACTAGTAAGGTTGATTTTAGTGAGTATGATTATAGTATAATGAATAGAATTAAAGTTGCTGGTTATCAACAAGCGATTACAAATTCTATTTATTTACAAACACATGATAAAGTAGAAAGTTATAACGAGTTTTATTTAAATAATGGTTATTTTATTGCATTAGCACCAGATGGAAATATAGGAATTTATTTTGATTTTAATTGTGATTATATAGAGGGTTCTTCATTTTATTCTACTTATTCTTATGGAGAGACAGATAATAGTAAGTATATTCATAATAAAGTAAACATTGGTTATTATTATGATGTTGGTTATTCGTTTTTTAACGAAAGTGAGTTAAAATCTATTTTTTATGATGGTTATTATGGTTGGATAGATTTAAATGTAAATAATAGTGATTTTCCATATGAATACACGTATCAGGATTTAAATATTTCGAATGATAGTTTACCTGATTTATACTACCCTATTTATTCAACAAATAGAAGTGTAAAATGGGTAGAATTAAATCAAACTAGAGAACTTAATATATATAAATTTTTAGAAACATATATTACTAAAAATTATGATATTGATACTTCTGCTTTAGTTTATTTACCAATTAAAAGTTTAAATAGTGAAATAGGAGGTACTTTTAGACATCCTTATAGTACAGAAGAAACTGATCCAAGTGATAATTACGGTAATAAAACAAGTATGGTTTTTAGTATTAATTCAAGTGATTATTCAAGTTTAAAAATAAAATATAATGTTGATAAATCTTTAAAATTAAATTGGTGGGAAAATGATTGGATTTTTGCATTTCAACCTGATAAAGAATATAAAGAAAAAGCTGATTGGTTAAATATAGAAATTAATTCTACTTCTTCAATATCTTATCCTCGTCGTTATAGTGGACGCGGTAGTGGATCAGATATTGAATATACTAAAGAATTAAATGATTTTGGAGATTCTGTTTTATCTAGTGTATATAAAGCAAATATTACTAGTCTTGGTGGTTCAACTGGTGTTGTGTCAGGATATTTTGATTTTGATTTAAGAGATTTACCTGATGATACAATAATTACTATTTTATTTGAATATGATTCTAGATATGTTTCTTTTGAACCTATAGAGTTACCAGAGGGTGATTTAACTGAATATGATATGACTGGTAAATATGCTATAGGTTTAGTTCCAAAATTTGTAACATCTAATAATAATTTTTCTTTGTTATATAAAGGAAATTTTACAACTTATTATGCTTTTAATGCTGATGTTTACAATGTAAAGGATGCAGAAACAATTTCTTCTTCGGATAGTTATTCAAAAAAAATATTAAGTTTTAGTAATTTTTCTGATAGTGTAAAATATGAAAAGCCAATATTTTATATGATAAATAATAATTCAACTGATTCTAGTTCTGTAGCTAAAATAAAATATAATGCTACTTATTTTGAATTACTTGTTTATAATACTGCTGAAGATGTTATGACATCTACTTATACAGGCCATATTTATGGTCCTCCAGGATTAAATTATAATTCTACTGGATCGGGTTTAAATGATGATACTGATAATAATATTGGTGGAATTAATTTTGATTTAAATACATTATTAAGTGAATTACCTAAAACAATTTCTACTATGGGATTAGCTTTTACTTCTATAGGACAATGTGTATTTATTGCATTTAGTAGTTTACCAGAGTTAGTACAAGCTGTTTTAATTTTTTCTTTAACAATTACTGTTATCTTTGTAGCTATCAAACTAATAAGGGGGTAGATAATTGTGTTTGAAATAGCAAAAGAGATCATAGGTTATCTACCTCAAAATATGATGTGGATATATATAGTTTTTATATTAGTATTTTTCTTTTTAGTAGTTGGTATAGTTTTTAAATTGTTAGGAGGCGATTTTTAATGAAAAAATTAATATATTTTATTCCATTAATATTATTATTAATTTTTCCATTTAATGTACAAGCTGAAACAACTAATTATTATATAGAAAAAAAATCTCCTTTAACTGAAGAACAAAAAGAAGAATATTTGAATATAGTATTAACTAATAGTAATTTTATAGAAGATTCAAAGAATTATAAATATTATTTAATTTTATATCAAGAAAGTAATAATAAGCCTTGTTCATCAAGTTATAAAAATACATTATTTGTTATGTTTTTTAATAATATTCCAGAGATAAATTATAACAATTCTAATATTTTTTATCCATTGCAATACAATACTAGTTTAGCTGATAAGAAATATATGATTAGCCTTTCTGGTTCTATTAACGAATATTCTTTAAATAATTTAAATTTAATAACTTTTGATCATCAAGATAATACTAATTATTATTATTTTTATCAAGTTGATTATGTATTAGCTAGTAATTTTAGTTTAAGTTTAGGATTTGATTTAACATTATTAAATGAAGATTTACAAGAATTAGGTGTTATTAAAGCTACAGATAATATATTTGAAACTAGTTTTATTGAAATAGAAAAAGATTATAGTTTAGAAGATATTTTAAATAGCGAAGATATTATATATAGTTTATCAAAACAGTTAATAGGACCTTTACCTATCGAATTCGAATTTATTTATTCAATTGTTTCTTTAGGTTTAGCTATATTAATTATTTTAGTAGTATTAAGTCCTTTTATAATTTTATTTAAGATTTGGAGGTAGCTGTATGTTTGAAGTAATACAATTTTATTTTAGTGTATTAGGGAAATTATTTAATATTTATTTATCTTGGGAGATATTTCCAGGAGTAAGTTATTTAGCTTTTATATGTGCAGCTGCAATAATGACTATGTTAATATCTTTAGTTTTTCATAATGTTAAGGAAGAATACGATTATAAAATGACTCGTTATAAACATGATAAATGGAATGCTGATATAAAAAATGCTTATGCAAAAAAAGGAAAACATGCTTATGTAGGAAAGCATGTTAAAAAGTAGGTGTTAAGATGTATTTATTTTATACTTTTGAGCAAATAAAACAATTTAAATGTTTTAGTTTTGTAGATTTTACTACATTTACATCATTTCAAGAAGTGGGACTTACTATAGCAGTCAATATATATTTTGTAATATTTTTAATATTTATATTAAGTATAGCTTATAAAATTTTTAATAGAATTTGGAATTATATTTTTTAGAAAGAGGTTTTTATATGAGTGTAATAGGTTTGCATGGTATTCCTGGTAGTGGAAAGACTTTAGGAGCAGTCGGAGGGATAGCATTAAAAACATATAAAAAAGATAATAGATTAATAAAAAGATTAATAAGAAGATTTTTAAAAGTACCAATACGAATTAATACAGTATATAGTAATTTTCCTATTTTATTAGATAAAAGAAGAAAGATATATTCAAATATAGTTAGCATAGATGATCTTAATAATCATTATAGTTTTTATGCTAATGCTACAATAATTTTAGATGAGATACAAGCATATTATGATAGTTCTAAAGATTTTAAACAATTTCCAAGGAATATAGCTACATTTTTTCAATTTCATAGACATTTTGGAATAAAGAATATATATCTTATATCTCAAAGTCCGTCTCGTGTAGTTAAATATTTAAGAGAAATATGTGGAGAATATCAAAGAATAAAAAGATATATAAAAATTCCAATTTTACATATAGGGTTTATTTATTATAGAAAATGTCATGAACTTGAACATTATTTTATGGCATTTACAAGAAGTAAAGAACAAAAACGCATGTATGATATAAAATCAGGTTTTTATATATTTAATTATAAAAAAGTATATAGTGCTTATAAATCTAGGTATTTAGAGATTTTTAATAGAGATAAACCTTTATTATATAAATCTACATATAAAACTTTAGATTTTCCAAAATCCGAATATGATTATTTAAATGATCGTTTATTTGGAGTAAAACAAGGAGCTAACAACCATGCAACGCATGTAGTTGTTAGCGATAAAGAAAATAGTAAGAATAACAATAATAATAATAATAATATTAGTAATAATTTAGAAAATAGTTATAGTTTATTTTAAATGTATAATCCAATGTTATTAGTTTTAAGTTTAATTTTATTATTATTTGTTGTTATTTATTTAAGTGATTAGAGGTGTTTTATGAAAGTTAATAAAAAAAGTTTATTTAAAAATATGAATCCAAATAAAATTATAGAACAATTAAATCAAATACAAGTTTTTGTTTTTGATTCTAAAGAATATTTTAAAAATTTTGAAAATTATTTAAATGATAAAGAGTTAAGTGATAAAGATAAGTTAATCTGTATTAGGAATCAATATTTAGAGTTTATATCTAAACATTCTATTTTAGATAAGAAAAATGAATAATACTAATTTTTGTTATACAGATCCAAAACAGACACTTAAATCTTTACATATATATAAATCTACATTAAAAAAACAAATACAATTTTTACCTGATGGTTTAAAACAGTCAGCTAATACACATCTTGCTTTAGTAGATCTATATATAGAAGATTATCAGGATTTTCTTAAGAAAAGAAGTAATAAGTATAAACAAGTTAGTTTATTTGA
>CALVYA010000042.1 GCA_944371905.1 uncultured Bacilli bacterium | reverse complement strand
TTTGAGGAAACTCAGTTCTTTTTGTCGTGATTATAATATCATATTTTTTATCATTTGACAAAACTTAGATAATCAAAAAAAAAGAGGACAATATACCCCTTTTATAGATTTTCTGCAACTAATTCCTTAGTTCTATAAAACGTTTTAGTAGTAATAGCGAATTTTTTCAAATCAATTTCCTCTATGGTTTCAATATCTTGTGACTCTTTCTGATTATAAGAATCAATAAGTTCTTTTTCTGTGACATAACTTGATAAGACATTTTTTCCATCTTTCTGATAATTATATAATTTAGCACTTTGTACTAACTCTGAATCGCTTATGTTATCTTTCCAATCAGAAACTTTATAAACTTTATATTCATTACTACTTGTATCTTGTCTATCAATTAAATAATTACCACATCTTAATGTTACATATCGCTCACTATTAGATACTATTTCAATTTTAGATTCATATATATCACAGGTCGCATCTCCTCCAAATGGATTTTTAAAAGCTTTGATGTAATTATTATTTACTAAATCAGCTAAATAAATAACATCATCATATTTTAAATATTTGTCTCGATATTCTGACACTCTTACAGAAAAATCTCTAGCATTTTCTGCTAAAACCTCATATTTACGTTTATTATGATCGTTACTTAAAAATAGCCATGCTACTATTGCCACAATCACAATAATAAAAGCTAAGACTAATAATAATTCTGTGGAAGCAATTCCTTTTTTATTTTTCTGTTTCATAAGAGTGCATCAACCTCACCTTAATTCCTGGATCATATGTATCTAAAGTATTGAAAGATACTTCTAAAGCTTTCTTATAATTACCTTTGTAAAATAATACTTCCGCTTTAGACAATCCATTATCAATTTCTTTATTATCTTTTCTAAAACGATTACCATAAATAATAGCATCTTCTACTAAACGTGCAGTTTTAATCATTTCATTTGTTGTATTATATAATTTTAAGACCAAATCACGCGCTGTATCTACTCTAGTATTTAAAGTTCTAATAGAAATAGGTTTCTTTTCTAATTCTTTAATAATTTCTAAAATAGCTTCATTGGCTTCTGTTAATTGCACAAAATATTCGTTACCAATTATCGGTAATTTATACCCTCTAATTCTAACTTTAGATTGATTTAATAGTTCTTGAATTTCGTCTAATTGTTCTCTAGCTCTCACTTCATCTTCATACATATTACCTAAAGATTTTAACGATATATCTAAGTCATTTTCTACTTTGGATAATTTAATAGTTAAATGTTCTAATGCTTTAATAATTTTAGAATAAGGAATTTCTTTCTTCTCTAAATCAATTAAATCTTTTTTATATTCCTCATTGATTTCTTGTAGCGCTTTATTTACTTCATCTATTACTTGAATATCATCATCTGTTAAATCATACATACTTTTGATTTCATCTAATTGACCATATATGCCAGATACAATATTATTAATTTTTTCTAACTTTTTATTAAATAAAGTTACTTCTTCTTCATATTGTTTGCGAGCTTTTTTTTCTTTTTCAAACTCGTTAAATAAAGAATCTAAATATTCTAGCATTGTTCTTAATTCAAACATACAATCTTCAAGATTTAAAACTTTAATACGGTCAATAATGGAATTAACATTTTTTAATGCTTCTTCCACGTTATATTCAATATTCATATATCCAATGGGATAATTCTTTTCTACCATATCTTGATAGGTCTCACTGATTTGTTCAATACGTTTAGGTATTAGTTTTTCAGCTAATAATACTAAATCTGGAACCTCACTTACCACAATTGACATATGATCGATCATATTATCAATTGCTTTTACAATATGAACTACTTCACCATACTCATTTTTTTCCATTGACTCTTCAAAGTCTTGAAATCTCTTTTCAATATTTTCAAATTGTAATTCCACTATTTCAGCAATATCTTCATATTCTGTTTTATTATCATTAAATGTACTATTTAATTCACGATATTTACTTTTCAACTTAGTTATTATACTTCGATACTTTTCCTCACTAGAATTTAATTCTTTTATTTCATCTAATAAAGTATTCATCATAGTTTTAGCTTTCGCTAGTTCTATTTCTACTTCTGCTAATTTTTTCTGATATCCATGATAATCTTTGTTGCCTACAAAAATATCTAAATCAATTATCATATCCGTAATATGAGCAATTTGATCATTTTTGATATTTTCAAATCTTTCTTGCCATTGTTTATATTTCTCTTCCATCTTATCGTTCTTAATAATAGTCTCTACCTTAGCAAGTTCTAATAATATGGGAGTACTTTCAATCAGATTTTTTTCCTTATCTAAACGTTCAATTGTTTGTTTAAATTTACTATTACGTTTCTTCTTAATTACAACTATGGTTATAGTAATTAAAACGACGGCTATTAAAGCATAAGTAACAACAATAAGTATTACTCCATCCATATAAGCACCTCTATTCTAATATGTTTATTTTATCATTTTCTAAATTAAAAATACAAAAAAATACCTACTAAAATCAAAAATATTCCTACAGTATAAAAAATCATCCCATCAAAATCTTCTACGATAAAGGCATCCTTTGGCTTTTTAGGATTATATTTTACTATAACTTCTTCTCCAATAGGCATTAAATTAGTATCATTAACAGAATCCATAATGCGATATTTTTTATTTTTAACCGTAAATTCTACAATTCCAGCATGAGTATTAATTCCATCTTGAATTAAAAAAGCTTGATCATCTTCATCATAATTAATAGCATCATATCCAAATTCTTCATCATCAAATTTAATATGTCCTTCCTTAGAAATGTGTTCTACTACACAACCTTTAGTCATTTTATATCCCTGAAACTCTTTATTCTTATTTATATATATCAACGTTTTAATTATTCCTAATAAAATAAAAATTACACCAACAACTAGCAAAAATATACTAACAGACATAATCACACTACCCTTTCATAAAGATTATAACAAAAAAAATCAATTTAGAGTAGACTAAAATAATAATTTGTATAAGAAAATAATTCCAAAATGATTGACTATTATAGCTTTTTTATATATAATTATTACTGCATATTCAATGAACAGCGCATCTTTTATGATAATTAACGTGTTTATTAAGTTTACAAGTAATCTGGCTGTTAGACGAAAGTATTAAAATAAACTCCCTAGTTATTTAAAAGATATTCGTCCAAAGTTTATGTAAATAAATAAAGGAGGTATAAATAATGGCAAGATACACAGGGCCTAGTTACAAAAAAGCTCGTCGTGTTGGTTTCTCAATTCTAGAAAATGGAAAAGATATTGCTAGACGTCCTTATGGACCTGGTCAACATGGTGCTGCTAGAAAAGGAAAACCATCTAACTACGGTGTACAATTAAAAGAAAAACAAAAAGTTAGATTTATGTACGGTTTAAACGAAAAGCAATTTAGAAAAACATTTGATGAAGCTCGTAAAATGAAAGGTATCCATGGTGAAGACTTCTTAAAATTACTTGAATCTAGACTTGATAATTTAGTATATCGTCTAGGACTTGCTTCTACTAGACGTGGAGCAAGACAATTAGTAAACCATGGTCACATCACTGTAAATGGCAAAAAAGTTGATATTCCATCATTTAGAGTTAAACCTGGTTCAACAATTGCAGTAAAAGATTCTTCTAAAGATATGAAAGTAATTAAAGAATCTTTAGAAAAAGTAACTAATAGAGTTGAATTTGTAACATTCGATGAAAATAAACTTTCTGGTACTTATGTAAGATACCCTGAAAGACGTGAATTAAATGCTGACATTAATGAATCATTAATCGTTGAATTCTATAACAGATAAAAAGAAACTCATAAAATTGAGTTTCTTTTTCAGAGTGTAGACAAACCCCTAGATTTTTTCTAGAGGTTTTCTTTTGCATAAAAATTTTATAATACATTTCAA
>CALVYA010000041.1 GCA_944371905.1 uncultured Bacilli bacterium | reverse complement strand
ACGCTTTCGCTTTCTACATTTCTCACCTGTATAACAGGTGGTTTTAAATGAAAAATTTTAATTTTTCATAATAAAAAAGAAAAGTATTTTTTTACTTTCCTTTTTTTAAACTTTCTTTCATTAAATCACCGATTACTTTTTCTAATTTATTATTAGCTTCTTCTAAAGACATATCTCCAACTTCAAAAGGTTTACCAAATCGAATCGTTAAATTCTTACTTCTAAATTTATAATCTCCTGTAATACCAAAAGGTACTATCTTAGCATTAGTTTTTTTAGCCATAGAAACCGTACCAAATTTAAACGGTAATAAAAATTTATCGGTTTTATTTCTAGTCCCCTCCGGAAAAATTCCAATAGCACCATCATTTTCTAAATGCTCAATAGCCTTTTCTTTCGCATTTGTATCTTTAATACTTCTATTTACTGGAATACACCCAACAAATTTAAAAAACCAAGCAAAGGGTCCATCAAAGTATTCTTTTTTTGCCATATATCTTAAAAATCTTTTTGTAGAGATTATCGCCAAACATTGATCGTATAAGTGCTTATGATTACCGCACACAATAATAGCACCTTCTTTAGGAATATTTTCTTTACCTATTAATGTCGGATGATAATAAATTTTAAAAATTGGTCCTAATATTGCTTTAGCAATTTTATAAACAAAAGGAGTCTTATGACTCATAGAATATCACCTCTTATTTTCGTTTTCTAATTCACGATAATTTACTTTCCCCAATAAAGTTTTAGGTAAAGCTTCACGATATTCATATTCGTATGGAATAGAATATTTAGCTAAATTTTTCTTACAATGCTCTTCAATACTCTTTTTCACACTTCTTTTAGCTTTATATTCATCTTTTAATACAATATATGCCTTTGCTACTTCAACTTTATAAGGATGTGGTATTCCTATTACAGTACATTTTAAAACAGCTTCATGTTCTTCAATAACATTTTCAATATGTTGCGGATAAACGTTATATCCAGAAGAAATGATCATTCTTTTTAATCTTTGTTTAAAATATAAAATTCCATTTTCATCCATGCATCCAATATCTCCTGTATGTAACCATATATTTTTATCTTTGTGCATCTGTAATACTTCATTAGTTTCTTTTTCATTATTTAAATATCCCATCATAACAGTTGGTCCACATACACACATTTCTCCATCTTCTCCAACCGGTACTTCATCTTGCGTACCAGGATATACTATTTTAAAATAAGTCCCTGGAAAAGGAATTCCAATACTTCCTTCACGATACGCTGCTCCATGTGACACAGCAGTAGCGGCTAAACTTTCTGTCATACCATATCCTTGCATTACCTTAACTTTAGCGCCATGTTCTTCTAAAAACTTATTAATTTTATTAAACATAGATAAAGTTAGAGAATCTCCTCCTGAAATAATATATTTAAGCCAAGACATATCAACATGTTTCATACCTGAATTACTCATCATAGCTTCATATAAAGTAGGAACACCAGTTAATACTGATGGGCGATATTTAACCAATAGTTCATCTATTTTTTTAGCATTAAATTGTGGAATCAAAATTAATTTCATTCCTAGACACAAAGTTAAATGCATAGATACTCCCAATCCAAATCCATGAAAATTAGGCAAAATAACCAAAATAGAATCTCCTGCTTTTAAATCTTTAAATATGACTATTGCTTGCTCAAATAAAGCGTTAAAATTATAATCAGATAATAAAATCCCTTTAGGAATACCAGTAGTCCCTCCACTATGTAAAATTACAGAGGGAGTATCCGGATTATATTTTACTTCTACAGTACCGCGATATAAGTACCCTTTTAATAAAAATTCATTCCAATAAATATATCTAGAATCGTTTCTAGGCTTTTTTATTTTATAACCTTGTGTTACTAAATACCCAACTCCTAATAACAATGGCATAGAATTTTTAGCGGATACCACAATAGTTTTCTTTACGTTAGTATCATCTATTATATTTCTTACCTTTTCATAGCAAATATCGATCATTACAAAAGCTACACTATTAGTCTCCTTTAAATAATGCTTAATTTCTTCTTCACTAGATAAAGGATGAATCATATTAGCAACTGCACCAATTTTATTTAAAGCATAAAAACTAATTAAAGCTTCAGGTACATTAGGTAAACAAATAGTTACTACATCTCCTTCTGTAATTCCTAATTGCAAAAAAGCACGTGCACATTTATCAATCAATTGATAAAACTGTTTATAAGTTATATTTTTTCCCATATACTCTAGTGCTACATAATTAGGATTCCGATTAATAGACTCCTCTAAATTTTGATAAATCGAACGCATAGGTACCGATAATTTCATTTCATCTTTAGTATAATATTTTTTCCAAGGTGCTTTAGGTTTCTTCTTGATTTTAAACATTTTAAAACATCTCCCACTATTTTTATATAACTATAATTTCATTATATCATACTATTCATAAATTTTTTCTATAAAAAAAGACCTTTCGGTCCTAAAATTCTAAAGTTTCTATCTCTCCATTAGAACTACTAGTAGCCCCGCTATTATTATCAGTAGATCCAAACATTTCTGCACCTGTCATAGGAATAGAAGAGGTAGGCGTTTGAGAAACAACTGGTTCAGTAGATGGCATAACACTAGGTGTAGTTGGAACCGTTGGTGTTGAGACATTATTTACACTTGGAGTAACTGCTGGCTTAACTTCTTCAGTAGTCGGCATAGTAACAGGCGCAGGGGAAACATTAGGTGTTGGTGTACTACTACTCATATTATAAGCTTCATGATTAGTTACTCTAGGTATAGTAGTTGTGTTTTCTAAAGGATTGGCACCTCCATAAATCACTGGTTTAACCTCCGGCGTAGAATTAATTACTGTATTAGCAGGATTTACTCCTCCATATATGGTTGGTGTTGGATTTTCTTCTACTTTTGGTGTTTCTGGTACAACTGGTGTAAGTTCTGTTACTGGAGTAGTAACAGATTCATAAGTAGGTACGGCAGTAGGTTCTGGTGTACTTATCGTTGGTATTGGTGAACTACCTACTGGTTCAGGAGTAGCATTTACCCCTATAGTAGATGTAGATACACTATTATTATTTGGAATATTATTATTTTCTGGAATAGAATTAACATGATTCTCTGTAACCGGAGCTACAGAAGTAGGATTAGAAAAGTCAACTACCCCAACATTTGAACTTGGCATTGTATTCAATGTAGAGTCCACATTATTATTAGCAAAGCCTTGATTCATATCATTAGATACATTAGGAATACCAAAATTATTATTCATATTAGTATCTGTATTAATTCCATTATTTACAGTATTCATACTATTAAAACTCATAGATGAAGAATCCCCATTCATATTCATATCATTATTCATTGACATATTAGGAACACTTGTCATTTCATTAATTGGCATTCCCATATTAGCATCTGCAACTGGTTCCACTGTATTTGTATTCTCTACTGGCGTTACTGTAGGTGATTTTTTCTTATCTTTCTTATTTGAAACAATAAAAATAATTAATGCAATTAGTAATACTACAACTCCACCCGTAATTAACATTCCTGGTAATGTTGTAAACCAGTCTAAATCAAAACTCATGAATTCAGTTATATTCATACTTTCATCTCCCTTATTTATCCTATACCAATAATATCAAAAATAGACATTAATTGCAAACACTTTTTTTATATTGTCATAAGGTTGACACTTTTTGAAATTTTAACCATATATCTTCTTGAGGTGGACTTTTTTTAAATTTCATTACTTCTTTTGTAGTGGGATGAATAAATTCTATTTGATAAGCATGTAATGCTATTTGTTTTTTATTGCGTATTCCATATCGTTGATCACCATATAAAGTATGACCATGATGAGCAAATTGTACTCTTATTTGATGATGTCTACCAGTCATTAAATTAATACTAACCAATGCTAGATTTAAGCCTTTGTTTCTCTCTAATACATTGTACACAAGTTTACAATATTTCCCTTGATCATTATTCACAATTTTACTACTATTATCATCTTGTTTGACAATATAGTCAACATATTCTCCATTATCTTCTATATCATATCCATTTACAACTGCTAAATATGTTTTTTTTAAAATATGATCTTGTACTTCCTTAGATAGTCTTGATGCAGCTTTAGAAGTTTTAGCGAATACCATAACTCCACTTACTGGTCTATCAAGACGATGGACTAAACCTAAATAAACATTCCCTGGCTTATGATATTTTTCTTTCAAATAATTTTTTATGATAGTTAACATATCAATATCATTCGTATTATCAGATTGACTTAAAATATTACTAGGTTTCACTACTACAATAATATGATTATCTTCATATAAGATTTCTAATTTATTCATAACTTTCATACCTACTATAAATACCACAAGGTAAAACTAATTTATTATTAGTAATGGCTAACCCTATTTCTTCCGAATATATTTTCCCATGATATTTTTTACCAATAGTCATTTTTAAAATATTCGTAAATACTTCTTTAGACAACCCAGTAGTATAAGAATTAATGATAAAGAATAAGGGTTGATCACTTAAAATTTCCATGCAAAGTTCTACTAAAGTAAACAGATCTTTTTCTATATCCCAAACTTCGCCGTTAGCACCTCTTCCATAAGAAGGTGGATCCATTACAATGGCATCATATTTATTGCCTCTTCTTATTTCTCTTTTTACAAACTTAATTACATCATCAACAATATATCTTACTTTTCTATCAGCTAAACCCGAACTATTCACATTTTCTTTAGCCCAATCAACCATTCCTTTAGAAGAATCTACATGAACTACACTAGCGCCTGCTTTTAAACATGCTACAGTAGCACCTCCAGTATAAGCAAATAAATTAAGAACTTTAATAGGACGACTACTACTTTTTATTTTATACATCATAAAATCCCAATTTACTGCTTGTTCTGGAAACAAACCAGTATGTTTAAATCCCATCTGTTTTATATTAAACTTTAAATCATTATAGTTAACAGTCCAAGAAGAAGGGGTACTTTTTAAATTTTCCCAATGTCCCCCACCTTTATTACTTCTTATATATCTAGCATGAATATTATTATATTTATCTATTAAATTACCATTGTCCCATATAATTTGTGGATCCGGTCTTAATAGAAAAATATTACCCCATCGTTCTAGTTTTTCGCCATTAGAAGCATCTATAATTTCATAATCTTTCCACTTATTAGCTATTTCCATAAAATCACCTACTACAATTATAAAGTAAACTAGAAAAAAAAGAAACTTTTAAAAGTTTCAATTTAACTTATTACATACGGATTACTTTGAGTTCCATTACCACCTTCGATTATTTCTACTGTTGATTTTAAATTAATCACAGGACGAACCATAAGAATATTATCAGCAGTAGTAGCTCCTACTAGTTCACCCGAAAATCTATATAAAAACGGTCCGGAAGGCTCATAGAAAGCAGGGGTCATCGTCCAACAACCATTTCTTATTCCTTCAATATGCAAATAACTATCATTACCATCAATGTCACCAGCATATATAACTTCATCTGATGTAATTAATCCTATTGGATAATTTAATGCTTTGTTTCCCTTGTTGCTACTACCTGTTGTATATAAATCATTTGATTGTGAGCAACTAAATTGTGGAGGATAAGCTACATTATATACAGTATCGTTCCCACTTATTCCATCTCCACTAGATACCTTTCTATCCCCACAAAATCCTGCATCCGCTAAATATGTACTATAACTTATTAAATTATCTTCATACCATGAGTCTATAAATTGTTTTATTGTACTATCTCTTTCATTCGCATGTGTCTCTGCGTATGTAGATGAATATGGATCTCCATACATATATCCTATGGTTGCATTTCCTTCCATATTAGCATTAAATGCACTATTTCCTATTGTAGCGGCACTTCCTGTTGCATTAGGTGTAGTCCCTTGATAAATTAATCTCACACTAGAATCTTCATTAATTCTTACTATTCGCCAATAAAATCCTCCAAAACTCACATAATTATTATCTACTGCTCCCCTATCTTATTATCTTCCGTATTCGTATTTGTATAATATAAGCCTTTTGTTCCATCTTCTGCGCTACTCTTAGTAAAATCTATATTTGCATCACTTTGAGGTGTATTATCATTTAATATAGCATTTACTAAAGTTGATTCTATATCTGGTTCTATTACTTGCCCTACATCTTGTACATAGCTTATATTTATTGTTAATTTTTTACTTATCTCTTCTGGTTGACTACTTACATCTTTGTAACTTATCTTTATTTTGAATGTTGTAAGTGTATTTTTTGCTAGTTTATCCCCTTTTTTAATTCCGCTTATTTCAAATATTAATGAACTATTTTCCGTTTCTTCTTTTTCTATATTTTCTATTATTGCATCTAACGTTCCCTTGTTCTCTACCGTTATTTGATATTCTATTGCGTCCCCTGGATTATTTAGTGATACATCAAAAGTTGCTGTGGTTCCATTTGCTTTTGGAATATTATTTATCGTTACTCCGTTTGTTTTACTTACCTCTTCCATTTTCGTAAAAACGACTCTCCAATTAGATACTATCGTCGATGTTCCACTGGTATTTAACTTTGTACTAAATGCTGAATACCCTATTGTCATTATACATATTGCTATACATAATATCCCTATGATTATATTTTTTAACTTCATTTCTACCTCCATTTTATTTTTTACTTCTATTATATCTTTTCCGCCTTCTTTTTCTTCTTTTTCCTCTTTTTTTTTATTTTTTTTTTTTTTTTTTTTTTATAT
>CALVYA010000040.1 GCA_944371905.1 uncultured Bacilli bacterium | reverse complement strand
TCAGCCCCCCTTCGTTTTTTTTTTTCCTTTTCTTTTTTTACCCCCCCCCCCCCCAGGAATTTTTCAAGAAAAATTTTTAAGGATTTTACATTATTTAACAGAGTATAATATCTTATAACTTGATTTTAACGAATTACTGTGTTGTTTTAAATACGTTTCCTGACCTATATTTTCCGGCAAAAAAACAACCCTGGGGTTGCTTATTTTCTTAACTTATAGATTTGATATTGAAAATCATCACTTGATAAAATATAATTACCACTAACTAAAATATCAACATCTTTTAATTTTTCTGCTATTTCTTCTGTAATTCCACCATCTACACTAATTAACGCTTTTGATTTTGCTTCATTTAATCTTTTTCTTACTTCTTTTACTCTATCTATGGTACCTTCCATAAACTCTTGTCCTCCACGACCAGGTTCCACTGACATAATTAAAATTAAATCTACTCTATCTAAATAAGGATCTAAAGCATCCAAGGGTGTATTAGGTTTTATTGAAATACCTGTTTTTATTCCATAGGCTTCAATTAAATCTAAAGCTTTATCGATTCCTTTCGTTTCTACATGAACTGTGATAAACTCTGTATTTAAAGTTGCATAATCACTGATAAATTTTACCGGTTTTTTCACCATTAAATGAACATCTAATCTTTTATTTGTGTATTTATGAATATTTCTTATGACTTTAAAAGGAAGAGATTTATTTTTAACAAATTTACCATCCATCACGTCCACATGAATATAATCCGCATTGGTTACATTTAACTTTCTTAAATCATTCTCTAAATCTTTACTAGTTAAATAAGAAACAGATATCTTCATATTATCACCTACTATCATTTATAAATTTCCTGTAATTTTCATATCTTGAATTTAATATATTACCCTTTTCCACTTCTTTTTTAATTCTACATTCTTTTTCTTCTTGATGCATACAATCTTTAAATGGACAAGGATACTTATGAAATTCAATAAAAGCATTCTTAATATCTTCTTTCGTCATTTTACTAAAGTCAATCATTGAAAATCCTGGAGTATCTACCACTTTCCCTTGATATAATTCAAGTAATTGAACAAATCTTGTGGTATGCTTACCTCTTCCTAAAGCTTTAGATATTTCACCAGTTTCTAAATTAAGATTTTTATCTAATTTATTAATTAAAGTACTTTTCCCTGCTCCACTTTGACCAGTAAACACTGTAGTATGTCCTTTAAATAGTCTCTTTATTCTAAAAAGATTAGTATTATATAAAACTTTATATCCTATTTTTTTATAATACTTTATATACTTCTTCATTTCTCTTTTTTCTTTAGTGTTTAATAAATCATATTTCGTTAAACAAATAATAGGTTTTATTTTATTAAATTCCATCACTACCAATAATTTGTCCAATAAATTAGTAGAAAAATCAGGACTTTTTAAGCTAGTCACTATTAAGCCCTGATCAATATTACTAACTAATGGTCTATCAAGAGCATTTAATCTTGGTAATATCTCTAAAATATACTTATTTTCTGGATCAAATTTAACATAATCTCCTACTACTGGAGAAATACGATCATTACGAAACTTACCTCTACTATGACATTCATATACTTTTCCTTGACTATTTACGGTATATAAATTGCTAAGTATTTTTGTGATTTGTCCTTCCATAATTCCCCCTAGTTTTATTAATTTTCTTCTTCTATGTTTTCTTCGTCATCGTCCGGTGTTGGTGCAATTTCCTCTGGTATTGATACTTCTTTTGCTACTACGATTTTTAAAGTAGCTCCAGATACAATTCGTCCAGTTCTAGATTGACTAATAATTTTTCCTGGTGCATATTTATTGGTCTCTTGATATTCAATCGTTAGTTTTATGTTGTTTTTATTACAAAACTCTTCTACATCTGATACTAGCCAATCTTCCCCTACAAAGTCTGGATATTCTTCATATACATCTGGTATATATAAAATAATGGAATCTCCCTTTCTCACTTCAGTCCCTGCTTTTAAACTTTGATCTACAATTGCTTGTTCATCTGTATCATCAGTAATGGTAATCGATTTTTTTTCAATCTTAACATCAAGACCGTGCATACTTTCTAGTAGTGTCTCTATTTCAATATAATTTTTCCCAGTATAATCTTCTATGACATAAATTTCACTACCAGTAGATTCATAAATAGTTATTTCTTTTCCTTTCTTAATACTTCTTCCTGCTTCAGGTTCTGTTTTTACTACTTCACCTTCATCATATTCATCACTAGATATCTTTTCAGTAGTAGTATTAACTGTAAATCCTTTTTGTAATAAAATTTCCTCTGCATCTTCTACACTTAATCCACTTACATCTGGCACTTTAATATTAGGAACTTTAGTAACACTAGGAATCACAAAAATTACTAAAGCCATAATAATTAAAATTAAAAAGAAAATTCCTGCTAAAATCCAAATTACAATATTTATCTTTTTTTCTTTTTTATTAGGTATTTCCTGAATAAAATCTCCCGTATCTTCAATATCGTCATCTTTTTCTTCTTTATCTTCTTTCTTGATTACTGGGATTACTTTCGTATCTTCTAATTCATGCTCTGGATATGGATAGACATATCTTTCTTGATTCATTACATCAGGATCCATAGCTCTTTTTAGATCATTATGCATTTCTTTTACATCATTATATCTATTTTTGGGATTCTTAGCTGTTGCTTTTAAAATAATATTTTCAACACTTTGAGGAACTGCTGGATTCTGTTTTCTAACACTAGGTAATGGTTCCTTCATATGTTTTAATGCAATTTCTACTGCATTTTCACCTTTAAATGGTAAAATTCCCGTTAAAAGTTCATAGAATAAAATTCCCATAGAATAGATATCACATTTAATAGTAGAACCTTTCCCACTTGCTTGTTCTGGTGGTAAATAATGAACTGAGCCCATAACTGAATTTGTCTGTGTTAATTGAGTAGAATTTAACGCCATAGAAATACCAAAATCTGTAATTTTTATTTGACCATCATCTTGAATCATAATATTCTGAGGTTTCAAATCTCTATGAATAATATAACTATCATGTGCATGTGCAATACCATCAGTAAGTTGCAACATAATGTCAATAGCTTCTGTAATAGTTAATCTACCATTTGCTCTTTTTTTCATGTATTGTTTCAAAGTTTTACCTTCTACATATTCCATTACAATATAATAATTTCCATTATCTTCACCAACATCGTACATTTCTACAATATTAGGGTGAGATAAAGAGGAAGCTGATAAAGCTTCTCTTTGAAAACGGCGAATAAATTTTTCGTCATTAGCTAGATCGCCTCTTAAAATTTTAATTGCTACCCGTCTATCTAAAATCACATCTCGAGCTAAATAGACATTCGCCATACCACCTTCACCGATACTTTTAATGATTTCGTATCTATCATTTATTTTTTGCCCCTTTGTAATCAATATTATTCACCACTTTCCTCTAAACTTAAGTAAGCTACTGATATATTGTCTGTCCCCCCGCGATTATTGCTTTTTCTAATTAATTTTATTACTTTATCTTCTATGTCAGCATCACTTAATAAAACTTTTTCTATTTGTTCATTATCTAACATATTAGTAAGTCCATCACTACATAAAAGAATGGAAGAAATATCTAAATCGCAATCAAAAATATCGATATCAATCGGATCGTTTGCTCCTAATGCTTTCATTAATACATTCTTTTTAGGATGATCTTTCGCCTCTTCTTCTGTAAGTTCACCTGCTTTTAATAATAAGTTAACTAAAGTATGATCATAAGTTACTTTATGTAAATGATTATCTTTCATTACAAATCCAGAAGAGTCTCCAATATTTCCAAATAATATATATTCCTTAGTTACAACAGCTACTACTAAAGTAGTCCCCATCCCACGAGACTCCGGATGATCTTTTACATATCCAAAAATAAGTTCATTAATGTCTAATACACTTTCTCGTAGCCAATTTACTGCTTTTACTTTTTCCATATGCGAAAAAACTTCATTAAAACTTTTACCTAGATAACTAATGGCAATACTAGATGCTACTTCGCCAGCAGAATGTCCACCCATACCATCCGCTACTGCCATTAAATAATCTCCATCTTTATTTTTAACAATAATGACACTATCTTCATTATGAGTTCTTACTTTCCCCGCATCTGTTAAATAAAACGATTTCATAAATCCTCCTTCTTCGATCTAAGTTGTCCACAAGCAGCACTTATCTTGCTACCAAATTCTTTTCGTATAGTAACTGCTATGTTTCTTTTTTTTATTATATCATAAAATTTTAAAATAGTATCTTTTTTACTTCTTTTAAACTCAAGATTATTGGTTTCATTATAAGGAATTAAGTTAATATAACAGTTGATTCCTTGTAATAAATTACATAATTGGTTAGCATCTTCTATACTATCATTGATTCCTTTTAACATAATATATTCAAAAGTAACTCTTCTATTAGTTTTATCAAGATATTTTTTTATCGACGCTATTAATTGTCCTAAAGGATATACTTTGTTAATAGGCATTATTTGATTTCTTTTTTCATCAGTTGCAGCATGTAGTGATATTGCTAAATTCACTTGATAAGGAAGATGAGAAAACTCTTCAATCTTAGGAATGATACCACAAGTAGATACTGTAATATGCCTAGAACCTATTTGAATTCCTTTAGGATGATTTATGATATCAATAAATTTAACTAAATTATCATAGTTATCAAAAGGCTCTCCTATTCCCATTACTACCACATGACTAATACGATCTTTTATATCTTCTTCTACTTGTAAAATTTGTAACACCATTTCACTGGCTAAAAGGTTTCTTACTTTTTTTAACCGTCCACTTTCACAGAACTTGCACCCCATATTACATCCTACTTGACTAGAAATACATATACTCTTACCATAATCATGCATCATTAATACAGCTTCGATTAAATTACCATCAGATAATTCAAATAGATATTTATTCACATCTTTATCACGTTCTACTTTTTTTATCACTAATTTATCTATTGCAAAATCTTTTTTTAACTTTGCAATAATTTCTTTTTTTATATTACTAATTTCGTCAAAACTTTCAATTCTCTTGCCATATAGCCATTCAAATAATTGCGTTGCTTTAAATGGTTTTTCTTTGATATCTTCAAAATATTTTTCTAAATCTTGAAAGGTTTTGTTATATATACTCTCCATTATATTCACATCCATCAAAATTATATCATAACCTAAAAAAAAATATATATGTATTTTTACATATATACCTTCTTGACACATCCTTTTTACAAATGTTAAAAACTATTAATAAGATTTATGGTTACTACAATCAAATAGAATAAAGAAACAAGCAATCTTGCATAAATCTTTTCTTTAGAGTATTTCTTACTATTATATATAGTTTTAATGATAATAGAACTTATCATAAATAAACTAGCTAGAAATAATATTAATGCTACTATCTGTTCTTCTAAAGAAGTAACAATATTAACATATAAAATAGCATATACAACAATTCCTACTCCAATTACACTAAAAACATTTGCAATTTTTTCCATATCTTTCTCCTATAATGGATTCGCCATAATCTTTATAATTAAATCCATATTGTCATCAATAGCTTTTTTATTTCTTTTTATTAAGCCACATTGAGTGCACTTATACACTATTTTATACTCCCCTTTTTTAGCATTTTCTATACCAATAGGCTGCATTATTCCATGGCAAGTAGACAACCTATCACCAGGGTTTATATCAAGATGAATAGATGATAAACAATATGGACAATGATCTCTTGCAGTATAACCTAACGGTTCTACTTTTTTACCACAGACACTACATGTAAAACTCTCATCAATCATTCTAAATTTTTTACTACTTTCCATACATACTCCTAAAAATTACAATTATGTATTAATTATAACATGGAATTTATTAAATTGAAGCCGTTATTTACATTTCGATATGTTGTATAGGTTTATCGATATTGTCATTTACTGTACCAATTTGTCTATACATTAAATCAGTATTAACCATTTCTTTTTCTATCAATATTCTTCGATCATTAATATACATCGTAGGACGATATCCTACATAATGATATCTATCAAAATTATATATGGTAGACATTCCTTTCTCAGTATCCAACATCTTTGATTTTGTGCTCATAATTTTTTCCTTCCTTTACTTTTTTACTCTATTAGTTTATCAAAAATAAATTTTATAAACGCTTTTTGGGACAAATTGTCTTTTATTAGTGATTTTTGGTTGGCTATATGTTTTTAATAAGATCAAACAAGTTCTTTTTGCAATCTATTTTTTAGAGTCTTTTTATTATTTCTAGAAATCAAATGAATAGTTTTATTAGCAAAAGAAATAGTATTATTTCCTAGATCAACACTAGTAATTTTATTTAAATTCACAATACAGCTTCTATGAGTTTTCATAAATCTATAATCTTTGCATAATTTTTTTTCAAGATGTTGAATGGTTTCTCTAATCATATATTTATTATTTTCGGTAACTATTACACAATTATTGTTATTAAGTTCTTTTTCAATGTACAAGATTTGAGTATATGGGACTTGATATATTTCTTTATCCACAGTAAAACACAACGATTCTTGAGATGTTATAATATCCAAAGCTGTTACAATTGCATCACTTAAAGAAGTCTCAACATTTGATGTTTTATGAATAAAATCTAACATCAATAATTTATTGGTATATCCTACCTTACTAAATTTTTCATGACTGGTTAATATAATAATTTGACTCTGCCAATCTCCTTTATTTCTAATTGCTCTTGCTAAATCTAACCCTGACTTACCAGGTACTTCGATATCAAGAATATATATCTTATTATCTACAATATTTTCTAATTCGTCCTTAGTAGCGGCGTTGTAGCTATCAAACTCGATAATTTTATAATTATTATTTTTATTGCCTAACAACCTTCTAATGATCTTTTTGTATAAAATTCTCATGTTTTCATTATCTTCATACAAAATAAAGTTAAGCATGCCTGTTCCTCCTCAAATCTTGTAATCAGTAGCACAACAATCAAAATTTTATCACACTATTTTTCATTTTTTATCAAATATTTCTATCGTGTTAAATATTGATGAAAAAACTAAGGAAGTTAACAAACAAATAAACTAAGTTTTCAAAAATAATAAGTTTTATCTATTTAAATAAAAATCCACTAGTTCAACTAGTGGTTTTACTTAAACACCTATAAGGTGATATTACTGGCAGCTCCCATTTGG
>CALVYA010000039.1 GCA_944371905.1 uncultured Bacilli bacterium | reverse complement strand
ATAGTAATTGCTTTTATGGCAGTAGGATATGCGTTATTATCGACTAGTCTAAATATTAATGGAAGTACAGCGGTTACCTCTAATTGGCAAGTAGAGTTTAGTGATATAAGAACGGTAGAACAAAAAGGAGGAGCCACGAATAAGGTAACACCAACAGTAAGTAAAACTACGGCTAACTTTGAAGTAGATTTAGTCCAACCAGGAGATGAAATTACGTATGAGATAGATATCACTAATTATGGAGATATCGAAGCAGAAGTAAAAGGAGCAACTTATACATCTACGGGAAGTGAAGCTATTTATGTAAGGTTTGAAGGAATAAGAAAGGGAACAAGAATAGCAAGTTGTGAAGGACAAAGTAGTTGTCCCAAAGTAACGGTAACAGTAAAAGTAGGGTATGATGCAAGTATCACAAGTGATCCAGAAGATAAAACCAAAGATATTAGTATTACGTTAGATATTGGACAATATGTATCAAGTAATCCAACACCAGATGGAGAATTACTACCAGAATTAAAAAAATATTTGTTGGTCGAACAAATATTAAAAGATAATGAGATACAAAATGATAGTAATATAGATTTTAGTAAGACAAGTCAACAGGATGGAACGAAAGGATTATATTATACTAATAAAAATACAGAGGATAACAAAACAGTATATTATTTTAGAGGAGCAGTAGAGAACAATTATGTATATTTTGCGGGATTCTATTGGAGAATCATCCGAATCAATGAAGATGGCTCTGTTAGATTAATTTATCAAGGCAAAACCCCTAATGCAATTGGAGAGAATGCATTAATAGGACGGACAGTTTTTAATGAAGATTATGGTGATAATGCGTATGTCGGATATATGTATGGTACGGCAGGAAGTAGTACATATGAAACTACTCACGCTAATCAAAATGATAGTATTATTAAAAGTGTAATTGATACATGGTATCAACAATATTTAACTATTTATTCTTCTTATTTATCTGATACGGGATTTTGTGGAGATAGGAGTATTATCCAAGGATTAGGATACGGAACAAATACTACTGGTTATAATAACTATGTAAAAATTATGAATCATCTTGATCCACAATTTACATGTTCTCAAACTAATGATTTATATACTACTAAAAATAGTAGTAAAGGAAATAAAGCCTTAGATTATCCTATAGGGTTAATCACAGCGGATGAAGTTATTTATGCAGGTGCTACGGGTGGAGTAAGTACTACTGATAGAAATGATAATTATTATTTATATATAGGAGATTCATTTTGGACAATTTCGGCAGCTTATTATGACGGAATAGCCACTGGGGTTTGTATTTTTGATAATGATTCATTATATTTCGGAACCCATTATAAAAATACTGGTGGCGTAAGACCAGTGATTAATTTAATAGCTGATGTTGAAATAGCAGGTGGAGCTGGTACTAGTACTGATCCTTATGTTATTGCATAAAAAAGAGTTCTCTTGAAATAAGAGAACTTTTTATATTGGTCTATATTTATCTTGATCTTTAAATGGATTATTTTTATCTATGTGATCAATAAATAAAATACCATTTAAATGATCTATTTCGTGCTGGAAAGCAATTGCTAACTCTTCTCTTGCTCTAATACTTATTTTATTTCCATCTACATCATATCCTTCAATAGTAACTCTAGCACAACGTGGAACAATTCCCACAGTTTCACGATTAATGCTTAAACATCCTTCTCCATCTTCTACATATATTTTTTCTAAGGAGCTACTTACAATTTTAGGATTAATAATTACATAAGTATCAAATACTTTAGGTTCTATTTCATGAACAATAGTTAAATATCGTTTAGGTATTCCTAACTGAATAGCTGCCATTCCCATCCCGGGACGTAAATGATATTTTTCTGCTTTTTCTTCAATTTGACTATTTGTTAAATATTCGATCATTAAATCGATCGTTTTACGGTCTTTCTCACTAAGAGGGAAAGTAACTTCCTTACTTACAGTTCTTAAAATTTTATTTTTTTCATCTAATATATCTTTGGTTTTTAACATATGATCACTCCAACACCTTTATTTTATCATATTTATTTAGGATTCACAATCTCTGGCCTTTTTTTTACTAGAATATTAGTATGATTTCTTAAAGAATTGTTATAAGCAAGTAATCTTTCGTATTCTTCAGTATTATGAATTTTGTATATTAGATCAATTCGATTACTTCCGATAGCATTGAAGCTACTTACGATACTTTGATTACAGTGAGTTTGAAATCCGGTATAAATAAGATTACTATTTTCTATAAAGCAATCTCGAACTTTATCGAATAAACTTAATCCATCTTCTAAACTTTTTAAACTAAAATGTAAATCAATTAAAGAATCTGGTTGGTAATGATTAGTTCGCATAATATCAATAGAAAAACGGTAATAATCATTAAAAGTTAAGTAATCTAATTGGATTGTATAGGGTTTCCTTTCTTCTTCGCTTAATTCATTATTTAAGTTAATTAAAGATGGTAACAAACTAGTAATAGCTTCAATCTTTATTTTTGCTTTCTTAAGTTGAATGGCATCTTTTTCTACATTTAGTTCCATAGTTATCTCCTTTCAGGGTACTGATAATAGCATAAAATGTAAAAAAAATCAACCCAAAAGAAAAAGAGATTGCTCTCTTATCTAGTCCATCTGCAACCAATTACGATAACTAATAGAATAAATAGTACTAAAATGATTGCGTAAGATGAAGTATTTCCGCATCCGCATCCAGTGCTCCATCCCCATCCACTATTACATGAGGTGTATGGATAATTCCATCCCCAACCGTTTTGGCAGCAAGAACCTCCACCATAAAACATATTTATTCCTCCTTTTCTAATATAGTTTATTATGAATCCCTAATTTTGCTACTATATATGTCCCGGGGATTTACAATTATTTGTAAAAATCAAAAAAATGTTCATAATAGTATTGTTGGGATTTTAAAAAGATGATAAAATGATGTTATAAAGTAGAATAGGTGATGAATAATGAGACATAACAAGAAGACAATTATTTCAATCGCACTTTGTTTGGGAATATTCTTTATGGCTGTAGGATATTCTATTTTGATGACACAATTAAAAATTAATGGTTCTGCTAATATTACTTCTACGTGGGATATTCGTATTACAAGTATTAGTAATGGAACTAGTGTAGGTTCTGCTTATAATATAGAAGAACCATCTTTTACCGACACCACAGCTAAATTTAATGTCAGTTTAGTAAATCCAGGAGATTCGATGACTTATACTGTTACGATAAAAAATCAAGGAACATTAACGGCTATTTTAAATAGTATGGATATTACTACTAGTGGTACAGATGCTATTATTTATGAAGTGACAGGATTAAAAGAAGGAGATACTATTACTGCGGGTTCTACTAAAACATTAACGGTAGTAGCAAGATATAATTCTAATGTTATTGCAGATCCAACAGAACGTGTGAAAAGATTAAAAGTTGGATTGGATTGGGTACAATATATTAATCAAACTATTACCCCTGATACTTATACAATAAATTATGCTAGTAATGGTGGAAGTGGTTCTATGTCTAGTACTACTTGTACTGTAGGCTCTAGTTGTACTTTAAGAAGTAATTCTTTTACTAGATCAGGATATCAATTTTTAGGATGGGCTACTACTTCGACAGGAGCTCCAGCCTATGATAATGCAGAGTCAGTTACCAATTTAACTTCTGGGGGTAAAACAGTTACTTTATATGCTAAATGGGGACAAATAACCACTTATTCTACAGACGGATCTTATACTTATTCAGTTCCTGCTTCAGGATATTATAAAATAGAAGCTTGGGGTGCTCAAGGAGGAGGCTCTACTGGGGGTAAAGGAGGATATGCCTCTGGAACCATTTATTTAGAGCAAGGTACTTCTTTAAGTGTATATGTTGGTGGTACAACTTCTACTTATACTGGTGGTTATGGATATGTTCGAGGAGGAAATTCTTCTTGTTATACTACTTCTTACTCCTATGGTTGTGGTTATGGTGGCGGAGGAGCTAGTGAAGTTCGACTAGGTTCTACTCGTCTTTTAGTTGCCGGTGGCGGTGGAGGCGCTGGCGGGGGTTATACTTATATTAGAACTAGTGGTACAACTTCTACCACTACTACTATAGGTGCTGCTGGTGGTGCTGCTGGTGTTAAAGGTTCTAATGGATATAGCGGGACTGCAGGAGGTAGTCCAGGAACTTTAACCGCAGGAGGTGCAGGAGGAGCTATTTTCAGTCCTACGACGTCTACTACTAACGATGCAACGAATTGTTATAGCGGAGCCGGTGGTGGCGGAGGCGCTGGATACTACGGTGGCGGTGGAGGCGCTAGTTCATCAATGCGTGGTACTACCGTATTTAGAGGTACAGCTGGTAGCGCTGGAAGTAGTAGTGGAGCCGGTGGTACCGGAGGTAGAAATGGTTCTTTACAAAACTGCTATTATGCTTCCTTTACTGGAGCTGGAGGTGGTGGAGGATCTAGTTATGTTTCTTCACAATTTGAATCTGGTACCACTTCTACTATTAATGGTAATGCAACTATGCCAAATCCAACTAGTACTACTGGTGGTACAATGACCGGAAAAACTGGCGATGGTTATATTAAAATAACAAGATTATAATACTTATAAAAGGACATCTACAAAATGTCTTTTTTCATGGACTATAAACTCTAGAAAGAGTATAATTTAATTATAGAACTAACAAGGAGGGCTCAAAATGGATTTTATAAAAGGAAATTTAAGACGTATTTTGTTTCAAGGAGATAATGGTTACCTTGTTGGACTATTTAAAATAAAAGAAGCAAACGAAGAGAATAATGATGTTGTAAATCAAACAATTACATTTACTGGATATTTTCATGAAATAAATGATATGGATACTTATATTTTACATGGTAGATTTATTTTTCATCAAAAATATGGAGAACAGTTTCAAGTAGAAAGTTATGAAAGGTGTCAAAAAGAAGATAGAGATTCAATTGTTGAATTTTTGACTAGTGGTTTATTTAAGGGAATCGGAGAAAAGAAAGCACAAAAAATTGTGGATGTGTTAGGAAAAGATACGTTAAAAATTATTTTGGAGAATCCAGATAATTTAATTTTGATCCCTACGATTACTAAAAAACAAGCAGATATGCTCCATAGTACTTTATTAGAGTATGAAAATAGCTATCAGACTATTTTATTTTTAACAGAGTTAGGATTTTCTACTAAAGATAGTATGTTAATTTATAATAAATATAAAAATAAAACTATGGATACTATTAATAATAATTTATATCAAATCACTTATGATATTTTTGATATTCCATTTAAAAAAGTGGATACTATTGCTTTAAATAAAGAGTATTCTAAAACGGATAATAGAAGAATAGAAGCAGTGATTATTTATGTTATGACAGAAATTTGTAATGTGATAGGACATAGCTATTTATTGATTGAAGAAATATATCAAAATACATTAAAAGTGTTAAACGTAAAAATTGAAGAAGACCTTTTTATTAGTAATTTGAATAGTTTAATTCTATCTAATAAAGTAGTGAAAGATAATGAGAAATATTTTTTGTTTGAGATGATGGAAGCGGAAGAATATATTGCTAAACGAATTAAGTATTTAGTAACCAAAGAAGATATTATGATAAAAAAATTAGAAGATAAAATTGAACTATTAGAGAACTCAAATCAGATAAAATATAATGAAGAACAATTATTAGCGATTAAGTCTAGTCAGACAAAACATTTTTTAACGATTACTGGTGGACCTGGAACTGGGAAAACTACTATTATCAAAGCTATTGTTAATTTATATAAAGAAATTTACAAGTTGTCTTATGATGATTTAGTAAAAGAAGTTGTAATGTTAGCACCAACAGGACGTGCTAGTAAAAGAATTAGTGAATCTACGTTATTACCTGCTTATACTATTCATAGATTTTTAAAATGGAATAAAGATACTAATAAATTTGCGGTAAATGAATATAATAAAAGTGAAGCAAAAATGGTAATTATTGATGAAGGAAGTATGGTTGATGTTAATTTATTTTATAGTCTTTTGAAAGGATTAAAAACAGATACTAAAATTATTTTAGTAGGAGATTATTACCAATTACCTAGTGTAGGTCCTGGTCAAGTGTTAAAAGATATCATTGAAAGTGATGTAGTACCAGTAATTAAATTAAATTATTTATATCGCCAAGAAGAAGGGTCTAATATTATTCATTTAGCTTATGATGTTAATAGTGGAATTATCGAGGATACAGTTTTAACTACTAATCAAAATGATTTGATTTTTGAACAAGTAAATAGTAGTTTAGTAATAGATACCATTAAAAAAATTTGTATGAAGCATAAGAAGGACTCTTATAAAGATTTTCAAGTATTAGTTCCTATGTATAAAACAATAAATGGAATAGATAATTTAAATAAAATTATTCAAGAGATTTTTAATCCAAAATCTAGTAAGAAAAAAGAAATTACCGTTGGGGATGTAGTATATCGTGAAAATGATAAGATTCTACAACTTAGTAATATGCCAGATGAAAACATTTTTAATGGTGATATTGGTATTATTAGTAGTATAGACAAAAAAGAAATTATTATTGATTTTGATGGTAATTTAGTTAGATTTACTCCTAGTAATTTTAATAAGTTTAAGCATGGATATGCAATTAGTATTCATAAATCTCAAGGTAGTGAATTTAAAACAGTAGTACTTCCTATCGTAAATGGATATGGTAAAATGTTATATCGTAAACTATATTATACAGCGATTACTAGAAGTAAAAAGAAATTATATTTAGTAGGAGAATATGATGCTTTAAAAAAGGCTAGTTTAAATAATAATTCAGATATTAGAAGGACAACAATAAAAGATAGATTAATAGCAAAAATAGGAAATAATGCATAAAATAAATATTTTGTTTCATAATAATAATGGTATTCCAAGAATACTATCATATTTTTGATCAAGAGGTGATAATAATATGAAAAAAACATGGAAATTTTTAGTGGCAGGGGCTTTAGGTGTTGGTGCAGTTGCCCTATATAAGAAGTATCATCCTGATATGATGCATGATATTAAAGCATCAGTAAATAAAATGAGTAAGAACGCTACTAAATCAATCGAAAATATGATGTAGTTAGATATTTCTAACTAAAAAGGCAAGGTTTCTCCTTGCTTTTTATTATGAAAAATTAAAATTTTTCATTTAAAACCACCTGTTATACAGGTGAGAAATGTAGAAAGCGAAAGCGT
>CALVYA010000038.1 GCA_944371905.1 uncultured Bacilli bacterium | reverse complement strand
GGGAAGTGAAGCTATTTATGTAAGGTTTGAAGGAATAAGAAAGGGAACAAGAATAGCAAGTTGTGAAGGAGAAAGTACATGTCCCAAAGTAACGGTAATAGTAAAAGTAGGGTATGATGCCAGTGTTACAAGTGATCCAGAAGAAAAGACGAAAGATATTAGTATTACGTTAGATATTGGACAATATGTATCAAGTAATCCAACACCAGATGGAGAATTACTACCAGAACTAAAACTTCCAACTTTGCCAGAGAAGATATTAAATGATAACAGTGTGCAAAGTGATTCTAGTATAGATTTTAGTAAAACAAGTGAAGAAGATGGAACGAAAGGATTATACTATACGAATACAAATACAGAAGATAATAAAACTACCTATTATTTTAGAGGAGCAGTAGAGAACAATTATGTATATTTTGCTAACTATTATTGGAGAATTATCAGAATTAATGAAGACGGCTCTATTAGATTAATTTATCAAGGAAAACAACCTGAAAGTTTTGGTGAGGATTCTTTGATAAGTACTAGTATATTTAACTCAAATGATGATGATAATGCCTATGTAGGATATATGTATGGGACACCTAGTTCATCTACATATTCTGCAACTCATTCTAATACTAATGATAGTGCGATTAAAGTAGTATTAGATCAATGGTATGAAGCAAATTTGATAAATTATCAAGAATTTTTAGAAGATAGTGGATTTTGTGGTGATAGAAGTATAGAGGATAGTGAATTAGGATATGGAAATAATGTAACATATTATGGTTTTTACAATAGAATAGAAGCATTACAACCACAGTTTGCTTGCCCACAAGAAAATGATTTATATACTACTAGTAATAGTAGTAAAGGAAACCAAGCACTAGATTACCCAATTGGATTAATTACAGCTGACGAAGTTATGTATGCAGGTAGTGGAGTTGGACAAAATATGAGTTATTATTTATATAATATGTCTGTATATTGGACAATGACTCCCGCATCTTATAGTGCTTGGATAGATATACCAGGAGCTAATATACTTACTTTAAATATTGTTGTAACGGATCTTGGAATGATTTTTACTGTTAATCCCCCTGAGTCTTTTGGAATCAGACCAGTTATAAATCTAAAATCATCTGTGCTAGTATCTAGTGGAGATGGAACTCAAAATAATCCTTATATTATCTCATAGAATATCTTTTTAGATATTCTTTTCTTTTATATCATTAGTTGTTATGATAAAATAGAAATAGTGTTAAAGGTAGTGGTAAGATGGATTTTTTAAATGATATAAAAGAAGATACAATACTGATAATTCCTAATAATCTAAAAGAGAAAGTATTAAAATACATAGATTCATTAAATAAACTAATAAATGTAAAAATCTTTAGTTTAGATGAACTTAAGAAAAAAATATATTTTGATTATGATAATAAGGCAATACTATATTTGATGGATAATTACCATTATAAATATGAAGTAAGTAAAGTCTTACTTAATAATATGTATTATATTGATGATAAAAAGTACTCTAGTATGAAATTAAATCATTTAGTAAAGTTAAAAAACGAATTAAAGGCTTTTTCTCTTTTAAAAGAAGATCACGCATTTTTAGAGTTTATCAATCAAAAGCACGTGATAGTGTATGGGTATGATTACCTAGATAAGTTTAATAAAAGAATGTTATCTAATTTTACGGATGTTACTATTGTGGATAAGTTTTGTAATTATAAAAGAGAGTGGGTAGTTTATTCTCTAGATACTATTTTTGATGAAGTTAATTTTGTTTTGTCCCAAATATCACAGTTATTAGATAATCAAATAGAGATTCATAAAATAAAAATAACAAATATTGATAGTAGTTATTATCATGCATTTTTAACTTTATCGAGACTATATAATATTCCTATCAAATTACCAACAGAGGAATCTATTTTTTCAACAGTATGTTGTAATGAATTTGTAAACATTTTAAATAGTAGCGTTTCTTTAGAAGAGGCTATAAAAAAATGGGATGAAAGTATAATGATAGATGATAATAATCTTACTATTTATAACAAAATTATTGGAATTTGCAATCGATATACAGATTCTCAATTTAGTTTTTCTAGTATCAAAGAAGCTATTATATATGATTTAAAAACTACGAAAATATCTGATTTTCATTTGGAAAATTATGTGGAAGTAGTACCGTTTAATAATTCTGTGTTTGATTATGATGAGTATGTCTTTTTAATGAATTTTAATCAAGGAAATACTCCTCTTATGAATAAAGATGAGGATTATATTAGTGATAATTTAAAGGAAGAAGTAGATCTTGATTGTACAAATGTTAAAAATACTTTTGCTAAAGAAGCCTTTATTCATAATATGAAAAGTATAAATCATTTAACTATTACTTATAAATTAAGAAGTATCAAAGATGAGTTTTATCCGTCTAATTTAATGAAAGAATTAAACATGACGGAAAAGCAGGGAGAAATCAATACTATTTATTCTAAAAGCTATAGTGAAATAGTATTAGGGAGAATGTTAGATGATTTAATTAAATATGACATAAAAGATCAAAATTTAGCTCTTTATTATCACAGTTTAAAAATTCCTTATATGAAATATAATAATCAATTTACTGGTATTACTAGAGAATCATTATTAAATAAAATATCTTCTAAATTACTGCTATCTTATTCTACTATTGATAATTATTATCGTTGTGCTTTTCGCTATTATATTGCTAATATTTTGAAGTTAGATAAATATGAAGAAACTTTTAAAACTTTTCTTGGTAATTTATTTCATTATATATTGTCAAAATGTTTGGATAATGATTTTGATTTTGACAAAGAATGGAATACTTACTTAAAAAATAAGGATTTATTAGAAAATGAAAAATTTTTCTTAATTAAATTAAAAGAAGAGTTAGCGTTTATTATTACTGAAGTGAAAAGACTACATAAGAGTACCGGGCTTACTGATTATATGTTAGAGAAAAAAATTTATATTGATAAAAGTAGAGATATTCCTATTACATTTATGGGAATCGTGGATAAAATTATGTATAAAAATGTAGATGGTAAGGATTTAGTTGCTATTGTTGATTATAAGACGGGTAATCCTAATACTAATTTATTCAATACAATTTATGGTATTGATATGCAATTACCAGTATATTTATACTTAGTTAAATACAGTAATTTGTTTTCTAATCCTACTTTTGTTGGATTTTATTTACAAAAAATTCTTCATGGAGAAATTAATCATAGTGCTAATAAGACTTATTTAGAGCAAAAAATAGATCATTTAAAATTAATGGGTTATAGTACTACTTCTTTAGGAGATCTAGAAAGATTTGATCCCACTTATGAAAATAGTGAGTTTATTAAAAGTATGAAGATATCTAGTAAAGGATTTTATAGTTATGCTAAAGTGATCGAAGATGAAAAAATTAGAATGTTAATTTCTTTAGTAAATGATAAGGTTGAAGAAGCTATTAGTGACATTTTAGATGCTAAATTTGATATTAATCCTAAAAGGATAGGATTCAATAATATAGGATGTAGTTTTTGTAAGTTTAAAGATCTTTGTTATATGAGAGAAGAAAATATTATAAATTTAAAAGAATATAAAGACTTCAGTTTTTTAGGAGGTGATATTCATGCCTAGATGGACTAAAGAGCAACAAGAAGCTATTGATAAAGAAGGTAGTAATATTATTGTCTCTGCAGGAGCTGGTAGTGGTAAAACAGCTGTTTTGTCCGAACGTGTTTTAAGAAAATTAAAAGACGGAGTAAATGTTAATGAATTATTAATTTTGACTTTTACAAAAGCAGCGGCGTTTGAAATGAAAGAACGTATTAGAAAGAAGATCAGTAATGAAGAATCTTTGTCTGGACAACTAGAGTTTATTGATAGTAGTTATATTACTACTTTTGATAGTTATGCTTTATCAGTAGTAAAAAAATATCATTATCTACTAAATATTTCTAGTAATGTTTCTATTATAGATGCTAGCGTGATTTATTTAGAGAAAAATAAATTCCTAAATGAGATCTTTGAAGAATTATATCAAAGTAGTGATCCTTTATTTCAAAAGTTAATTAGAGACTTTTGTATAAAGGATGATGAAGAAATCAAAAAATATATTCTATCTATTTCTTCTAAATTAGATCTTAAATATGATAAAGAAGAATATTTAAAAAACTATCTTGATAATTTTTATAATGATAATTATATTGAGTATAGTGTTACACAGTTTACTGATCTTATTAAGAAGAAAATTAGTTTAATAAATAACAATTTAAATGATATTTCTTCTTTTGTAGATAGTGACTATTTAAATCGTTTCTATGAATCCTGTCATAATTTATTACAGGCAAATAATTATAATGAAATAAAATCTTCGTTTCCAATAAAATTACCTATATTACCTAAGGGAAGCGATGATTTTGCTAAAGATATAAAAGAACAAATAAGTTCTACTTTAAAGGAAATCGAAAGTATTTTAACGTTTGATAGTATAGAAGAAATAAAAGAATCTATTCATTTAACTAAGGATTATGTAAATATTATTATTCAAATCATTTTAAAATTGGATAGACAATTAAATGACTTTAAAGATAAAAACAATTTATACGAATTTACAGATATTAGTAAAATGGCTATTCGAGTACTAAAGGAAAATAAAGAAGTACGAGAAGAATTAAAATATTATTTTAAAGAAATTATGGTAGATGAATACCAAGATACTAGTGATTTACAAGAAGAGTTTATATCTTTAATCGAAAACAATAATGTTTATATGGTAGGAGATATTAAACAATCTATCTATCGTTTTAGAAATGCTAATCCTTATATTTTTAAGAATAAATATGATACTTATTCTAAAAATTATGGAGGATATAAAATCGATTTAAATAAAAATTTCCGTTCTAGATCTGAAGTTTTGGATAACATTAATTTAGTATTTAATTTAATCATGGATGATGATATAGGAGGAGCTAATTATCAAGAGACTCATCAGATGGTTTTTGGAAATACTTCTTATATTGAAAAAGGCTCTACAAAACAAAATAATAATTTTGAAATTCTTACTTATGAATATTCTAAAGATTTAGAATTTACTAAAGAAGAAATTGAAATTTTTACCATTGCTAATGATATTAAAGAAAAAATAGCTAATAAATATCAAGTATTTGATAAAGATGAAGGGATCTTACGAGATATTACTTATAATGATTTTGTTATTTTAATGGATAGAACTTCTAAATTTGATTTATATAAAAAGATTTTTAGTTATTTGAAAATACCACTAACTAAATATACAGATACTTCTATTACGAATGAGGTAGATACTTTAATTATTAAAAATATACTATCGTTAATTATTCATGCCTATCATAAGGATTATTCTTCTATCGAATTTAAGTATAGTTTTACAAGTATTGCTAGAAGTTTTCTATTTTCTTATACCGACCAAGAAATTTTTGATTATTTAGCTAATGGCAACTATTTAGATAGTAGTATTATGCATATTGTTTTAGAGATATTACCAAAGTATTTGTTAGTAACACCTCGTGAATTATTAGAATTGATTATTGAGAAGTTTAAAATTTATGAACATCTTAATTTAGTAGGGGATATCTCTTCTAGAATGATTCGTTATGAATACTTAATTGATCTTAGTGCCAGTTTATCTAGTGTTGGTTATTCTATGATAGACTTTTATCAGTATTTAGATACTTTAATTACTGATGGTTATGATATCAAAGTGAGTATGAGTGATAATAATAGTGATAGTGTTAAGATAATGACAATTCATAAATCCAAAGGATTAGAATATCATATTTGTTATTATTCAGGACTTTATGCTAAATTTAATATCAGTGATTTAAAAGAAAAGTTTTTATATTCTAATACTTATGGTCTTATCACTCCCTATTTTAAAGAAGGGATCGCTAATACAATTTATAAGTATTTATTGAAAGATCAATATATGAAAGAAGAAATTAGCGAAAAAATAAGACTTTTTTATGTAGCATTAACTAGAGCAAAAGAAAAAATGATTTTAGTGGGAAGTATAACTGCCAATAATAATTATATAGATAATTTAGTAGATAACTATGTAAGAGAAGGTTATCGTTCTTTTCAAGATATTTTAAATAGTGTATATCCTAAGATAAAGGATTATATTATTAATATTGATATTTCTAAACTAGGACTTACTAAAGATTATAATTTAATAAGTAATAAAGATTATGATAAGTATTTAATTGATAATAGAGAGTCTTTGATTTTTAAAGAATTAAATATAGAAAATAATCAAGTAGAAAGATCTCATTTTTCTAAAAGTTTAACAAAAGTATTAGATAAGCATGATAAAGAAAAGTTAGAGTTGGGGGAATATTTACATTATTTGTTAGAGATTACCGATTTTAAACATCCTAACTTAGATAAAATAGATACATTGTATAAAGATAAAATAATAGCATTTTTAAATAGTGGATTAGATTTTCAAAATGCTACAATTTATAAAGAATATGAATTTATAAGTCGTCATAGTCATGGTATTATTGATTTAGTTTTAGAATATGATAGTAAAGTAATAGTAGTCGATTATAAAACCCAAAATATTATAGATGATGCCTATATAGAACAATTAAAAGGATATGGAACATATTTACACAATAAATTACATAAGAGAGTAGAGCTTTATTTATATTCGATTATGGATGCTAATTTAAGGAGAATAGAGGATGGATTACTTACAATTAGTGAATAAAGAAAATAGGTTGCACAAAAATTATAAACCTAAAAATTTAGTTGAAATAGAACCTCGTGTCAAAGGAAGTATTGATCCAAATAGAAAAATATTAGTGGAAAAGAAAGTTTTCGATTGTTGGTTGTTACTAAAAAGTGATGCTAAAAAATATGGATTTGATTTTGATATTAGCAGCGGGTATAGAAGTTATCGTTATCAAGAGGAAGTATTAAGGCATTATATCAAAGAAGAAGGAGTAGAAGAGGCTCTTACTCATGTAGCTCCTCCTGGCGCTAGTGAGCATCAAACAGGACTTGCTATTGATTATTTTTATGTAAGAGGGAATGAATACTGTTATGATGTGAAAGAGTTAGATCCAGAATTTGTCTGGTTAAAAGAACATGCACATCAATATGGTTTTATTATTAGATATCCTAAAGAAAAAGAAGAAATTACTGGTTATATTTATGAACCATGGCATTTAAGATATGTAGGAAATGACGCTCGATATATGCATGATCATAATTTGACTTTAGAAGAATACCAAGAACTAATAAAAGAAGAATGTTATGTAAAGAAAATCAATTAAGATTTTCTTTTGTTTTGAAAACATATATTTTCAATCCTAGTTTTATTTGCTATAATGAATATAGACTAAATTGAAGAAAATAAGGGTAGAATATAGAATGCATATTAAAACGGAGTTGGTAACAATGAAGAGAATAAAAAGGTTCTTTACAAAAAGGCGAATACTAGTATTGTCCTTGTGTCTTGTGGTATTTGTCATGAGTCTAGGGTATGCCGCCTTAAGTCAATATATAGAACTAGACGGAATAGCAAGTATCGATAGAAGTTGGATAGTAAAAGTAACAAAGGTAACCAATACGGTAACGAATAGTGCTACTAGTATCAGTAGTAACTATGTAAGTAATACAGTAACCTTAAATGCTAACTTACCAACGTCAAGTTCTACCATCACTTATACTATCACTTTATCTAATCAAGGGAATATTCCAGCAAAATTAAATGACATTGAAATAATTGAAGATGAAAACAGTAATATCACCTATGAGATTAGTGGGGTATTAGAAGAAGTAACAACCTTAGCCCCAGGAGAAACCAATACAGCCAAAGTAACAATTAAATATAAAAATGGAGTAACGAATATCAGTGAAAC
>CALVYA010000037.1 GCA_944371905.1 uncultured Bacilli bacterium | reverse complement strand
CATTTAGGACATTTTAATTTTTGTAAGAAAAGATAAGTTTGAGTTCTCATATAATTTCTTGAATTCTTTTTCTTTTGTACTTGGCAATTTTCCCATAGTTCTTTACTTACTAATGGTTCAACAACATTTTCATAATAAACTGAATTACCACTTCTTTTACCAGATACATAATCACCTTTATAAATTTCGTTAGATATTATTTTTAAAATAGTTGTATCTCTCCAATTAGTTTTACCTAGTACTTTTTCCTCGTTATAAATTTTTGCTATTTTAACATAAGTACAACCTTCAAAATATAAATCAAATATTCTTATAATAATATCTTTAGTAAGTGGATCTGGCACTAATAATCTATCTACATGTTTGTAACCTAGTGGTGCTCTTGCTGGTATATGTCCTGCTTTAATTGCTCCAGATAATCCAACTTTCGTTCTTTCACTAGTTCTTTCTATTTCTTGTTGAGATACACTCATTAGTATTCTTGAAATCATTTTTCCGTTAGCATTAGTAGTATTAATATCATCATTAGCACAATCTAAATAAGCATTATTTTCATCTAAAAATTTTAATATGTTTTCCCAATCATAAACACTTCGTGTTAATCTATCTAACTTTAATACAACAATAGTATTACATTTCTTATCTTTAATATCCTGTAATAGTTCTTCAAAAGCAGGTCTTTTATTACCAGTTTTAGCACTTATACCAGCATCTTTATAGACTTTATATATTTCATAACACTTGTATTCACACATTGCTCTTAAACGCTTTTCTTGCTCTGGTAAACTAAATCCTTCTCTTGCTTGATCTTCGGTACTAACACGAATATAAAGTCCTGCTATTTTCTTTTCTTCATTCATTAATCTTCAACTCCTTTTCCTACAAAAAAGGGAGTCAAAAATACTAGTTCAAACTAATATCTTTGACTCCACTTAATTTCATATTATATTTTTTATTAATTGCGCTTTTGACCATAGTGTACCTCTTTTTTAATAAAAGACGGATACTGCTTGTCATTTATTGGTTTTATATAATATACTTAAAAGTTCATTTTGTCAATTCCCTGATTAGGGTATAGATATTAGTTGTGTTTTAAATAGTTTTCTAATTCAGATAATTTAATCTTATTATTTAAGTTTTCGATAAATATCTCATTAGAATAATTAAAAGCTAGAAAGGTTATATCATTAATTATAATTCTATGTGGCTCTAGATAAGTAAGATTAGTTTTATCAATAATTCTCAAATTACCATTAATAATAATTGGTTTAACTCTACAAAACTCACAAATAAATTCTAACCTTTTTCGCAAGTGTTCCTCCATTCTAACTTCTTGTTTGATAACATTTAGCATTTTAATCAATCCTTTCTTTGAAAGACTTTTTTCTAAACAAGAAAAAAATCAATCCTAATTTAGAATTGATTGTCTATTTATTCTCAAAACTAATAAATAAGTTCGAGCGGATTTCCCTATGGTGCCTGAGGTGGGACTTGAACCCACATGGTATTGCTACCATCGGATTTTGAGTCCGACGCGTCTACCATTCCACCACTCAGGCATGTACGAATAATATTATATAATAATTATTTCGCTACGTCAATTTTTATTGAATAGTTTCTTCTTCTTTATATTTAGAATCATATAAATCAATAGAATCGGTTATCTCTTCCACTATAGTATCGAATTTTGGTAATTCATCTTTAGAAGCTAATCCAAAATAATCTAAAAATTCACTAGTAGTTTGATATAAAATAGGTCTTCCTGGTAAATCACTTCTTCCTACTTCTTTTACTAAACCTTTAGCAACTAATTTTTTTATCATTTCTCTACTACTAACTCCTCGTATCTCATCTACTCTTAATCTCGTTATTGGTTCATTATAAGCAATAATTGCTAGCGTTTCTAATGCTGATTGTGATAAAACATTAGTCTCAGGATTTTCAATTAATTTTTGATAATATTCTTTGTGTTCTTTTTTAGTAGTAAGTTTAAACGTATTCCCTAAAAAATTAATTCTAATCCCTCGATCTTCCTGTTCATATTTTTCTTTTAGAGAAATAATTAGTTCTTTTGCTTCGTCTTCATTTAAAGACAATATATCTTTAATCTGTGACATTGTTAATCCATCATCACCTACTACAAATAAAAGTCCTTCTAATACTGCTTCTAAGTTCATTTATATCCCCTCACATATAATATCAGCAAAATTATTTTCCTGAATAATTAGTAACTCATTTTGCCTAGCCATTTCTAAAATTGCTAAAAAAGTCACTACAACGTATTCTTTTGTTAAAGTATCAAATAAATCTATAAACTTAACTTTACCTTTACTTTTTAAAATATTTTTAATACTTTTTCTACGGTCTTCTACCGAAATTTCTTTTTTAGTTATTTTAGTCATCAATGGTTCTTTGTCTTTTTGTCTATCTAGAAATTTCTGAAATGCTTGTAATAAATCATTTAAAGTAACATCAGTATTACTAATTATTTCAATTTCTGGCAAATATTCCTTAATACTTTCCGGTGATTTAGTAAATATTTGATGTCGTTCTTCTTCTAACTCCTTAAATTCTTTAGTTAACTCTTTATAACGTTGATATTCGAGCAAGCGATTTACTAATTGTTCTTTTGGATCTTCTTCCTCATCATCTTCTTCTTCGTGTCTTGGTAGCAATAGTTTAGATTTCATTTCGATTAATTCTGCGGCCATAACTAAATAACTACTAGCAATATCTAAATTCATCTCTTCCATTTTATTAATATAATTTAAATATTGGTTGGTTATCTGCTCTATTTGTAAATTCATAATATCCATTTTAGATTCTTTTATTAAATGTAACAATAAATCTAATGGTCCTTCAAACTCATCAAGTTTAATCTCTATATTCATCTTATCACTTCCAATTGTACAGATTTATTATATCATAATGTGTTATTTATGCAAAAGAAAAGTTCTTTAGACCTTTTAGTTCTTAGGTCTAAAGAACAAACTAAAGATAAATGTAAATATTATAGCTGAAGTAATTCCAGATGCTGTCAGATCAAACATCCCTGTCAATATTCCAATTAGTCCATATTCTGAAGCTTTAGCTAATGCTCCATGAATTAAAGAGTGCCCAAAGCTTGTAATAGGAACTAACGCTCCGCCTCCAACATAAGCTATGATTTTATCATACATACTAAAACTATCAAGAAAGGCTCCCAACACAACAAACATACTAGTAATATGCCCAGCGGTTAACTTTGTATTATCTAAAATTAGTTGTCCTAGCATAGATACAAATCCTGCAAATAAAAATGAATATACATATATCATCTTACCGCCTCCAAACTTATTGCATGAGCAATGGAATTAATATTTTCATGTTGGTATACAAAAGTTGGAGAAAATAAAGCTCCAGTAGGAACAAATAAAACTCGATCTAGTTCACCTTTTTCCATTCTAGGGAGAATTTTAGAATAATTGACTAAAGCACTACAAACTGGTCCTGATCCACCAGCCATGACTTCTTCTTGCTTGTTTAAATCATATAACATAGTCCCAGCATCATCATAATTGTTGCTGATATCAAGTCCGTATTCTGTATGCATATAATCTATTAATATTTCTTTTCCATACACTCCTAAATCTCCCGTTATAATCAAATCATAATAATTAGGTTCTCTTTTTAATGCTTTCAAATGTTCATAGATTGTATCTCCTGCCGCAGCTGCCATAACAGCCCCCATATTCAGAGGATCGGTTTGTCCCATATCTACAACTTTACCAATCGTAGAAGACTCTACTTTGATATTACTTTTTTCTTTAGTTAAATAAATACTAGCTCCTCCTGTTGATGTAAAAGTGGCTGTCTTAGGTTTAGGTGCACCATACTCCGTAGGATTTCTAAATTGTTTTTCACTAGACATATTGTGTGAGGAAGTAGAGGCAATACAATTTTTTATTTTATCTCCATCAATTAAACTAGATCCTAAAATAATTCCCTCTGCACTAGAAGCACAAGCACTATAAATTCCAAAAAACGGCATATCAAATTTTAAAGCTGCATAACTAGATGACGTAACTTGATTTAGCAAATCTCCTGATATTAATAAATCAATATTTTTTTTGTCCTTATGAGTTTTCTTTAATAAAATATCGATACTATCCGTAAGAAGTCTAACTTCTGCTTGTTCCCATGTCTCTTCTCCAGTATATAAATTAGTATAACACTTATCAAAATGCTTTCCTAATGGTCCATCTTTTTCATATGGTCCTACTACAGTAGAATACCCTCCAATATAAACATTATTATATTTATAAGTCATAATTATAAACCTCCTAACAATAAATATCTAATGGTTCCAAACAACCATGCTGATACAATTCCGTATAAAATAACAGACCCAGCTAATTTAAAAATATTCATTCCTAATCCATAAATAGGTCCTTCTTTGCGATATTCAATACCAGCACTAGTCATAGAATGTGCAAATCCTGTTATTGGAATAATAAGACCACATCTAGCAAAAGTAACCCATTTATCAAAGAACCCTAGGGCTGTAAATAAAGATGCTATAAATACTAAAGTAACAATCATAAAAGTAGAGGCATCTTTACTTGATATATCTAACCAACTAGAATAAAAATCTATTAATCCTTGACCAATTACTCCAACCAATCCACCTATTAAAAAACTAATAACTGCATTTTGAGTTCTATTTTCAGTAGGTTTATGACGGTCTACAATTTTCTTATATTCTTTTTTTTCCATTTATATCACCTAACAATAGGTTTCCTAATATTTAAATTTTTATACAAAAAAAATACTAACTAGCTAATTTAGTTTTTAGCTTAGTTAATATTTTTGACTCATTTCTTGACACTTGAACTTGACTAATTCCTAACATCTCTGATGTTTCTTGTTGACTTTTATCTTCATAATACCTAGCTATAATTAATTTTCTTTCTTCCTCTGGTAACAACGATAATTCTTCTTTTAAATCTAAGATATTATCATTATATCCTTTTTCTTCATAACTAATAGAATCATATAAAGTTAATTCTTTTCCTTCATCATTTAATTCATAATCGAGACTTTTTACATATTCACTTGCTACCGATGCTTCTACAATTTTATCCTCTGGGATTTCTAAAAACAACGCTAGTTCTTCATTAGTTGGTATGCGCATCATTTTTTGAGTTAATACTTCTTTCGCATTTGTTATCGATTTATTTAAAGCAATTAAATCTTTACTTATTTTGATTACTTTATTTTCTCTTACATATTTTAGTACTTCTCCTTGAATATATGTATAAGCATATGATGAAAACTTACTACCATACTTTGGATCATAATTTTCTAAAGCTTTTAAAAGGCCGATTTGTCCTACTTGACATAAATCTTCAAAATCATTTCCAAAACTATACTTACGAGCAATGCTATAAATCATTTTTGCATATTCTTGTTCTTCCATTCTTTTCGCTCCTTAAATATTAATAATATTAAATGCGCTAACTTCTCGTCCTGACCAATAAATTTTATCGATATCTTTCATATCTACTTTTAACTTAAACGAATCATAATAACCACATATTAACAATTTACCATCCTTTCCGATTAAATTCTTATATTTCGAAATCAGTGATATAATTTCTTCCTGATTTATAATGACTACTTTTTCCAAATTGATTAATAAATACTTTATTCCTGCTCTTTTAATCATATTATCTACAATATCCATAGTCTTTATTGTCGATTTATTAACTTCGCCTATTAATCTTACAAATAAAATTCCTTTTTTATATTCTATTTCTATTTTAAGCATAATATCGCCTCGCTATTAAATAATAGATTATTTTTAAAAAAAATTATACCTATTCGACAAAATCTGTCATTTTTTTCTTACGACAATTATCGACAAAAGAAGAATCATAATAGAATAAAACCCATAGGAAATATAAGTAAATATTGGATCATTTTTTTCATGATCTCTATATATAATTTTCGTATTAAAAGGAGATTGCAATTTACAAGATGAATGTTCTACATCTTTTATTACTGGATAAGAATTATTATAAGTATTATATATTTTGTGAGTTTGATCATAAATTATTTTTTTATTTACATCCTCATGATTTTCATCTTTCGTTAATATTTCTTCATTACTTGTAAAGTTATTTTTATTACTTTCATTATCCACAATTAATGTCACTTCTTTAAAAATATCATCGTAACTAATTGTTAAATAGTATTCTCCATTTACTTTTAAATCGTACCACCCGTCTATTTTTATGTATTCCTTCATAGGAAGATCTGTCTCTATATATTCCCATATATCAAAAGTATCATTATTTATGTTAATCACTTCTGGAACATGAATATAATAATCAATGTCAATAAAAAGACTCTTTCTAATAAATTCATCATGATAATAAATTTCTACTAAAGCCTCACATTGATTCATGGTATTTAGATCGTATATTTCATTAATAATAAATTGATCTAATGAAATATTAGTTTCCATCACATCAGTAAATTTAAAGTCTTTAGATTGAATAACTAAATGATCTGGTAATGTTAAATAATTTCTAAACCGATATTTATAAATCCATTTGCTTCCATCAAATACTTTATCTACTTCCATTTCTTTAGTTGTTTCCATTTCTACATCTGAATAAAAGTACTCTGTATAATCAAAATAATAAGTCTCAGCATTTACTACCCATGGACTAAAAAATAAAAATAAGATCACCAACAAATATTTTTTCAAAAAAAATCACCTCAATATTATATAGAACATATTGAAGCAATTTCCTAAACTTATATCATACTTCCTGTTAAAATATCTTTGATTGTTTCTAATATAGTCTTAATATAACCCAACTTATTAACACTTTCATTGGCTACTAACTCTGATTCTTTAATTACTTTATTTCCTTCTTTTACCAAAACTTTACCTAAAATATCTCCTTTTTTAATTGGTAATTTAATATCATTTAGTTTAGTCTCTAAATCATATTTTTTGCTAAGTTCTGATTTTTTCTTTAATACTAATAAATCTTCTTTTGCAGATAAACTAATTTTATCTTTATCTCCTTTATCTATTTTTATATCCGTTATTATTTCATCTTTACCTTTTACTAAATCTACTTTATACATATTAAATCCATAGTCTAATAATGTAGATGTCTCCTCATTTCTCACTTTTCCTGTTTCTTCTCCTAATACAATGGCAATAAGACGCATATCATCTCGTTTAGCTGTTACTGCCATACAATAACCTGCATTATCAGTAAATCCTGTTTTTAATCCATCCGCTCCTTCATAAAATCTAATTAATTTATTAGTATTCACAACCCAAAACTTATTAGGAGTATCTTGTCGAATATAATCTTCATACACGGATGAAAACTCTAATATTTCTTCATGTGTTAATAGTTCCTTAGCAATCATTCCCATATCATAGGCAGAAGAATAATGATTATCTTCATCTAATCCCGTAGGATTTACAAAATGAGTGTTTTTAAGTCCTAATTCTTTTACTTTTTCATTCATCATATTAACAAAGTTTTGTTCCGTTCCAGCAATACGTTCTGCTAATGCTACTGTAGCATCCCTCGCTGTTACTAAAAAGCAGTAAAAAGTCATCTAAATTTAGGCTACTGTTATTGTAACAGGCTATATTTAATTTAAAATGCAACATTACTTTATGAATATTATCATCTTCTAGTTCAAGTCTTTCTACCAATATGGTATCTATTATAGATCCAAAGATTCTAAATACACTTTCATCGTCTTCAAATATTATATCATGCACTTTTTTAAAAAAAGTATCAATATTTGATTTATAATCAACCTCTGTATTCATTGATAAATAGCCCTGTTTCTTTTTCTCAAGAACAGCTAATTCACTATTATACTTCTCCCTAGCATCATTATATTCATCACCTTCAATTTCTTTCCTAGCTCTCATATTTATTAATTC
>CALVYA010000036.1 GCA_944371905.1 uncultured Bacilli bacterium | reverse complement strand
CCCAAATGGGAGCTGCCAGTAATATCACCTTATAGGTGTTTAAGTAAAACCACTAGTTGAACTAGTGGATTTTTATTCTATAATTTGGATTACGGCATATACTTTAATATATAGAAAGAGAGGAATCAATAATTATGGAAACACTTAAAGTTTCAACGAAATCTAATCCTAATTCAGTAGCAGGAGCACTGGCTAATGTTTTTAGGGAAAAAGGAAGTGTCGAGATTCAGGCAATAGGAGCGGGAGCATTAAATCAGGCTATTAAAGCAATTGCCATTGCAAGAGGATTTGTAGCACCTTCAGGGAAAAATTTAGTATGTATTCCTGCTTTTACTGATATAGTTATCGATGGAGAAGAAAGAACCGCTATAAAATTAATTGTAGAAGCAAGATAATTAATAATCTATATCTTTCATAAACCAAAGTCTAAAATAGGTAGTACTATCTGATTGGTTGTCAATTTTTACTATTTTGTAACATAAATAGTATGAAGTAGTTATTGTGTAGTTGTTTTCTTGTTGTATTGTAGTTTGATGTATAAAATATCCTTGTTCATTATTGGATATTTTTTTAATATTTATTATAGTAATAATGATGCTAAAAATAGTAAATAATATAATTAGAGAGAAAATAATATTAAATGTTATTTTTAATATATTTTTTTTCTTACCTGAATTTTTGATTGCAATATCACTGAAATTTCGTTCCATAATATCACCCTAGAATGATTATAGTATAATTTGTCAAGTATTAAAACAATTTTTTTACAAAAAATTTGACAAATTGCGTAAAAAGTGCTATAATACAAGCATCTTGAGAATTAGGGGTTCAAGATTTCAGGGTAAAGGGGTTGAATGAATATGAAACAATCATATATTTTTGAATATCAAAATGAAAATGACTTTAGAAAAAAAGAAAGAACAGTAAGAAAATATAATATGCTAGCATATAAAAAGTTAACATTTGAATATTATCCAGAAATAAGAAATGGTAATTTCTTGGGAGAATTAGTATCTGTAAACAAAAAAGAAAATTCTAAATCTTATGAATTGAAGTTACCAACAGATGAATTGTTTGCTAAAGTTCATGGAGAAATTCGATTACATTATACTGTTTATGAAGATAAAAATATTATTCTTCTTACTAATATTACTCCAGAAGGTATTCTAGAGGAAGGTCATAGAGCTGAACTTGGTACTTATAAGGGAGTTATGATTTCTAAGTCTAATCCAGAAAAAGATATGTTTAAAGTTAATTTATTAAATATGTTACATAAATAATAGAAACGAAAGATTTAGTCTTTTGTTTTTTTGTTGAAAAAAACGATTAATAGTTATATAATCTTTATAGGATAGGAGAATTATGTATGAATAGAAAAGGATTTACGTTAATCGAATTATTAGCAGTGGTTATTATTTTAGGAGTAATTATGACGATAGCAGTTCCTAATGTATTATCCATGTTAGATCGTAATAAAAAAGATACTTTTATAGAAAATGCTAAAACTATGGTGACTCAGGCAGAATACACACTAAGAAGCAATACAGATATTGAATATCCTAGTACAGATAAAGCTATTATTTTAACATTAGAATATTTAAATACTAACGATGTTTCATCTTCTCCTTATGATACAGAGTATAGTCCTACTAGATCTTTTGTAGCTATCGTAAATGAAACCAAAGATGAAATTACTGAATATAAATATTATGTACATTTAGTAGCATGCAGTGATATTAATTGTGCTAATACAGAAGAAAATTCAGTTAATAAAAATAGAGGAATCAATTTAGTTAGTTCAGAATCATTATCCGGAGGAGACCGTTTTAATTTAGTAGAGCAGGGTCCTGATGTCAATACCGGTCTAGGGATTGTTGAAAGTAGCGGTACTATGGCCAATGAGAGTGAAGTCTTATCTATTATTGGGGCATCTGCTATAGAAAAAGTTTTTTATAAATTGTCGTAAAAACGGATTGACTATAGATACCCGTTGTGGTAATATTTAAGTATAATATTAAGGAGGATATAAGAATGAAGAGGTTAAACAAAAAAGCGTTTACACTAATTGAACTATTAGCAGTAATTATTATATTAGGAGTATTATTACTTATTGCTGTACCTGCTGTAAGTAGATATATCCAAGAGTCACGTGAGGATACGTATGCTACTAACTTATCTAAATTTGTAGATGCAGTTAGTCCAGAAGTTAACTCTTATAATGAGCCATATACATTTGCTACTGATGAATATTTAGTAGTACCTATTGCTTGTTTGGAGTTAGAACGAGGAGATAGTTCAAAATCACCATTCGGACCATATGTAAAAACTAAATCTTATGTGGTAGTTACTAGAAAAGAAAATAATGGTGGATTTGATTATCATGTTGCTGCTTTAGATGAAACTGGTTTCGGTAGTGATTTAACAGAACCTGATAAAGTTACAATCTCTGACCTAGGAGATGGGAATACTATTACAGCAATTAGTGGAAATTCAACAGATGGATATTCAATAGATCTTAGTGGTAAACCAGGAATTAAAACAGGAAACACTGCTAAAATAGCATTACCTGGATCTTGTACTTTAGAGTAATAATTAAGGTGAAGGAAATATTTACTTCATCTTTTTATTTTGTTAAAATAAGTTTAGGTGATTTTATGTTAATAATAGGTTCTCACGTTTCTTTCAATAGTAAAGATCAATTGTTAGGTAGTCTACAAGAAGCATTAGGTTATAAAGCTAATACTTTTATGTTTTATACAGGTGCTCCTCAAAATACTACTCGTTCTAAAATAAATGATAATCTTACAAAAGAAGCTTTAGAAATCATGAAAAATAATAATATTGATTATTCCAAAGTAATAGTTCATGCACCATATATTATTAATTTAGCTAATAATAAAGAAGATGACAAATATGATTTTTCCATTCGTTTTTTAAAAGAAGAGGTTAGAAGATGTGAAAAATTAGGAATTCAATATTTAGTATTACATCCGGGTAGTCATGTTGGCTTAGGAGTAGAAGTGGGAATATCAAATATAGTAAATGCACTAAATATTATTTTAAGAGATACTAGTGTTGTTATTTTACTAGAAACTATGGCTGGAAAAGGTACTGAAATTGGTCGTAATTTTTCAGAATTAAAAAGAATAATAGATGGTATGGAAAAGAAAGATAATATTGGAGTTTGTATTGATACTTGTCATTTAAATGATAGTGGATATGATATTAGTAAATTTGATCAAGTACTAGATGAATTCGATAAAACAATAGGAATAAATTATATAAAATGTGTCCATGTGAATGATAGTAAAAATGGATTGTCCTCTCATAAAGATAGACACGAAAATATCGGTTTTGGGACTATAGGATTTGATAATTTAATTCAAGTGATTTATCACAAAAAATTAGAAGACATTCCTAAAATTTTAGAAACTCCATGGATAGAACAAAAGCCACCATACAAATATGAAATAGAAATGATACGAACTAAAAAATTTGATCCAGAAGTAAAAAACAAGATCATTTGTTAATCTTGTTTTTTAGATCTTTATAGAATTTATATAGAGTATGATAAGTATTAGGACGGAGTTTTTCCTTTAATTCATCTAATAATTCATGTGGTTCATTATGATAAAATTCTTTCCAATAATTTTTGGCATAAAGATATAGTATTTTGGCTTCTTCTTCATTGATATCAACATGATAAGCTTTTGCGTACTTTTTAATATCTTCTTCCGTTAATTTATCAATATATTCTTTAATTAAAAATTCGTACATAAAGTTCCTCCTATAAAAATATATGCTATAACTTTTAAATTATGATCCAAACTAATAATGGTGATATAATGCAAAAAAAATATAAAAATGTGACTTTAAAAAATAGAATGGAAAATAGATTTAAGGTTATAGAACTTTTTCTTGTTTTAATTTTTGGATTTATAGTAATATCTTTAGTAAAAATTATTGTTATTGATAATGAATATTACAGTCATACTTTAGAGGAATTAACGAAAACAGTAGTATATGGAGAAAGTGCGCCTAGGGGAAGAATATATGATAGGAATTACAATTTGTTAGTAGATAATAAAGCAGTTCCAACCATTTATTATAAAAAACCTGATAAAGTAACCGCTAAGGAAGAAATTGAAGCTGCCTATGAAATATTAAATTACATCACTATTGATAGTTCTAAATTAACTACTACTAATTTTAAAGAATTTTGGATTGCTGATAATCCTTTATTAGCAAGAGATAAAATTACAGAAGAAGAATGGATAAAATTGCAAAATAGAAAATTAACTAATAATGATATTTATTATTTGCAAATATCTAGAATTACGGATAATGATTTGCAAATTTATGATCAAAAGGATAAGGATGCTGCTTATGTATATTATTTAATGAATAAAGGTTATTCTTATGAGGAAAAAATTATTAAAGATGAAAATATTACTGATTTAGAATATGCGTATATTGCAGAAAACAGTAATCAATTAAATGGCTTTGATGTGAAATATACTTGGGAAAGAGTATATCCTTATGGAGATGTTTTTAGAACAATTCTAGGAAATATTTCAACAATTACCATGGAAGAAAAAAACAAGTATTTAAAGAAAGGATATTCATTAGATGAGTTAGTTGGAGTCAGTTACTTAGAAAAACAATATGAAGATATTTTACGAGGGCAAAAAGCGACATATTTAGTAAAAGATAATAATGATTTATCATTGATTTCTGAGGGAAAACGTGGTAACGATATTGTTTTAACGATCGATATTCATTTACAAATGGAAGTAGAGAAAATTTTAAAAGAGGAGGTTATAAATATAAAAAGTGAAGCTAGTACTGAATATTATAATCATAGTTTTGTAGTGATTCAACAACCTAATACAGGTGAAATATTAGCAATGAGTGGTAAACAAGCAGTATATAGAAATGGTAAATTAGAAGTAGTAGATTATACTCCTGGTATTGTTACTAGTCCTATGACAGTAGGAAGTATTGTTAAAGGAGCATCCATGTATGTAGGATATAAAAATAATGCTATTAAAATAGGTGAATATCAGCAAGATGAATGTATTAAGCTTTATTCAGTTCCAGCTAAATGTTCTTGGACGAATTTAGGTTATATTAATGATATTACTGCTCTTGCACAGTCATCTAATGTTTATCAATTTAAAATTGCTATGAAATTGGCTGGATTTGATTATGGATATAACAAGAAATTTATCATTAATAATGATGTGTTTAAAAAATATCGGGATACTTTTAATGAGTTTGGTTTGGGAGTAAAAACCGGAATTGATTTACCGGTGGAAAGTATTGGCAATGTTGGTCATAATGATAGTCCTGACTTATTACTTAATTTTGCAATTGGTCAATATGATACTTATACTACTATGCAATTGTCGCAATATATGAATACTATTGCATCTGATGGAAAAAGATATCAGCCACATCTTTTAAAAGAAGTGTATTATTCCAGTGACAATGATGAATTAGGAGAACTCAATTATAAAGTAGAACCTAAAATTCTAAATACTTTAGATAATGTAGAATATATAGAAAGAATTCAAGAAGGATTAAAAGCAGTAGTTAGTTATGGAACGGGAATTAATATTATGGGGTATATTGACAATCCGGCTGGTAAAACAGGGACTAGTGAATCTTTTTTGGATACCGATGGTGATGGGAAAGTGGATACAGAAACACTTTCTAAAACTTTTTCGGGTTATGCCCCTTATGATAATCCGGTTATGACTTTAACGGTTACTTCTCCTGATTTGGTTAATCCTAATAGCAATAGTAGTTATATGAGTTATGGTAATAATAGGATTTCAAGAAGGGTTGCTACTAGATTTTTTGAATTATATAATAATCATTGACAATTTATACAGTCATGGTAAAATAAACTTCATTAAAAGGAGGTTTATTTTATGTCTAGAACGGATGATCTTTTGCAATCAATGATTTATCGGTTAAATGAATTAAATAATACTATGAATGCTAGAGGTCAAAGTGAATTAATTGAAGCTCTTAATTTAAACACTATGGGTATATTTTTACAAGAAGGATTGATAACTAAAGAAGAAGTAATAGGATCTAATGAGTTTCAAAAATTCAAAATGAAAAAATTAAACAGAAATAGGTTTTAATCAACTTCAAAAGTAGTATCATCAATAAATTTATAATTAGTTTTATATTTCAAATTTCTAATTAGACGGAACATTGCTTCGTCTTTTTCTTTAGCTTCGATCATGACATCAATGTCGTAATTCAAGTGTTTTATATCTTCGATAAAAGTTATAAAATCATCGACGTTTATATAGTCATGATGACTTCTCATATCTTTTTTTAATTTACTTTTAGGAGAAGAAAAATGAATTTTAGGATTTATTTCTTTCCACGTATTAAAAATTTCTTGATAGTATTCTTTAATATTTATATTATCATGATTGCAAATGTGATGGTGATAATCTAAGACCATAGGAATGTTTAGTTTTTTACTGATTTCTAATGTATCTAAAATGTTAAATACTTTATCGTCATTTTCAATAGCAATACACTTTTTAATATTATTAGGTAGTAAACTAAAGTTTTTGATAAATCTAGCTATCGATTTTTTCTTTCCAAAAGTATTACTTCCTATGTGTAAGATAATCACTTTATTTTTAATTTTTAAAAGCTCTAATAAGTCATATTGATATTTTAAAATCCTAAAAGTATTTTCTACTACTTCTTTTTTTATACTGTTTAAAACCGCAAATTGATTAGGATGGAGATCAATTCGCATATGATTATTATTAATTAATTTACTTAATTGATTGAATTCACTTGAGAATTTATTCTTGTAGTCAAAATTTACATCTTTATGATCGGCAAGTGGGATTAAATGTGAAGTTAAACGATAAAAATGAATAGAATTTTTGATATTATAAGTAAGAATTTTGTTTAAATCTGTAAGGTTTTTGTAGATAATATCATATATTTTATTAATATCTTTATTTTTTTCGTAATTAGTATAGCTTAAAGTATGAGAAGAAGTAACATGTTCTAAACTTTTACTGATAGCTACATAGCCTAATCTTATTTTCATAGTATCACCATTATTAATATACCCAAACTATCTCATAATTTAATCTTAACCTTTATTTTTAGCATATTATGGATAAAATTACTAAAAATCTTTTGCTTTTTTAAAAAAATTTGATATAATACCAATAGAAAACGAGGAGGGATAGTATGGCAAAGGTTGGTAATAGACAAAGAAAAACTCTAGTTTGTACAGTTTGTAATGAAGAAAACTATCGTACTGAAAAGAATGTTAAAAATACAACAGATCGTTTAGAGATGAATAAGTATTGTGCAAAGTGTCAAAAACATACAACTCATAAAGAAAAGAAATAATTACAACTAGAAAGGAGATAAAATATGATTAATGTTAATGATTTAAAAACAGGAATCACTATCAAACTTGATAATAATATTTTTCAAGTGTTAGAATTTCAACATGTTAAACCAGGTAAAGGTGCTGCTTTTGTTAGAACAAAATTAAAAAATTTAAGAACAGGAGCAACTATTGAACATACTTTTAATTCGGCAATTAAGATAGAAACGGCAAGAATTGATAGACAAGATATGCAATTTTTATATTCTATGGGTGATGTTTATTACTTTATGAATATGGAAGATTATAGCCAGATTGAACTAAATAAGAGTTCTCTTGGTGATGATGCTAAATTCTTAAAAGAAAATATTAATGTTACTATCGTTTCTTATGAAGGAGAAATTTTAGGATTAAATTTACCAGATAAAATTGAAATGAAAGTTATTAAAACAGAACCAGCAGTTAAAGGTAATACTACTAGTAGTGTTATGAAAGATGCTACTTTAGAGACTGGTATGGAAATAAAAGTGCCTATCTTCATTGATGAAGGGGAAACTATAGTTGTTTCTACTAAAGATTCACAATATGTATCAAGAGCATAGTAATTTATGTTCTTTTTTTTTGTTTTTATCATAGTATTTATCAGGGAGGACTTTTATATGATAAATAAACAAAGTTTATGGTTTTTAACATTATTTAGTTTAATATTAGTATTAAGTGTTTACTACATTACTATGCCTAATGAGTTGTTGCTTACTAATAATAATTTATACGAAGAGGAAGAATTCGATGATACAAACGAAGTGACAGAAGTAGTTAATTCTGAAATTGAAGAGAGCGAGCTATTAGTAGCAATGAGGGTAAATTTAGAAGAAGAACGCTCAATGAAAAAATCGGATTTAGAAGGACTTCTTACTAGTAGTGAAGCTACTATTGAAGAAAAAAATGAAGCTTTTGAAGAATTAAAATATCTTAATTTTTTATCTGGGGAAGAGGAATCTTTAGAGGCTAAATTAAAAACAGAGTTAGGTATTGATTCTTTTATTGAAATAGATGGTAATCAAATTACTGTAGTAGCTATTAAAGATGAACATGATAGTAGTTTAGCTAATCAAATTATGAGAAGTATTCAAAATAATTATCAAGAAAAGATGCATATAACAGTTAAATTTGAAAAATAGTTCATAAACTATTTTTTATTTTACTTTATCTTTACATAGATATACATATTTTTAACACTCTATTATTGTAAAACGTTGACATTTAAAATGGATATGATATGTTATTAATATAGAATAGGGTGGTAATATGAGAAAAATAAAAAAGCATAATT
>CALVYA010000035.1 GCA_944371905.1 uncultured Bacilli bacterium | reverse complement strand
AATTATGCTTTTTTATTTTTCTCATATTACCACCCTATTCTATATTAATAACATATCATATCCATTTTAAATGTCAATATTTTACAATAATAGAGTGTTAAAAAGTGTATGTATTTGTGTCAAAAAAAGGTAAAATAAAAAACAGTTTTTCAACTGTTTTTAATTAGCTGGATAACAACTAACTTGTTTTTTATCTTTTCCACACATTTCGTATTTAACAACACCATCCACTGTAGTATATAAAGTATCGTCACTACCTTTTTTTACATTTACTCCTGGAAATATTTTAGTTCCTCTTTGTCTATACAAAATAGATCCAGCACTAACAAATTCTCCATCAGCTGCTTTAGCCCCAAGTCTACGTCCTTTAGAATCACGTCCATTAGAAGTAGAACCTTGACCTTTATGGTGAGCAAATAACTGGATATTTAATTTTAACATATTCATAGTATTTCCTCCTTTATCTTAATATTTTTTGGATAATCTTTTTCTAACTCTTTGAGTAAATTCAACATATTAGTAATTAACTTATCTACAATATCATTATAAGAATTAATAATTATAATAAACTTATCTTTTAATGCTTGATACGTAATATAATCTTTATCGAACATCAAAATAGCATTTACTGTAGTAGTAACTATCGATGAAGTCGCACTACAGACAATGTCTTTTCCATATTCACTATAATTAGCATGACCTACAAGTTCTATTTTTTGAATAGTATCATTTACTAATATATTAACTTTTATCATAGTATTACCCTTTTATTTTTTCTATAACAACTTTAGTATAAGGTTGTCTATGTCCTTGTTTACGGCGATTACTTCTATCTTTTTGTTTATATTTGAAAATTGTGATTTTAGGTTGTTTCCCTTGTTTTTCAATTTTCCCTTCAACCGTAACTGAATCAAGATAAGGATTACCTATTTTACCGTCGCACATTAATACTTCAGTAAATGTAACTTTATCACCAACATTACCATTTAATTTTTCAACATAAATAGTATCACCTTCGGCAACATAATATTGTTTACCACCAGTCATAATTACTGCTTTCATAATATACCTCCTTTATATAATTCTAGACTCGCTTTTAAGGTACAAATTCTATTGTTTCTTAAACCTTCTCAATGCGGTTTGAGCTATAAAAGGCTACAAACAGTTAGATTTTATCATACTAATTTAAGATAGTCAACCTTTACATATACTTTTCCATAGATTTCATCATTTGATTTACTTGCTTTTGTGAAGGTTTTCTTCCCATTTGTGTCATTAAAGCTTTAATCATTTCTTCATTAATTGGTGGATTTTTCTTTAAGTAGTTAGTCATAACTTTTTTTGATATAAAAAATCCAATTACTGCACCTACTAATAATCCAATTACTACTTGTAATATATCTATTAACATAAACTCATCTCCTCGTATCCATTTTACTAGATTTATCCCTATTATACAAGTAATTTAATATTAGATAAGAAAAAATAATCATGATTATTAAAATCACAAACAAAAAAATTAGAATCGTACTGATTTAATAATACAAAAAATTCTGTATAACTTTTATTTGCATTAATTACCATATGTGTAGATTTTACTTTTAAAATACTCACTTCATCTTTATATAAATTATTTAAAATATGTTCATCCCCTTTTTTACTGTATCTCATCTTAGTATGTAATAATATATACAAATATTTATCTAAATCGAATTTATCAATTCGATCGATCATCTGATTAAAAAGATTAAATCCATACCCTATCTCATTTCTTTTCATATAATACATTTGGTTTAAAATATTATATAAAGTATTAGGAGTATCTTTATATAAATCGATATACTCTTCTTTCACTTTAAAAATAAAATATATTCTCATTTCATCACCCAATATAACTATATAAAACAAATGATAATAATTTTGTCTAAAAAAGAGAAACTATTTTAAAAGTTTCTCAATTTTATCTGCAATGATCCTTGGATCAAATTCATATTTTTCTAATAGTTCATCTTTGTTACCACTATCTCCAAAATGATCTATTGTAAATAAGTGACCTTCTTTATTAGTATATTTGTACCATGAATAAGAAGAAGATAACTCAATAACAAAAACTTCTTTGTCACTAGGTATAATACTTTCTTGGTATTTTTTAGATTGTTTTTCAAAAAGAGTATTTGAAGGCATACTAACTAATCGAATAGCAATACCACGTTCTGTTAAAATTTGATGTACTTGACTAGCTATTTCCATTTCTTCCCCACAAGAGATTAAAATAGCTTCTAATTCTCCATGTTCCTCTTTTAAGATATAAGCACCCTTTTGTACCTCGTTTACTTTCGTATTAGAATTCAATTCTACTTTATTACGACTTAATATTAATGCCGAAGGAGTTCTCGTTTTCAAAATAGTTTTATAAGATCCTAAAACTTCATTCGCATCCATAGGACGATATATATCTATATTAGGAGTAGATCGAAGCATTGCTAATTGTTCTACTGGTTGATGTGTTGGTCCATCTTCCCCTACAGTAATAGAATCATGAGTAAATATATATATGATAGGTAAGTTCATTAGCGCACTCATTCTAAGAGCAGGTTTTAAATAATCTGAAAAGGAAAAGAAAGTACTAGCAAATGGAGTCAAACCGGTTAAAGCAAGTCCATTACAAATACATGCCATAGCATGTTCTCTAATTCCAAAATTAATATTTCTACCACCACGGTTATCTATGGAAAAATCACTATCATCAATTTTAGCATAAGTAGAACTAGCTACATCTGCACTACCACCAATAATAAATGGATAATTATTAGCGATTGATTTTAAAATTTTTCCGGAAGATACTCTAGTAGATTCCATACCTTCTTCTGGAATTTCATAATAAATATCTTTTATTTTTAATGGTTCTTGATGATTCATAAGAGATAATAATTCCTCTTTTTTTACTTCGTCTAATTGATTAACTTCTTTTTCCCAATCTTCATATAAATTATCATTTCTTTCTTGAATTAAATTTCTAAAAGAGTCCATGGCTTCACTAGAAACAGAAAAAGGGATATCTCTTAAGTTTAATTTTTCTTTAATTGTTTTAATATCTTCTATATCCAGTGGACTACCATGTACTTTAGAAGTTCCTTGATTCTTAGAAAACTTACCAATAACAGTTTTTATTTCAATTAGTGTTGGTTTATCACTGTTCTTAGCTTTCACAATCGCATCGTCAATTAATCCTGTATCTTCTCCATCATTTACTAAAAGATAATTCCAATTCATAGATTCAAAACGAAGTTTTACATTTTCAATTGAGGAATTAGATAATTTACCATCTAAAGTAACATCATTAGAATCGTATAATACAATTAATTTATTAAGTCCTAATTTCCCAGCTAAAGAACAAGCTTCATAACTTACACCTTCCATCAAATCCCCATCGCCACATAAAACATAAGTATAATAATCAAAAATATTTTTACCAAAATAATTAGATAAATACTCTTCTCCTATAGCCATACCAACAGCACTGGCGATTCCTTGTCCAAGCGGTCCTGTTGACATATCCACTCCAGGAGTTATGCCATATTCCGGATGTCCTGGAGTAATAGAAGATAACTTCCTAAAGGATTTTAAGTCATCTAAACTCAAATCAAATCCAGCCATATATAAAATAGAATATAACAAACTAGAACCATGTCCCGCTGATAAAATAAAACGATCTCTATTTACCCATTGAGGCTTTTCCTTACTAAAACGTAAATGATTGGCATAAACTGTTGTGATAATGGGTGCTGCCCCCAAGGCAATACCAGGGTGCCCGCTTTTAGCATTATCAATAATATCAATACTTAATCCCCGAATATTATCAATAATTTTTTTATCAATACTACCTAAACTATTCTCTTTCTTCAATATATTCATGATATCCTCTCCTTTTATTATTATAACACAATAATTAGAAGTTTTACATAGAATTAACTTTTCACTGTCAAATAAAAAGAAGATAATTATTGAGGATTACCTTCTTTTACCAGTTCAATTTTTGATAAATAATAATTAGCTTTCTCAGTCTCCACAAAAGTATATTTATAAACAGAACCTTTGGCAAGATATTCGGTGGAACTAGCGGCTTTATCATTTGTTATTAAGGTAGTAAAACTAGGATCTTTATAAACTCCAGAAGGAGAAATAAATACTACATTTTGATATATTTCTATACCGTCTTTCGTTTTTACTGCATGAACCAATTCTTGTTGAACATATTTGTTTAAAACTGTAGACTCTTGATATTCGTTACACTTTACAATATAATTCGTATCATTATAAGTTAAAGTTAATTTTTTACTATTAGAAGAAACACTATAATATAGATAATTTATAGGATCATAAGTAACACTAACATTAGGTCCAAAAGTTTCTCCTACTAATTTATCGAATTGAGTTTTATCGATAGTTAATCCATTAGGATCACAAGTCTTAATATATTCTTCAATTCCACATTCTACTAACATATCATTAAAACTAGGATTTTTCTTCATCATATATAGTTTTATATTGTTAGGAATAGCAGCCGATGTTAAAACTTCTTTAGTATAAAGTGGAAATAAATCAATGACTAAAAAGTCATCTTCATTAAATTTAACTAAATTATTTAAACGTTGAACAACCTCATTAGATAAATTTATAGTTCCTAAAGGTATTTCTTCTTCGACATTTTCTTCTTCCTTTTCTTCTGTTTTAGGTTCTTCTTTTTTCTTTCCCCAATCCAAAGGATTTAATAAAACCAATAAGATAATAATGCCTCCTAAAATAACTCCTAATAATAAAAGGATTAATTTTTTTCTAGTTTCCTCTAATTCTTTAGGGTCATAATGTTTCTCTTCCTTTGGAGGTTTTGTAGATAACCCATATAATCGATTAATACGTTCATTTAGCTCATTATCTTCTTGCTCAACGGTATCTTTTGTATCTACAGTAAATGTATGTTCTATTTTTTTATGGGTTTCATTGTTCTTCTCACTCATGATAAACACCTACCTATTATAATATATATTTATTATACCATCACTTATAAAAGTTTAACAATAATTATTTTGATAAGAAAATTAAATTTATTGGTAAGTCTTTAAAAACATGATATAATATTGAGTATAGATAGAAGGGAGATGGATATGACAAAACAAACTAGAATGTCACGCTATAAAAAAAGGCGTCTGAAACGTTGGGTATATCAAGTAGTATTTTTATTTTCCATTACCCTTCTTATCATAGCTGCTAATGGAATTTTTAATTGGTGGAACGACAATCAAAAAATTGATAATTTAACGAAAGATATCAATAATAGTGTCAGTATTGAAGAAAAAGCTCCTGATCCTAATTTGACAGAAAATATTAATCCTCCAGAGGACGATACCGAAGAAGCAAATGATTACTGGGATTATATGAAAATGGACCTGCTAAGTGTAGATTTTACTGAATTGTTAACTAAAAATAAAGATACTGTCGGTTGGATAAAAGTTAATGGAACAAATATTAATTATCCCATCGTACAATCCACAGATAATAATTACTATCTAAAACATGCTTTCGACGGATCAGCAAACGATGCGGGATGGATTTATGCAGATTATCGAAACGACATGGTAAATTTTGATAAAAATACTGTTATATACGGTCACAGTAGACTAGATACTACTATGTTTGGAAGTTTAAAAAACATTTTAGAAAGCAATTGGTATGATAATAAAGACAACCATATTATTAAACTTTCTACTCCTACTGAAAATACTTTATGGCAAGTGTTTAGTGTTTATACGATCGAAGCCGAAAGCTATTACATTACAACAGAGTTTTATAGCGATGAACAATACCAAACTTTTCTTGATACTCTAAAAAATAGAAGTAGTGTTACCTTTTCTGCTACAGTTAATACTAATGATAAAATATTAACATTATCCACTTGTAAAGATAATTTTGGAAATCGTGTCGTAATGCATGCCAAACTAATAAAAAAAGAAACTCGTTCTTAAGAGTTTCTTTTAATTTTAATTATTTACATAATTTTCTGTATGTTACAGTACCTAATCCTAAAGCGATAACTGCTAATCCAGCAAATATCATAACATTATCGCTAGTAGAAGGATTCTCTTCTGAAGGTTGTGTTGGTTCTTCTGGTTCAGTTGTTTCATCTTTATCTTCTTCTACAGTAATTTCTTCTAAAACAGCATTAGAACTTGCTATTGTAGTTCCTTCAGAATCTTTTACAACTAAAGCATTATTTTCTAAAGATAATTTGAATTCACTATTTTCAGTGTTACCAAACATTAATTTTGAACCTTCTTCGCTCATTAATTTGTCATTTTCAGCAACATAAATAGCAGTATCTTGTTCTTCTGTTGTAAATGTTCCATCCATTACTAAATATGGATCTTCGGTTACATATTCACCTTTTCCTAATTCAATACCATTACCAGTTTTTCCATCTTCGAAACTACCATTTCTAATCATAGTTAAATCTTGAACTACTAAAGCTCCTCCATTAACTAAGATAGCTCCAAAACTACAGTCTTGAATTGTTACTCCATTTACTAATACAGCTCCACCATTATATGCTTGAACTCCATATTTTGGTGCATTTTTTAATGTAATATTAGTAAGAACTAACTCACTACCAGGTTGTGCAGTAATAATTGATTTATTACTAGGAGCTTCTGGAAGTGGTACTATATTAGTTCCATCAATAGAGAAATCTTTACCATCAATAGTAACAATACCATTAACTATCAAAGGTGCTGTAATTGTAATATCATTTTTTAATTCAATGTAAACTTCTCCTTCTTGTGCTAAAGCATCTTTTAATTGTTGTTCGTTTTCAACAACAATTGGATCTGCTGCGTTAACTTTTACGAATGGAACTAAAACCAAAGCTGCTACTAAGAACATAGATAAAAACTTTTTCATACTTTTTTTCATTTTTCTTCTCCTTTTCCTATTATTTAAAGTGAAAAGCCTTATGCCCTTCTACTCTATACATAAAGTATAGCATACTATTTTAAAAAATAAAATAACAATCTTCTACATTTTCTTCCAATTGACATTAAAACTGTCATGAAAAAAAGATACTTATCATAAACAAGTATCTTGGTTATAACATATTTTTCCTTTTTAAAAGATAAGCAATGATTAAAGCTACACTGATGGAAATCCAAACTAGAATAAAGAATGATATAGGATTTGTTGCAAATATTCCTAACGGAACATTCATTCCCATAAAGGATGCTATCATAGTAGGAATAGAAAAAACAATAGTAATTCCTGACAAAAATTTCATAATAGAATTTAAATTATTCGAAATAACACTAGCATACGTTTCTGTGGTACTAGCCATAATTTCTTTATAAATATTTGCCATTTCTATCGCTTGATTACATTCGATGATAGCATCTTCTAATAAACTATCATCTTCCTCATACATTGGTAAAATATTACCTTTCGATAACTTTTCCAAAGTAATTTTATTATATTTCAAAGCTCCCATAAAATATACTAAACTTTTTTCAATGTTTAACATCTCTAGTAATTCTTGATTTTTAGTAGACTTAGCCAAAATTCTTTCCTCTTTTTGAATATCCTTATTCATTTCTGTTAGCGCTTTTAAATATCCTTGAGAAATTTTTAAAAACAATTGTATCGTAAATTTTGTCTTTTTTTCAGTATGAAATTCTTTCACTAATCCTTGTTCAAAATCATCAAACAACTTATTTTCTTTTAATAATACCGTTACAATATAATTCGATGTATGGAAGATTCCTAGTGGTAATGTACGATATTTATTTTTATGAGAATAATCTATCAAAGCAGGAATATCAACAACAATCAAAGTATCATCATCTTCTACTTCTACACGAGATAATTCTTGTTCATCTAATAGTTTTACAAATAACATAGGATTAATTCCCGTTTTAGCAGTCACTTCTTCTATTTCTGCTTTAGTGGGATTAATCATATGAATCCATGAATTTTCTTCTAATTGTTCCTTTTTTTCTAAACTATTATTTTCAGTATTAGTTTTATAAATTCTCATCATTTCTATCACTACCTTATCTTATTCCATTATATCTTATAAACTTTATTTTGAAAAGTAAACAATAGAAAAAATAGTATGAATTATTTATATATACTATTAGTCATTTTAGTAACAGCAATAAAAATATAAGAAATCATGTACCAAGTTTGAAAATTAACAGTACCAGTAGGAGTTAATTTAAATACTTCTTGAAATTTTTTTACTGCTTTTTTAGTTTCTTCATCAAATAATCCGGTTGGATTAGAAATTAATGGAATCCCTGGATAGCTTCCACGAATGTAATTTAGAGTATGTTGTAAAGTAAATACATCTCTACTACAATCCCCTTCTTTTAATGTAGCAGTAAAAGAATATGGATATTCTTGCGTTGTCTCAGCTTCAAAAATATTAATATTATCTCCATAATAATATTTTAAAATTTCAAGATAATTATAACCTCTATCTCCTAATTCTTTAGACCCCCACTGACTTAAATTACCAGGTTCTGTTGTACTGCTTTTATAATGTGCTAATAATGGTTCAATTCTATATCCTTGTCTTATATAATTAGTAAATATCTCATCGACAATTAAAGAAATTGGCTCAAAAATTGTTCCATTTACAGTATATTTTTGATCATAACTAGTAGTAGAAGTAATCGTAAAATCATACCCCCTACTTTGATACCATTCAGTAAATATTCTATTTAATGTAAAAGAAATAATTGCCAAAACATTAGCTTTAATAGTTTCTTTTGGCCAAGTACTATAGATTTCACTACTAGCTACATTTTTTATATAGTCAATAAAAGGTACTGTATAATTGGGTGCACTATAATTAGAGGGAGTTCCATCATGAACTACAATATTCTCCGGAATTAATACTCTAGATAATACATAGGGGGTACTAATTTCGTCTTCCTTCTCTTCTCTAATACTTTGAGGGTATTCTCTCCATAAGGTATTAGGAGTAATAATGCTAATATCTGTTCCTTGATTTTCATCGATAGAAGTTAAATACACATTTTGAATTGAAATAATTCCATCAAAAATCTGAACTCCTTCTATCGTAGTCGGTGTAAGACCTAAAGCAGTAACTGTAATATCATAGGTTTCATAAGGTCTTACCTCATGTTGTTCTTCTTCAGAATAACTTTTATCTACTGTAGTTAAAGTAATTCTATTAGTTTGACCATCATCATTTGTAACATAGTTTCCAATCTCTATATCATCTTTAGTTATCATAACAGTAGCATCCTTAATAGGATTAGCAACAGTATCACCATAAACATTAACTATTAAATATCCATTTGCCATATCTCACCTTATATAATAAATATATCCTTTCTATATATTATATATAAAATTTTCTAAACAAATGAATAGAATTTAATGAGGTGATTTTATGCTAGATGAAACATTACAACTAGGTAGCAGTGGAGATAATGTTAAAATTTTACAAGAAAAATTAAAAATATTAGGTTTTTATAACCCTGTCATTACTGGCAATTTTGGACTTGCTACTTTAGAAAGTGTAAAAGCATTCCAAAAACAATATGGATTGGAAGAGACAGGAATAGTCAATAGTGAAATGTGGGACTTGTTATTTGAATTAACTGAAATTAATTATATTTCTACTTATAGTGAATATCCTACTTTAAGTTTAGGTGCTAGTGGAAGTTATGTAAGAGAATTACAAAGGAAATTAAAAACTCTTTTATATTTTACAGGAGAAATTAATTCTTTTTTTGACAATGAAACACAAATTGCTATCAAAAGATTTCAGTTTCATAATGATTTAACTACCAGTGGGATTGCTACCCAGCAAACCTGGAATTTAATCAATAGCTTATATGGAAGTTTAAATGAATGTGCCTTAGACAATATAGAAGATAATTATATTACTTATATCATACAACCGGGAGATACTCTATATTCCATTGCAAGACGTTATAATACTACCATAGATGCTATTAGAGCACTAAATAATTTAACTA
>CALVYA010000034.1 GCA_944371905.1 uncultured Bacilli bacterium | reverse complement strand
TATCTCTTATATCATTATACCCCCCCCCCCCAGAAAATTTTCAACAAAAATTTTTAGGGATCTTACATTATTTGACAAAGTATAATCTTTTATACATTGATTGAATCAAAAATATCTTTTTTATAACCCTTCTATTCCCTTTATTTACAATAAAAAAAGAATTGATATCAATCAATTCTAATTTACATTATAAACTTTGTTCATACGTTGCTACTGCTTTAAATGTTGCTGCTCCACTTGGTTTACTAGTTACTCCAGAATTATAAGTAATCGTCATAGTTAATGTTTCTTCCGCAACTGTATCTCCACTCTTAGCTACTAAAACAGAACCTGGATTAACGGTTGGCAATAAACTAACTGTATAAGAAGTAGTATCAGTTACATTTTGCATTAATGCCCAATTTGTTCTAATAGCATCTAGGGTTCCTTGATTTTGTACTTTAACAGTACAAGTTAATATGTCTCCGGGAGATGACATATTAGCAACTACTGTTGCTGTTGTACCCGATACTGATACTGTACCACTACTTGGATTACCACTATCTTTACTAGTAGAAGTGCATTCTCCTGGTACAAAAGTAATATTCCAATTGGATGAAATATTCGCATTACCATTAATATTTAATGTTGTTGAAAATGCTGCAAAAGCTACTCCCATAATGACGATCACTGCAGCTAATACTCCTATTATTATATTATTTCTTTTCATACTTTTCTCCTTATTTTACTTTATTAAATTGCTTGAGTATAATTTGACGCAATTGTAAATGTTTTAGTAGTATCTGATTCTGGTGGTTGACTAGTACCTTCCCAGTTATATTTAATAACTACTGTAATACTTGAAGTACCAGATGCATCAATCACATTCGTTCCCGTAGTAGACGATACTGTAACTGCTATAGGAGTAGAAACATCGGTTAAATTATTTGACACACTAGATGAAACATATTTTGCTTTCAAATTACCGTTGTTTGTTACTGGTATAGTACATGTTACAACATCACCCGGTGTATATAATTGTGCATTTAACGTTGCTGTAGTTGAATTAGTAGATGCTACTACTGTAGCAGTAGGTATATCTGTTCCTGCTGTTGTCGTTGCTTGACAACTACCATTACTGGAAAACACCACTGAAAAATTACCGGTTGCATTAATGGTACCATTCACATTTAACGTTGCATTAAATGCTGCATAAGCAATAGCAACAATAGCAATAGCGATACATAACCCCAACATTACTCCATTCTTTCTTTTCATTTTGCCTCCATCTTATCTTCTAACATGCGAAGTATTTACTTCTTCCACCATGTTATTATCAAAATCCATAACTTCTATCTCATCAGGTTTCTTATTAGTTTCTACTGGCACTAATTCAAACTGATACTTAATTTTATCTTTTACTAATTTAATTTTATTTCCAAGAGTAGCTACTACCTTAGCTGGTCTTACACTAAGATTAGAAGAACTTCTTTTTTCTTCTACATAATAATCATTAAGAGTAGTATCTGTAAGTTCCATCTCTTCTTCTTTTGGAACTGTTCTAGTTTTAGTAGATGTTCGTCCCATCATGGTACCTAACATAGTAATTTTAGATTCGATCATCGATTGATTAAATCCTTGCTTCATAGCAAATATCTCGTCGTAAGTTTGATTTTGTGCTAGATTATGTAAACTATTTTGGAATTTAATATAATCTAAATTTGCATTAAAATCTAACCATGCGTTATCAATAGTGCCAATAATATTTTCTCTATCTATCTTATCTTGTTTTTCATCACCATTTTTACTTCTTAATTCCAAATAACGTTCTCTAGCTTTTTCTGATAGATATTCTTCTAAATCTCCCAAACGTTTAAATTCTTTTTCTTCAAATGCACTAGTTAAATCAATACCAAAAGTTTCTTGAGCATCAATAATAAAGTTGTTGATATTAAGACCAGATTTAGAAATTTTCTTTCTTGGACCAAGTCCATAAGATTCAGGTGGTAAATTCCTATCTACTAGGTTAACTACAGAACTATCGATAATAAATTCCATATTATCTCTAGGACTTTCTCCTTTTAACATTCTCATACGTTGATCATAAACTTTTTTACGCATTTTTGCCAAATTGTAATCTGACTCTTGAGTAGTAGCAATCACACTTGTCATATATCCTTCTAAATTTGCTTGAGCATGAGAAATTACTTTATCTACTTCTCTACCTATTAATGGACTACCTTTTCCTAGACCACTTCTTCTCAAATATTTAATACGATCATTAGTAACTCCTAAATTTTCTTTTAAATCTCTTACAGAACAATAAAATTCCGTAACTCCAGGATCCGCTTGTCTTGCAGCTCTACCTCTTAATTGATCATCATCTCTTTTAGTAGAGAAATGAGAATATCCAATAACTTTTAATCCTCCTATTTGTACTAATTCTTCTCTACTTTGATTCCATTTTTGTTCCGCTTTTCTTCTAATTTCTTCACCTTTTTTATCTTCTAACCACTTAGCCGCCCCAATACGCATCTTTCTTATTTCTTCTTCCGATACTTCTTTATTTTGAGTACATTTTTTAATCATTCTTTCTATTTCTTCTTGTTTTACTTCTTCGATTACTTCACTGAATTCTCCCCCTAATTTAATATCGGTACCACGACCAGCCATTTGCGTAGAAATAGTAACAGCGCCCTTTACTCCTGCTCTTGAAATTATTTCTCCTTCTAAAGCCGCATTTTCGGCATTTAACACTTCACAAGGAATACCACGTCGTCTAAATTCTTGATATAACTGATTAGATTCGTTAACAGAAGTAGTTCCTATTAAAACGGGTTGTCCTGTTTTTTGAGAAGCTAATACGGATTCAATAACCGCTTCCATTTTTTCTTTATCACTTTCAAATAAAACGGTATCTCTATCTTCTCTACCACTATAAATACTATCAATCGTATCCATATCCACATTATATTCACTATTTTTAGGAATACTAACAGTTGGCATTCCATATACTTCTTCAAATAACTCTCTTGCTGAAGTACCGGTCATTCCTGCAATCTTACCATAAATAGAATAAAATGCTCTTTGCGAAATCGAAGCTAGTTCATCATGATCCTTCGTAGTCTCAATAGCAAAATCTCCACGACTATTGATTTTTCTTTCTTTTAACTCAATAGCTTGTTGCAATCCATCACTATACACTCTACCTTCCGCTGTTCTACCATTAGAAACTAATAAAACCTTTTTCTTAGGTTTACCACCTCTTGTAGTTTTATCTACATCTTCTAATACGTATTCCTTACCTTTTTCTAATACAAAATAAGCTTTTAAGGAATTAGATATCGCTTTATTTATTTTAGAAAATCTATCTGAACTATAAAAAGCATTATTTAATTGTCTCATCTCTGGAAGTTCTCTTACTGCTTTCTCTAATCCACGTAATGTAAGTTCCATTTGTCCAGCTTCAATAGTATAATCTTTTCCCATTTCAAAATTACTATTATTAATAATATAATTAAAATGATGATTAGTTAATTCACCTATTTCTGTAGCATTAAAATATTGGAAGGCTTGTAACCATCCTTTTTCTGTAAGTTCTGCTTGACTAGATCTACAATAAAGAACAGAATATTGCCTTTGAGCTTTTTCAGTGGCTTCTTTGTTTCCACCTTGATATAACTCCATCTCTTCATCCGTCTTAAAAGCTCTACAATCCTCTTCTTTTTTAAATAATTGATAGACAAAACTATTAGCATCACTATAAAGCCTAGTAGCTTCTTTTTCCATTTGACGTTTTTGTTGTTGTTTACTTACTTTATCGATGGAGTTTTCATTGACTCCTTTGATGGTACCAGATAATTTAAATGGCATAACAGCATCATTCACTAAAATTTGATCTGCTTCATCAATGATAATAAATCCTGGTTCTCTATCTCCTCGCACTACTCTAGACTCTGTGGTTGCAGTATTATCTCTTAAATAATCAAAAGCAAAAGCATTACTAGAACCATAAGTAATATCACACTGATAAGCTTTTTTTCTATTATCTAAATCCTGTTCTAAATCATAATCTCTTGCTTCAGTTACTACCCCTACTGTTAGCCCTAATCCTTCAAATAAAGCTCTCATATCTTCACAATCTCTTTTAGCTAAATAATCATTAGAGGTAGCAATATGAACAGGATTTCCTGTTAAAGCATTTAAATATGCTGCTAGTGGTGCCGTTAAAGTCTTTCCTTCTCCTGTTTTCATTTCCGCTACATCGCCATGATGTAGCGCAATAGCTCCCATTAACTGAACATCATATTGTCTTTTACCTAAAAATCTTCTACTTGCTTCTCTTGCAACAGCGTAGGCTTCTGGTAGAAGATCATCTAAATCTTCTCCATCGTCAATTCTTTCTTTAAATTCAGCTGTCTTAGATCGCAATTCTTCATTTGATAGAGATCTTACAGACGTCTCATATTTTTCAATTTCAGAAATAATTTCTTCATATTCTCTTATTTCTTTTTTATTTTGATCACCAAATAAAAAGTCCATGATAACACCTCTATTCTCATTATTAGTATATCATAATCTATTCCATTTGAAAATGTTATTTTTTATCTATTTCTTCATAGTAACATTTTGGACACATTGCTACATAAGTTACTCTAGAATCATTATCAATTACAACACTTTCTCCTTTAGTTACAATTTTACCATCAATAAATCTAGCATTATATAAAGCTTTCTTCCCACACTTACATATCGTTTTTAATTCTTCAATATTATTAGCCACTTCTAATAACCTAGTAGCCCCTTCAAAACCATTCGTTAAAAAATCAGTTCTTAATCCGTAACACATAACTACAATATCTAGTTTCACAACAACTTTTACCAAATCATTTACTTGATCTCTGGTTAAAAATTGTGCTTCATCAATTAAAATACAATCAGCATCACTAAATTTTTCATGAATCACTTCATATAAATGATCTTTCTTCTTAATTAAATAATCAGTATCTTTTTCTAATCCTATTCTAGTTTGTAATTTTGTTCCTGCTTTTGTATCCACTTCTGGCTTCATCACTATTGCTTTCATACCACGTTCTTGATAATTAAAAGCCACTTGCAATAATAACGCTGTCTTACCGCACCCCATAGCTCCATATCGAAAATATAATTTTGCCATCTTACTACACTCTCCCTAGTATAATTTTACTATAAAAATAACTTTTTTCAAGAATTACACTCAAAATTCATAAAAATATAATATAATGAATAAAGGTGATTAGTTATGAAAACAATTGTTTATACCAATATTAATAAATTTAAAAAGAAAAATAGTATTACAGAATTAATTTGGGGAATCATTTTAATAATAATTGCTGGCGCTGGTTTATTTATGGATTCTAAATTAATACTAAAATTATTTATGTATATTATTCCATTAGCTCTACTCTTGTATTCAATAAGAATTTACAAGATTGCCTTCTATGTTAAAAAGAATCATATGAAAAATTTTATTATCTTTTTCACACAAGCAATTCTCTTAACGATAGCATCTATTTATGTTATTTTATTTCCGATCGAATCTTTAAATTACATTATTATTATTGGAGGTATTCTTTTAATTATCAATAGCCTAAATAAAATGATGATTACAGGAACTACTACTTTTGCATTTTTCCCTTTCTTAATGGGAATCCTTTGTATTCTTTTCTCTAATCAAATTATTAATACTTTCTATACTTTATTTCTAATTATTATCTTGTTTATTGGAGTATCTAAAATAATGAATTTCTTTTATTTACGTAGATAAAAAATAAGACAAAATTGTCTTATTTTTTTGCTCTAGGATGAGTATTAAAATATACTTCTTTAATTCTATCATTGGTGATATGTGTATATATGGATGTAGCAGATAGACTAGCATGTCCTAACAACTGTTGTACGCTTAATAAATCACATCCTTCATTTAATAAATGCGTAGCAAAACTATGTCTTATCATATGAGGAGAAATATTTTTATGAATTGACGTTTTATTGATAATATTATCTAAAACCAGTCTTACTCCACGATCTGTTAATCTAGTATAATTTTTATTTAACAACAAATACTCACTATTTTTTTTGTTTAATTTTAAGTATCCATCTCCAAGATACAATTTTAGTATTTCATCTGCATAATCACCAAACTCAACATATCGTTCTTTGTTACCTTTTCCTAAAATTTTAATTTCTCTTCCTCTTATATCACTGCACTTAATATTAACTAGCTCTCCCACTCTTACTCCTGTAGCATATAAAAGTTCAAGTATCAATCGATCTCGTTGTCCTAGTGGTGAAGATAAATCAGGAATTTCAAACATTTCTTCTAATTCATGATAACTAAAAAAACGTGGTAACTTCTTTTCTTTTTTAGGAAGCTTGACACTTAAAAAAGGATTATTAGTTACATAATTTTGATTTACCAAATATTTATAAAAACTTCTTAAAGCACTTATTTTTCTCGAAATAGTAGCGCTATTATTTTGTTTAGAATTTAAATAAATCAAATATAACTTAATATCTGGATATTTAATTTTCCCATAATTTCTATTTTCTTTTTCTAAATACAACAAGTATTCTAAAATATCACTGTGATATCCATCGATAGTATCTAGTGAATAATTTCTTTCGTATTTTAAATGTTTTAAATATTCTTCAAAAATAGCTACTGCTTTCTTATCCTTTAACATGTTACCACCATTTTAATTATACAAAAAAAAAGAATATATTTCTATATTCTTTAAGCTACTTTACGATCTTCCAATAACACTTTTTGTTTAGGAAATTTTTCTGTTCTACTAGTTCTCATATTGTATTCTCGATTAATAACAATTGGACTACTTAGCACTTCTTCATACTCTGGAGTAAGTAGTAAATTACATACAGCTTTTCTAGGTACTTTACGATAATTATATTCATTCATTAATAATCTCAATTCTCTAGAGTAAAAATATAAGTCTTCATCTGAAAGTCTTAACATATTTTTCTTCCATACTTCAAGAGTATCCTCTACTAAAAGACGCATAGAACCTAGTTTTTTATTTTCTAAACGATATTTTAATACGTCTCTTATAGAAATTCGATATTCGCCATCTTGAGCATATACAGTAAGTCCATATGCTTTGGCTTTTTTATATTCATCAATAGTCATTTTAACTGTTGACGTTGTTGTTTTTTGTAAATTTTTATTTAGTAAAAATAAAGTTAAAAACATTTGATTCTTACTATTTAATAATAATTTACGGGATTTTTCTGTCTCTGACTTTATTTCCTCTAAAGAACTAGTTCTAGTACGTATGATATCTGGATCATCATAAAGCAATTGCAATTCGATCTTTTCATTATTACTTTTAATGTAAGATAAAACAATATCGCCATCTACATGATCATGGTTATTAGAATAAGCTGCTATTTTATTAGCATAGCTTTCTCTGGTTCTTAACTCTTTTTCATCCTTATATTCCTTGGTGATGCTATCGATATAACGCAAATCACCACTATCTAATGTTATAACATTATTGTCACTATTGATTCTAAATTTCATTCCTAAAGTTGCAATTGCCATGATAACACCTCCTTACATAATTATCATTTATAGTTTTATTTCTTATCATAGATAAGATAAAATAATATCATTTTTAAAGAATTTTGTCAACTTCTAAAAACAAAAACAACCGTTTGACATAAACAAATGTTTGCGATATAATTAAATTATGGAGGTCTTGATATGGAAAAGTTAACAAAAAGACAAGCGGATATTTTAAAAGCATTAAAAAAATTTATAGCAACACACGGTTATCCACCAACAGTAAGAGAAATTGGTAAAATGTTAAACTTGAACTCTCCTGCCACCACTCATTTTCATTTAAATAAATTAGAAGAAAAAGGTTACATTAAGAAAAATGAATCAAAAAATAGAGCTTTAGAATTACTAGTTCCTAATGAATTTTTAGAAAAAGATGATGCTACTACTAATATTGCTCTATTAGGAGAAATAACAGCAGGTAATCCTATCGAAGCAATCGAAACTCCTAATGAATATTTTCCAATACCTAGTAATTTAATCTCTACTAAAAAAGAAGTCTTTGCCCTACATGTACAAGGAAGTTCCATGATCAATAAAGGAATATTAAATAATGATATTGTTATTATTGAACGAAATAATACTGCTAATAACGGTGATATTGTAGCAGCAATGACAGATGAAAATGAAGTAACACTTAAAACATTTTACAAAGAAAGTGATCACTTTCGATTACAACCGGAAAACGATACTATGGAGCCAATTATTTTAAATAATGTAACTATACTAGGCAAAGCCATTGGTCTGTATCGTAAAATTTAAGCGATTAAGATCGCTTTTTTTATTTTATAATATCTCTAATAATATAACTAGTAATAATTAAACCAGCAGTAGCAGGTACAAAACTATTAGAAGAGACAATCTTACCTACTTTTTTAGGTACTTCTAAAGAAGAAAGTACTAAAATTTTCTTGTTTATTTTATTATCCTTTGCCCATTTACGTAAAATTCTAGCAATAGGATCATTATTAGTTTTTCTAAGGTCCATGATCTCTAATTTCGTAGGATCTAATCGATTTCCTGTTCCCATAGAACTGATAAATGGGATATATTTAGTTAAACCATATTGAATAATATCTTTTTTAGTATTGATCGTATCACAAGCATCAACAATATAATCTATCTTGTGTCTATCAAAAATAACATTTATATTCTCACTATTTAAAAAAGTATCATACTTAATAACATTCATATTTGGATTAATATCTAAAAGCATCTTCTCTAAAACATCTACTTTTTTTAAACCAATAGTAGAAGAATAAGCAGTAATTTGACGATTTATATTAGTAATATCTATGGTATCAAAATCCATAATAATAAGATTCCTAACACCACTACGAGCAAGACTAGTAGCAACATAGCCTCCTACTCCTCCTACTCCAACTATTAAAATCGTTTTCTCTTCTATTTTATTTAAATTATCAGTTCCTATTAACAATGCTAATCGTTCAAACATATTTCACCTCATAAAAAAACGTCCAGAAGATCGATCTGTTGGCGATAAAAACCCGCTCTTTGCAGGTGGGTGTCCATACCTATCCTTTAGGATCCCTAATAAAAGGTCTTCAACACCAGATAGAGCTCCGAACTCCCTTATTATCACTTAGTCGGTTTTATATTAAACATTTCAAATCTTCTAGACAATTATATTATATCATATATCATTTAAATTATACAACTATTTTATAAGATTAAGCAGTTCTAATCACGTAAGGATTAGAACTGGTGCCGTTGCCTTCCCACCCAAATATACTTATATCGGATATTATATTGATAACAGGTCTTATACCACCAGCACGATCGGACACATTACCGCTATTAAGTGAACCATCAATAAAAATAACTCCATTACTAGAGACTGCTCCATTAAATACGAAAGGTGAAATAACCCAATACCATTTACTCAAATATAAGTAATATCTATTATTAACTTTTCTATAAGAAGCCCCGGCATATATTGTCTCATCTGCTGTAATTAACCCTATCGGATAATCTAACGCTTTATTCCCTTTTGTACTATTTCTTGTTGTATATAAATCTTGACTTTGTGGACAACTATATTGTGGTTCATAAGTATTATATCTATTATATGCTCCATAGTATGTCGTATTCCTTCCATATCCTAATGTAGTATCAGAAGAATTCCATATTCCTGCTTTACTTGCTTTACTTCTATCTCCACAAAATCCACTATCTGCTATGTAACTCGCATAACTTAATAAATTCTCTTCATACCATGTATCTAATACTGTTTTGATTGTACTATCATTAATATTTGCATGGGTCTCTTCATAGGTGCTACTTCCAGGTGTTCCATACATATATCCTACATACGCATTATCATTATATTCTTCATTAAATGCACTACTTCCTATCATTGCTTCACTTCCCATTGCATCTGGTGTTGTTCCTTGATAGATAATTCTTAAACTTCCATCTTCATTGATTCTTATAATCCTCCAATAGTATCCTGCAAATTTTACATAGTTATTCTCTACTGCTCCTCTATAGTAATATACTGTCTTCCCATCTTCTGTATTTGTGTTCGTATAGTATAATCCTTTCGTTCCATCTTCTTCACTTGTCTTACTAAAATCTATCTCACTATCATTTTGAGCTACATTATCTCTCAATATATTAGAGACCAAACTGGTACTAAATATCTCTGGATTACTTGATTCTATGCTCTGTCCCATATTTTGGACATAAGTAATATTTATTGTTAATTGATTAGTAATTATGCTAGGTTGACTAATTACATTTTCATCATAACTAATTTTAATATTAAACGTGGTACTTTCTTGTTTTAATAAGATATCTCCTATTCTTATATTACTGATTTCAAACTTTATTGCATCACTTCCAGTCTC
>CALVYA010000033.1 GCA_944371905.1 uncultured Bacilli bacterium | reverse complement strand
GCACTGTAAAAAAATTTAAGGAACTTAAAAATTTTTTTTAAAAAATTATAGGGGGTAGGGGGTATAATGATATATGAGATAAACTAAAACGGAGTGATAAGGATGGATAGAAATAAGAAAAAGGTCATTATAGGAATTATGTGTATAATAGCATTAATCATGGTAGTAGGATTTGCAGCGTTTAGTACGACTTTAAATATTAATGGAACGGGGAATATTACTAGTACTTGGAGTGTGGAGATAACCTCTATTACTAGTAATATAGTAGGGAATGCTTATAATATTAGTGAGCCTACTTATAGTAAAACAAGTGCTACTTTTAATGCCGGATTAGTGAAACCAGGAGATAAAATAGAATATAGTATTACCATAAAAAATAGTGGAAGCTTAGATGCTATTATCAATGAAATAAAAGCAACGACAAAAGGAAGTAAAGCAATCATTTACCGATTAGAAGATATTAAAAATCAAGAAAAACTAAGTGCTGGAGCAAATAAAACATTTAAAATCATAGTGGAATTTGACTCTAATGTAACTTCTATGCCAACCAATACGACCAAAGAGATTATGATGGATATAGTATGTATACAGGATAGTGGACAACAGTTAAATCCAAGTGACCCTGAAATACAAGAACCTATTTTGTTAGTTGATCAAATATTGAGCGATAATACTCCACAAAGTGACTCTAGTATAGATTTTAGTAAAACAAGTGAAGAAGATGGAACAAAAGGATTATATTATACCAATCAAAATACAGAAGATAACAAAACAACCTATTATTTTCGAGGAGCAGTGGAGAATAATTATGTTAAGTTTGCGGGATTTTATTGGAAAATTATAAGAATTAATGAAGACGAGAGTATTAGATTAATTTACCAAGGAACAGATTATAGTGACCCTTCTTCCGCTTTTATAGGGGGAGGATTTAATATGAATTTTGATGATAATGCGTATATAGGATATATGTATGGAACAGCAGGAAGTAATACCTATTTAGAAACACACAAAAATATAAATGATAGTTATATAAAAAATCAAATAGATACCTGGTATGAAGAAAATTTATTAAATTACAGTGCTTATTTAGCGGATAGTGGATTTTGTGGGGATCGAAGTATAGCTAATATAGCTGGATTATGGGATCCTATGGATACCGCATTGGGATATGGAACTAATTATACCATCTATGGAGCATCTAATAGATTGGATACAAATAAAACACCACAATTTACATGTCCACAAGAAAATGATTTATATACAACATCTACTAGTAATAAAGGAAATAAGGCATTAGATTACCCCATAGGGTTATTAACAGCCGATGAAGTAGCATATGCAGGAGGAGTTAGTGGAAAAAACAATAATAGTTATTATTTAAATATTGGTATAGCATATTGGACTATTTCTCCTGCGATAGCTTCAGAGTATGCTACAGGTTGTACGATAGAAGTTGATGGTATGTTAACATGTGGAACCGGAGTAATGGGTGCTACTTTGATAGTTCCAGCCATTAATTTAAATTCTTCGGTTGAAATAATAGAAGGTGGAAATGGAACTAGTAGTAATCCCTATGTAGTTAAAACCAATTAAAAAATGTTCCCATGAGAACATTTTTTCTATTTAGTTCTTAATCTTATAAGATTAATACTTGGATGATTAAATAATCTAAATGGATAATTACTAGTACCTAGACCTCCAGATACAAATAATTCTGTATCATGAATGGTATATCTTGCTTCATAATATTTTTTTGCTCCTTCCACTTTAACTAATGCAGGAGCAAAAGGAAGTCGCACTTGACCATTATGAGAATGACCTGCAAATACTAAATTAGGAGTATACTTTTCTAATATTTGATCGAGATTATCTGGTTCATGCATTAAACTAATAGTAAATATATCTTGATTAATATTTTCTTGTTTGAAGTAATAGAAAGCTTTATCTATATCTACATTATTTAAAGTACTACTACCAATACCAGTAATTAATATAGGAGTATATCCTTCGTTATAAATCAAATCATAACTATTTTCTAAAACGATGAAATCGGTATCTTTCATAATAGTATCAAAATTATTTTTATCGTGATTTCCTTGCACTGCATATTTTCCTAGTTTCGCTTTCATATTAGTTAGCAATTCTTTTACTTCCTCTTTATCTTTTTCGGTCATTTGATAATTTTTATCGACTAAATCACCCGTGAAAACAATAATATCTGGTTTTATATCATTGATTTTATCTACTATTTTATTGAGTTTTTTAGTTTTAATAGTACTTCCATAATGAAGATCGGAAAAATGTACTATTTTTAATCCATGAAAGTTTTCTGGTAAATTAGAGTATACAAGAGACTCTTCTTTTACCACCAATCCTAGATTACCAACATATCGTAATATCACAAAAGCAAGCGATATTAAAATAACGATGATTAAAAGTATTTTTAAAGTAATAATTATCATTTTATTTCTCTTTTCCTTTTGTTCTTCTTTAATAATTTTTTTTCTTTTATTTTTATTTTTTTCGGTTCTACTTATCATATAATAGCACCTGCCAATAGAATTGTGGATACGACATTTAAGGTATTGTGCATCACATGCATAGTTATTGGTACTAAAATATTATTCGTTTTATAATACATATATGCAAATGCTATTCCCATACTACAATAAGGAATTAAATATAAATAATCCACAAACGAATGAATAGGACTTAAAAAGACATGAAGTCCTCCAAAAATAACTCCGGATGTAAATAAATATATCCATTTATTTTCAAAAATCTCTCTAAATGCTTTTCTAAATACTAGTTCTTCAATAATAGGAGATATCAAAGCAATAGATAATAAAGCCAACACAGGGAAGTTATTTACTATGACTCTTATGGATTCTTCATTCGTAGAAGTGCCTCCTTGATTGAATAAAGAAATAATAAAATTACTAAATACCATGATCATTAATCCAAAGAACCAATAATTAAATCCAATTCCTAAAGGAGAGGCTTTTTTTTCTTTTAAATCTTTGAAACCTTTGATAAGATCTTTTCTATACATTAAAATTAAAATAATTACAATTATGATATTACTAAAAACAGTTAAACTAGTTCTAGTAAAATCACTAGCAGTATCTAAATTAATCTTAAAAAGAAAAATGGGAATTAATTGAAGTAGAGATCCAAAAAAGAATAATGTTAAAGATATAAAAAACTTAATATATTTTATTAATGATTTCATGTTTCACCTCATAATTATCTATTCTAATTGTAAAGCTTTCGTTTAGTTGTGTCAACAAAACAAAAAGGTTTTAACTAACAAAACGAATAATATGTAAAATAGTTTTATTTTATTATAAAATCTAGTATAATTAGAATGTAGTTTTATTATGAATGTAAATGGAAAATGAATTTAATTTTTATTAAATAAATTATTATGGAGGGTATATGAAATATTATTGTATAGGAATTAAAGGGGCTGGAATGAGTACGCTAGCTAATATTTTATATGATTTAGGTAATGAAGTAGAAGGGTATGATGATGCTAGAGAATATAAGTTTACTATGGAAGGATTAAAGGAACGAGGGATTCCTATTTATTATGAAGCCCATCCTTTGGAAAAAGATACCATAGTAACTTATTCTAAAGCTTTTAGTCCTAATCATAAGGAAATTAAAAGAGTAAGAGAATTAGGCCTTACTATAAAAAATTATAATGAAGTGTTAGGTGATATTACTAAAATGTTTGATACGGTAGGAGTAAGTGGTACTCATGGAAAAACTACTACTAGTATGTTAATTAGTGATATTATCAATCATACCATAGGATGTAATTACTTTGTAGGAGATGGAACCGGTTACGCTAATAAAGATAATAAAATCTTTGTTATCGAGTCAGATGAATATAATAAACATTTTTTAGCATATCATCCTAATATTGCTATTATTACTAATATTGAGCTAGATCATGTAGAATGTTATAACGGATTAGAAGATATTATTGATACTTTTGAATTGTTTGGTAATAAGTCAAATTTTGTAATAGCTTGTGGAGATGACGCCAATATAAGAAAAATTAAATTTGATAAGAAAACTATTTATTATGGATTTCATGATGATAATGATGTTGTTGCCAAAAATGTTGAGTTAACAAAAGAAGGGAGTACATTTGATGTGTATATGAATGGAGAATTTTATTATCACTTTGAACTTCCTTTATATGGACGTCATATGATTTTAAATGCTTTAGCTAGTATTATTGTCTGCAATCATTATGGAATTTCTAGAGAAGATATTCACCATTATATGAAAAAATTTCAAGGTGCAAAACGTCGTTTTAAAGAGGAAGTATTTAAAGATATCGTAACTATCGATGATTATGCTCATCATCCAACAGAGATCAAAGTAACTTTGGAAGCGGCACGTCAAAAGTATCCAGATAAAGAGATAGTAGCTATATTTTTACCAAATACATATTCTAGAACAGAAGCTTTAATGGACGAGTTTATCGATGTTTTAAAAGAAGCAGATAAAGCGTATATTATGGATATTCATTGTGATAGAGAACGACAAGAAGATTACCCAAATGTCTCATCTGATAATTTAATTAAGTATATTCCTAATAGCGAGAAGTTAAGTCTTGAGACTGTAGATAAATTATTAACTCACAAGAATAGTGTTATGTGTTTTATGAGTTGTACTAATATCTATATCATTCTAGATAAATATAAAGAATTATTAAAAAATAAGAAGTAGACTGAAATAAGTCTCTTTTTACTTTCTTTCTATGCATAAGTAAGCTATAATAATATTATATGGAGTTGATATCATGGAACTACAATTTAATTCATTGGAAGAATTATATAAACGTGTGCGCCCTGCTTTAACTAGTAAGAAAAGAGAATTTAGACGATATGGAATTCATTATGTGAAAGAAGAAGATATTTGGAATTATCTAATCGAGTCTAAATGGAAAAAAGGTAATGGACTTGAGTTGTTCAACATTGTAGATGACATTTTAAATACTGATAATAAAGAAATAGAAGATTACGTTATAAATAAAATGAAAGATTTTAAAAGAGATATTAATTTTGATAACATTAATCTTACTTAGATGGAGGATTTATGACAAAAGGTAAAAAAACTTATACAATAGATGATTTAATGGAAAAAGTAAAAGCCTATATTACTGATCCGGAAGAAATTGAATTAATTAATAGAAGTTATTTATATGCCAAAGATAAGCATGATGGTCAATATCGGATTAGTGGAGAAGAATACATCAATCATCCACTGGCCACTTCTGTTATATTAACTAGTGTTTATGCGGATACTCCAACGATCTGTGCAGGGCTTTTACATGATATTTTAGAAGATACAGATACTACAAAGCAAGAATTAGAAGAGGAATTTGGGCAAGAGATCACTAATTTAGTTTACGGTGTTAGTAAAATTTCAAGAATTCATTTTTCAACAGAAAATGAAGCTTTAATTGAGTATTATAAAAAAATAATTGTAGGAATGAGTGAAGATGTTAGAGTTATTATAATTAAGTTAGCTGATCGCTTGCATAATATGAGAACACTATGGGCTTTACCGGAAGATAGAAGAAAAGCAAAGGCAAAAGAAACTTTAGAAATTTTAGCTCCTATTGCTCATCATTTAGGTATTCATAAAATAAAGAGTGAATTAGAAGATCTATCTCTTCGTTATTTAAAACCAGATGTTTTTTATGATATTGCTGAAAAGTTAAATAATACCAAATTAGAACGTGATAATGTAGTAGCAGAAATGTTAACTTCAGTTAGTAATATTTTAACAGAACATAATATTAAGCATGAAATTAAAGGACGTAGTAAAAGCATTTATAGTATTTATAGGAAATTAGAAAAAGGACGTAAATTTAGTGACATCTATGACTTGTTAGCATTAAGAGTTCTAGTAGAAACAGAACAAGAATGTTATACGATCATAGGACTAATTCATTCTAAATATAAACCTATTCCTAAACGTTTTAAAGATTATATTGCTATGCCTAAAGCTAATGGATATCAATCTCTTCATACGACCGTTTTTGGCATTGATGGGTATTTATTTGAGATCCAAATTAGGACATACGCTATGGATGAAATAGCAGAAAATGGAGTAGCATCACACTGGGCTTATAAAGAACATAAGGATTTAACGAAGCAAACACAAAATTCGACAGAAGCAAAATTACAATTTTTTAAGGCTATTATTGAACTTAATGAAGATAAGATGAGTAGTGAGGACTTTGTCAATAGTGTCAAAAATGAAGTGTTGAATGATAATATTTATGTTTTTTCGCCAAAAGGAGATATTTTTGAATTACCAAAAGGTTCTACTCCTATTGATTTTGCTTATCGTATTCATACAAGAGTAGGAGAAACTATGGTAGGAGCAATTGTCAATAATAATATCGTTCCGTTAGACTACGAATTAAAAGATAATGATATTGTAAAGATAAATACTAATAAAAATTCTCCAGGACCATCTAAAGAATGGTTAAAAATAGCAAGAACTACTCAAGCTAAAAACAAAATAAGAAGTTTTTTCTCCAAAAGTGAAAAAGAAATTTACATTGAACGTGGGAAAGAAGCTTTAGAAAAAGAATTAAGAAAAAGAAAATTATCTTTTCAGGATTTCTTTACCGATGAGAATTTAAAGACTATTTTAGAAGAAATTAAAGAAGAAGACATAGAGGATTTATATCTAGTAATAGGTAATAATAAATATAGTCCTAGTTATATTATTAATATTATTGATAAAGAAGAAGAGGAAATCAAAGATATTAAATTGAAACCAATTCCTAAGAATACGGATGCAGATATTATTGTAGAAGGAATTGATAATATTAAAGTTAATTTAGCAAATTGTTGTAATCCATTACCAGGGGATGAAATTATAGGATATATCACTAAAGGAAATGGAATAAGTATTCATCGTAAAAACTGCCCTAATGTATATAATTTAGAAGAGAGAATAGTAGATGTGAATTGGAATAGTACTATTAATAATAAATATTTAGCAACTATTATGATTTATTCTAAACCATATGATAAAGCATTATTAGAAATCATGCAAAAAGCAACGATTAGTAATATAAGTATTGATAGTATGAAAACCATTAATAAAATAGATGATGTATTATATGAATTAAATATATGGGTAAATAATTTGGAACATTTGAATAATTTTATTCGTGATTTAAATAATTTAACATATATTAATAATGTTATGAGGTTTATAAGATGAGAGTAGTAGTGCAAAGAGTAAAAGAAGCAGCCGTTAAAGTAGAGGGAAAAGTGGTAGGAAGGATTCAACAAGGACTTTTATTGTTTGTTGGATTTACTCAAGGTGATGACTACGAAAAAATCGATTATATGGTAAATAAAGTTATAAACTTAAGAATTTTTGATGATAATAATGGTGTAATGAATTTAAGTAGTAAAGAGGTAAATGCTTCTATTTTATCTGTTTCACAATTTACTTTATATGGGGATGCTAAAAAAGGAAATCGTCCTAGTTATATAAAAGCTTTAAACGGCGAAGAAGCTATTTCGTTATATGAGTATTTTAATCGTCAATTAAATCAAACAATTCCTACAGAAACAGGGGTATTTGGTGCAGAAATGGAAGTTAGTTTAATTAATGATGGACCTATTACCATACTTTTAGAAAAATAAGAGGGTGATATTTATGTTGAAAGATAAGTTAAATTTTAAATTGCTCAATTTTTTGATCTTATTAGTTATCGTATATATTGCCATTAGTACGAATAGTTGGTGGGGAAGTATTTTAAGTAAGGTAATTACTATTATTTTTCCTTTTGCCATTTCTTTTGCTATTGCGTATGCGTTATCTCCGTTAGTAAGGAAATTACAAAATAAAGGAGTAAGGAAAAGTTTAGCAGTCACATTAGTTGTTGTATTAGGATCATTTTTTATCTTTGGATTGATTGCTGTTACTGTTCCTTTAGTATATGATCAATTATTAACATTATCTAAATTAATTGCTGAAGTTATGTCTGATTTTTCTAATAAGTTTTCTTTAGATTTAGGTGGTTTTGAAGATTCCATCATGGGAATATTAAATGATATTATCTCTGGTATTGGGAAATACTTATCTAGTGGAACTATTGATTTTGTTGGTAAATCCATTGACTTTATCACTAAATTCATTATTGTTTATATCGTATCTATTTACTTTTTAGCGGGAATGGATGAAATAAGAGCCAATGTAAAAAGATTTCTAAAAAGTAAAAGTAGTCGTAGTTTTAGCTATGTAAAAGCAGTAGATAAAGATTTGGGACAATATTTGCAAGGATTAGTTATTTTTATGGTTATACAGTTATTTGAATATTGTTTCTTATTTTGGGTAGTAGGACATCCTAACTGGTTATTATTAGGTATTTTAGCTAGTGTTACTACGGTAGTACCATATTTTGGAGGATTAATCACTAATATTATTGCAGTTATTTTAGCTAGTGTCGTATCTACTCCTGTATTTATTGCTACTTTAGTTATTTGTTTAGTTTGTCCTAATTTAGATAGTTATATTATTTCACCTAAAGTATATGGTAAGACTAATAATATCAGTCCGCTTTGGACTATATTTGCGGTTTTTGTAGGAGGAGTTCTTGCAGGATTTATTGGAATTTTAATAGCTTTACCAGCTTATATTGTAATTAGGAGAACTTATCATTTTTATAAAGAGGATATCAAAGATAAAATTGATGATATCAAAGTAACCAAAAAAGCAAAACGAAGTTAGGTGCCGATTGGTTACTTTTTTTATGTCAAAATTTGTAATTAAATGGATGTAAAATAAGAAGGAATATGATATACTTATTTTATAATAAGGAGTAGTGGTATATGAAGAAGATAATGTTGGGTATTAGTATAATATTTGTCTTATTATTAACTGGATGTCGAAGCAGTCAGCAGGAAGCTACCGATGTGTTAAGAGAAAACTTGGAAAAAGATTGTAAAATTTATACTACGTTAGAGTCTAATAGCTTTGGTGGAGGAGAGTTTGAAAGCCATGGAATAGCAGAAGTTGGAGTATGTGATGGAAAAATTGTCACAGCTAGTGCTACATCCGTAGATAATAGTCTATTTAGTAAAGAATATGAGTATCAAAAAAGCGAGTTCTCTTTTCCGACAGACACTAAAGTAGATAATATCTTTGGGGATCATTTGTTTGCTTTTTATGAAGGATATGAGGAAGAAGAAGATAGTATCATTATGTCTTTAGACTTGGTAGTAAGTGAAAATGATTTAGCTTCTTTGTTAACTACGATTGAAGAAGAGTTTGTACCTTTGATTAGAGAAGAAGAGAAATTGAGTTATGTAAGTATTGATATTTATACTACTACTTATAGTGATATTAGAAGAGATGATGTAATAGTAGGATATTTAATATTCAATAGTTCTAGATTTGATGATAATCGTTCTCATTATACTTACATGAATAGATTAGATAAGATTGCAGGAAGTATTAATAATGAAATAGAAACCATTGAAAATCTAATTACTGATTTTAATAAATCTTTAATAGAGTTTAGGATAGAAAATAATTTATTATAAGGAGGAGTTTAAAATGTATTGTAGTAATTGCGGTAATAAAATAAAAGAAGGAGAAAAGTTTTGTTCTCAATGTGGAAATAAAATGAATGATTCCATTCCAAGGAAGGAATCTCAAAAAATAGAACATATCGATAGTAATATGGGAAATTCTAATAATCATAAATTAGGACAGATGTCTAAAATTATTGGTATGATAGCTATTGTATTATCTGTAGTTATTAATTTGTTAGCTATACCCATTGCTGTAGTAGGATTAATTTTAGGAATTGTTCATGAAAATAAAACACATGAGAAAACACCAGGGATATTGTTAAATGCTATTGCTTTTCCAATTGCAGCCGTAGCAAGCGTTATTTGGTTTACCATGTTTTTTGAACCATCTAACCCAGTAGTGGGAGTATGGGACTGTAAAGGATTTTTAGATTCTAATTATACTGTTACTATGCAATTAAAGAAAGATAAAAGTTTTAGTTGGAGTAAATACGGGGATGGAAACAATAATTATGTTAATGGAACCTATACATCTAGCAAGTTAGATAAAACTAATAATAATGGCGAATATTCTTACTATTCTTTAGTGTTAGATGGAGATGAATATGTAGTAGATGGTATGATTCAAAACGAAGAATATGGTTCTAGGTATGAAATGGGAGTAGGACTAGCTTCTACTGGATCTTATGGTAATTCCATTTTATATAATTTAGATACAGGAAATATGTATTATTGTACTTTACGTCAATAAAATCAGTATTTAGTAATGGAAGTGATAATATGCATCAAAATAAAACAATTATTATTTCAGGTTTATTGGTAGCTATTGTATTAATGACAATTGGTTATGCTATTTTAGCTACTAGTCTAAATATTAATGGAAGTACAGCGGTTACCTCTAATTGGCAAGTAGAGTTTAGTGATATAAGAACGGTAGA
>CALVYA010000032.1 GCA_944371905.1 uncultured Bacilli bacterium | reverse complement strand
TTTGAAAAATTTTATCAAAATCCTAAAAACTATTATAACCTTATATAAATTCCTGTAAAATACCGAAACTCAAATTATGAAATACTTTGCTAAAACTTATTTTTATATTATAATGATAATAATAATAAGTTTGACAAATAGAAAAAAACATAGTATAACAACTAAGCGGCGAAAAGGAGAGTGTAGTATGGAAAAAGTATATGTTTTTGGTCATAAAAAACCAGATACCGATTCAGTAGTATCCGCAATCACGGCATCTTACTATATGAATCAAATTCATAAAAATTATAAGGCTTCTCCTAGAGTATTAGGACATTTAAATAATGAAACGAAATTTGTATTAGATTATTTTAAAGTAGCACATCCAAAATACTTAAATGATGTTCGATTACAAATTAGAGATGTTAATTATAAGAAAAATTTTTTTGTAGAAGAACATGCATCCATTATGGATAGTTATAATTTAATGTTAGAAAATAGTGCTAGTGGTATCCCTATTGTAGATGATAAACAAAAGTTACTTGGTATAATTACATTAAAAGAAATAGCTAAAGAATTAATTAATGGTGATTTTAAAAAATTACATACTTCTTATGATAATATTTTAAAAACTTTAAAGGGACGTGAAGTATTACGCTTTGATGATACGATTGATGCCTCTATTATGGCCGCCTCTTATCGTAGTACTACTTTTGTTAATAATGTGACTTTAGATAATAGTAAAGCTTTAATTGTAGGAGATCGTCATAGTATTATTGAATATGCTGTTTTATCCAAAGTAAAATTGATTATTGTAGTTGGTAATGGAGAAATAAAATTGAATCATTTAAAAATTGCGAAAGAAAATAAAGTGAATATTATAAAAAGTCCACTTAGTACTTTTGAAGTTACTAAATTAATTAGTATGAGTAATTATGTGAATACAATAAATATGAGTACAAATCCTATTACTTTTAATATTTTTGATTATTTAAGTGATTTTAATGATATTTCTAGTAAAGTGAAGCATACGAATTATCCGATCGTGGATAAAGAAAATAAATGTTTAGGAATGCTTAGAATTAATGATGCTACTGATCGTAAGAAAAAGAAAGTAATTTTAGTGGATCATAATGAAGAGTCACAAAGTGTAGATGGGTTAGATGAAGCAGAAATTATTGAAATTATCGATCACCATCGCTTAGGGACTATTGCTACTATGTCACCTATTAACTTTAGGAATATGGCAGTAGGAAGTACGAATACGATTCTTTATTTAATGTATAAAGAACGTGGCATAGAAATACCAAAAGATATGGCAGGAATTATGTTGTCTGCTATTATATCAGATACCCTTTTATTAAAAAGTCCTACCACTACTAAAGTAGATCGTGAAGCAGTATTATCTCTTGCTAATTATTTAGAGATTGATTATAAAAAATATGGAATTGAAATGTTTGAAGCAGGATCAGAACTTAAATATAAAACGAAAGAAGAAATTATTTATCATGATTTTAAATTATTCCATGTAAATGATGAACAAATTGGAGTAGGTCAAATATTCACTACCAGTTTTGATTATAAAGAACAAGACATTTTAGAATATCAAAAATTATTAGACAATATATCGATGAATAATCATTATGTTGTAGTAGCATTATTCATTACAGATATCATCAAAAATGGTTCTTATATTATTTACAATACCAAGGCTAAATCTATTATGAGTGGTGCTTTTGATATAGAAGATATAAAACAAGGAGAATTTTTACAAGATGTGGTATCTAGAAAAAAACAAATGATTCCTCAAATGATCGAAGTATTAGAAGATAAATAATAAAAATATGCAAAAACTTATCACTTTAAAGTTTATTGCATATTTTTTATTATAAAAAGAAATTAGGTCTATTATCATCCTTGTCTATATGATAATTAGAGAAATTATTTTGATAGTTATTATTATTAGAACTAGTATGCATAGTATTGTTTCCTCTATTCGTATTTTTTACTTTTTCTCCTTTATCATCCTCTTTGATAGCACCAATAATTTTAAAAACTGTTTTCGTATTATTCCAAATAGGTTTGATTTGGTAAAAAACAGGAATTGCTTGATTAATAATATTCAGTGTTTTTTGTGTATTGTTTAAAATACCAGACCAATTGAATTTTCCTCTAAATGAAGAGAATAATCCCGGCTTATAACCATAATTTTGATAAGGATAGAATCCATTCAGACCATTATTAAACACGATACTTTCCTCCTTTACACTATTATATGAATCGAAATAAAAAATGTTTAAAATTCTAAAGAGGTATGCTATAATCTTAATAGAATATGCTAAGAGGGGATTGCAATGAAGAAAATATTAATGTTTCCGATTACTATTTTAATATATGCTAAAAAAGGGTTTAAATATCTGTTTGGCGGTGGAGTAGGAGGATTAAAAGAAGCTCCTAAAGAGAAAAAATTAGAAGGTGCTGAACTAGATAAAGAATTAGCGAGAGTAAAAGCAGAAAGTACAGAATTTAAGGGTGAAGATGTAGAAGAAGAATTAAGGAAAAATAGGCCTAAATTACTTTCGTTTCGATATATAGTAAGAGGAAGAAATGGTAACATTATCAAAGGTATTTTTGATGCAGAAGATCAAGATGCAGTTAGAATTTTTTTAACTAATGAAGGCTATGAAATTATTAGCATTAAACAAAGATCAAAATGGGATGTCGATGTTAATATTGGAGGTAACAAAATTAGTAGAAGTGACTTATCTTTTTCACTTACGCAACTGGCAACTTATATAAGAGCAGGAATTCCTTTGATAGATTCTATGCGTATTTTAGCAAGACAAACTTCAAAGGCTCAATTACGTAGAATTTACGATCGTGTTGTTTATGAATTAGTAGTAGGGTGTAATTTTTCAACGGCATTACAACGTCAAGGAGATGCCTTCCCCAGATTATTAATTAACATGGTTAAAACTTCGGAAATGACAGGAGATTTAGCTGGAACTTTAGATGAAATGGCAGATTATTATACACAGATAGAGCGATCAAGAAAGCAAATGCTATCCGCTCTTATTTATCCGGCAGTAATTTTTACTGTTGCAGTTGGAGCTGTTATCTTTATTGTTATGTATGTAGTACCACAATTTGTTGATATGTTTGCTAGTAATAATGCTGAATTACCTTGGATTACGGTATTTATTATTGATCTTAGTAATTTTTTAGCTAATTATTGGTGGGCACTTGCTTTAGGTATCTTAGTGGTGTTATTAGTTTATCATTGGTCATTTAAAAATATTAGAGCATTTAGAAAAACTATGCAAACTTTTTATATGAAGTTACCGATTATTGGTAATGTTATTATTTATAATGAAGTAGCTAATTTAACAAGAACTTTTGCATCTCTTCTAAATCATAGTGTTTTTATCACTGATAGTATGGAGATATTAAGTCAAATATCAGATAATGAAATTTATAAAGGAATTATTAATCGTACTTTAATAGGACTTAGTAAAGGTGCTAAAATAAGCGAAACTTTTAGAGGAGAGTGGGCTTTTCCTGTGGTTGCTTATGAAATGTTAGTAACAGGAGAATCGACTGGACAACTTGCGTTAATGATGGAAAAAGTTGCAGAACATTATCAATCTTTACATGCCAATGCCGTAACAACAATTAAAAGTTTAATCGAACCAATTATTATTTGTTTCTTAGCTGTAGCAGTAGGATTTATTATCATGTCAATTATTTTACCAATGTTTGATTTATATGGACAATTATAGGAGTAGTTATGAGAATATTGTTTACAGTATTTATGTGGATTATGGGAAGTATTTTTGGATCTTTTTTCAATGTAGTAGGATATAGAATACCCAAAAATCTTTCTATCGTGAGTCCAGGTTCTTTTTGTCCTAAATGTAATCATAAATTAAAATGGTACGAATTAATTCCTATTGTATCTTATCTTATTCAAGGTGGTAAATGTCGCAGTTGCCATGAAAAAATATCAGTAATATATCCCATGATTGAAATAACAACAGCTATTTTATTTTCTACTTCCTATTTTGTGTTTGGGTTTAGTTATGAATTAATTATTGCACTTGTTGTTGCTTCTTTCTTAGTAATTGTTATCGTAAGTGACATTAATTATTTGATTATTCCTGATGAAGTAACTTTTTTCTTCTGTATTTTAATATTTGTTGTGAAATTAGTAGGAGAAGGGATCAAAGGTTCAATTGAAGCCCTTTTATCGGGATTGTTTCTTTTCTTATTAATGTATGTCATTATGCTACTAGGTAATATGATCTTTAAAAAAGAAAGTTTAGGTGGTGGAGATGTTAAATTGATGTTCTTTGTAGGATTAGCTATAGGTCCTGTTTTAGGAGCATTTTCTATTTTTCTATCTTCTTTGATCGCTTTACCTTTATCGTTAATTGTTTATTTAAAGAATAAAGATAATGTAATTCCTTTTGGTCCATTTATTTTAATTGCTACTTTTGCATTAATATTATTTAGAATAGATTATAGTAGTGTATTATCGTTATTTACTTAAAAGATCTTGGAGATCTTTTTTTTTAATGTTATAATTTCTATATGGTGGTTCAAATGATGGAAGTAAAAGAAATAATAAAAATGAATAAAGATCAAAAAATCAAATTACAACAATCTTATATTAAAGCATTAGAAGATGAAAAATTTAAAGAATTGGTTAATGTTTTAAAAACAGATGATAATTTGCTTATGAAGTATACTTCTAGGTTACAAGAAGCAGCTATAGAGTTTGATCACTGTAGTAATTGCAAGGGTTTAGTTACTTGTCAAAATAAAATAAAAGGATATTTGTTGACTCCTTTGCAAGATCATAATAGAATTAATTTTGCTTATCGTGCTTGTCAATATACTTTGTCCGAATCCTATAAAAACAATTTAGAATTATTTGATATGCCATCAGCTATAAAAAATGCTAATTTTAAAAACTTGTATAAAGATAAAAATAGAATTGCGGTAATTAAAAAGATGAAAGAATACTTATCTAATTATTTTACTAGTCAAGAAAAAGGAATTTATCTTCATGGTAGTTTTGGTTCAGGCAAAACCTATTTGGTGGCAGCACTTTTTAATGAATTAGCTAAAAAAAACGTAAAAAGCATTGTGATCCATTTGCCAGAATTTTTACGAGGACTAAAAGAATCTTTTTCTAGTGATTATAGTGAAAAATTTGATTCGATCAAAAAAATACCTTTATTGTTAATTGACGATATCGGTGCAGAGTATTTAACTAGTTGGGCAAGAGATGAAGTATTAGAGCCTATTTTACAATATCGAATGGATGAAAATTTAGCAACCTTTTTTACTTCCAATTTTACTTTAGATGAATTAGAGAAACATTTATCCGTAACTTCTAATAGTGTGGATCGAGTAAAAGCTAAAAGAATTATCGAACGTATTAAACAATTAAGTGAACCGGTCGAATTGATTAGTAAAAATTATAGAGATTAATTATTTAATCTTTTTTAGTTAAGAGGGAAAATAATGGATAAAATAGAAAATAAAGATATCTGTAGAGAATGTGGTGGTTATTGCTGTAAAAAAAGTGGATGTGATTATTTTGTAAATGATTTTGAAAATATGAATATCAACTATTTAAATAGTATTTTACAACAGGGAAGAGTTTCTATTGTAGCAGCGTTGGATTTTAAGAGGCTTCCTAATGATAAATTAGTAGGAATCCCGGTTTTATATTTAAGAGCTAGAAATATCGATCGAGGTGAAGTTGATTTATTATCATTTAAGACTACTTGTGCTTCTTTAGAAAAAGATGGATGTTATTATGATTTAGAACATAGACCTAGTGGAGGAGCTAGTTTGATTCCACTCCAAAATCATAGATGTTATAGTAAAGTAGATCGGCTAGCAGAATTAAGAAAATGGATTCCATATCAAAATATTTTGCAAAGATTGGTAAAAAGATATACTGGTATGAGTGTAGATAGTAAATTAAGAAGTGATGCAGAAAACTTGTTTTATGATGTGTTAACAGAAAATTTTGATGGAATAGATAAAGCAGAAATCCTAGATGTATTAAATATGTTACCATCTCTAGTTGAGTCTTATCCAAATGAATATCAACAAGCACAAAAAAGGACAAAAGAAAGACCGTATTTATTAGTAAAAAGAAAATGATTTGTGTTATAATTTAGAATGGGTGATAGTATGAGACGTAAAAATCAAATAATGTTAATGCTATTGATTATGGTTGCTATTATGGCTATAGGATATGCTGTCTTTAGTACTACATTAAATATTAGTGGAACATCAAGTATTGAATCCAATTGGAATGTTTTATTTACAAATATTCAAGAGTTAAGTAAAACAAATGGAGTAACAATAAATAATACTCCAACAGCAAGTGGAACAACAGCAACATTTGATGTATCACTAGAAAGTCCAGGAGATGCTATTGAATATCAAATTACAATAGCAAACCAAGGAACCTTAGATGCCGTAATAGAAAATATAGAAACAACAGAAACAGAAAATAGTGCTTTACTATTTGAAGTAAGTGGAATTAATAAAGTGGATAAATTAGCTAAGAATACTACTACAACCTTTAATATAAAAATCAGTTATGACGAAAGTATTAGTAGTCAACCAGAAGAGTTAAATAAAACATTAACAATCAATATAACCTATGTACAAGATATAGGACAAGTAATTGAACCAGGGGTACCTGTTAATACTTATGATTTAACATATGTTTCTAGTTCTTATGATAATATGGCTAGTGCTCTTTCTTTTATTATTAATGGCAACACTTATAATTTTGGACAAAATATATCAAATATTAAAGAAGGTACAGAAATAAAGTTTTTATGTGATGCATCAACATGCTCTAGTTCATCCGTATTAATTAAAATAGGAGATCAACAATTTGAGGTATCATCAGATCTTTCTCATAATAAATCTTATATAATGAATAGTAACGTAACATATGAAATATTGGGTGAACAACATTCCGGCGGAAGTATATAGAAAAGTGTTGACAAAAAGAAACAAATAGCATATAATTACTAACGTAAATTAAAAAAAGGAAAGAGATGTACCTACATCCACCTGATTCGCGAATAGCAATAGGTAAAAGGCCGAAGAGAAAATAGTAAGTATTTTTAGAGTGGTTGAATAGTAGGTACATTGTGCCTACTTTTTTATATTTAATGGAGGTGTTTTATATAGCAAACACAAAAAATAATCTACTTATTAATGAGCAGATTAAAGTTAGTCAAGTTTTGGTAATTGGACCTAATGGAGAACAAGTTGGAGTAAAACCAGTAGGAGATGCTCTAACACTAGCTAGTTATGCAGGACTAGATTTAGTACTTATTAACCCTAATGGGAATCCACCAGTATGTAAGGTAATGGATTACAATAAATATAAGTATGAAAAAAGTAAAAAAGAAAAAGAAGCTTTAAAACGTCAAAAAATGTCACAAGCAGAATTAAAAGAATTTAGATTGTCGCCTAATATTGATGTAGGAGATTTCGAAACTAAATTAAGAAATGTCAGAAAATACATTGAAAAAGGTGATAAAGTAAGAGTTGTGATTCGTTTTAAAGGACGTCAGATGGCTCACACAGAATTAGGACGTGATGTGCTAATTAAATTTGCTAATCGTCTTGAAGATGTAGCTGAGATATCAGAACAACCAAAACTAGACGGTAGAAGTATGACAATGCTACTAATACAAAAGAAGTAAAAGAAAGGAAGAAGAGTATGCCAAAGTTAAAAACACATAAAGGAACTAAAAAAGTACTTAAAGTAAGAAAAGGTGGTACTATTTCAATTGGTAGACCAGGATCACGTCATAACACTGGTAAAAAGAATAGTGCTGTAAACAGAAAAAACAGAAAAGGAAATGCTTTATCTAAAGCAGATTACAACAGATTAAAAGAAATAATCTAAAAGTTTGAAGGAGGATTAAATTATGGCAAGAGTAAAAAATGGAGTTACTACAAAAGCCCGTCATAAAAAAGTATTAAAACAAGCAAAGGGGTATTTTGGAAGTAAACATAGACTATACAAAACAGCAAAAGAACAATTAATGCATTCAGGACAATACGCATTCCGTGATAGAAGACAAAAGAAAAGAGATTTTAGACGTCTATGGATCGTAAGAATTAATGCAGCATGTCGTGAAAACGAAATTAGTTATTCAAGATTTATTGAAGGATTAAATAAAGCAGGAGTTACAGTTAACAGAAAAATGTTATCAGAAATCGCTATTAATGATCCAAAAGCATTTAGTGAATTAGTAAAAACAGCAAAAGATGGACTTAATGGAAAAATAACTAAAAAAGAAGTTGTTAAAAAGGATGCCAAAGTAGAAAAGTCTGCAAAGAAAGAAATAAAAGAAGAAGCTACAGATTTATCTAAATTAACCGTTGCTGAATTAAAAAAAATAGCTCAAGAAAAAAACATTGCCGGAGCTAGTACAATGAAAAAAGCTGAATTATTAGAAGCTTTAAAATAAAAATCATATTAATGAATTGATTTACCTAGTGCCTTAGGGTGGTAAATTTTAGAAATTAATAAGTGTATAACGAAAGGAAAAAGAATTATGACAGTTATTTCAATGAATTATTTATTAGAAGCAGGTGTTCATTTTGGACATCAAAAAAGAAGATGGAATCCAAAGATGGGAGAATATATTTTCACATCACGTGATGATATCTATATTATCGATTTACAAAAAACAGCAAAAAAAATAGAAGAAGCTTATGTTGCTTTAAAAGCTATTGCGGAAGCTGATGGAAAAGTATTATTTGTAGGTACTAAAAAACAAGCACAAGAAGCAGCAGAAGAATGTGCTACTAGAACAAATATGTACTTTGTAAATGAAAGATGGTTAGGAGGAACACTAACTAACTTTAAAACAATTAGATCAAGAATTAAAAGATTAGAAGAAATCGAAAAAATGGAACAAGACGGAACATTTGCTTTATTACCTAAAAAAGAAGTTATTAAAATTAAAAAGGAATATGACAAATTAAATAGAAATTTAAGAGGAATAAGAGAAATGAAAAGGCTTCCTCAAGCACTAGTAATTGTTGATCCTAGAAAAGAAGAAAACGCTATAAAAGAAGCTCGCATTTTACATATTCCTGTATTTGGGATTGTCGATACTAACTGTGATCCTGATATGGTTGATTATGTTATTCCAGGTAATGATGATGCAGTAAGAAGTGTAAAAGTCATGTTAGGAGCTCTTACTAATGCTATAGCAGAAGTGAATGGTAATGAAATGCTAGAGTTCGTTAGTGAAGAAGATAAAGGAAAACAAGATAAAAAAGCTAGTAAAAAAGCTGAAAAAGAAGAGAAAGAAGAGACAAAAGAAACTCCTAAAGAAGAAAACAAAGAATCTAAAAAAGAAGAACCTAAATTAGATGACGTAGAAGAAGAAATCGTGAAAGAAGAAAAAGATTTATCTGCTATGAATTTAGCTGAATTAAAAGAAATGGCTAAAATTAAAGGAATTAAAGGTTATTCTAAAATGAAAAAAGATGAACTTATTGAAGTATTAAAATAAAATGATTGGGAGGATTAATTATGTTTAGTGCAAGTGATATTAAAGCTTTAAGAGAAAAAACTGGAGCTGGAATGCTTGATTGTAAAAAAGCTTTAGAAGAATCTCAAGGAGATATGGATAAAGCAGTTGACTGGCTTCGTGAAAAAGGAATTTCTAAAGCTGCTAAAAAAGAAAGTCGTATTGCTGCTGAAGGACTTAGTGAAATTATTGTTAATGGTAATAAAGCCGTTATTCTAGAAGTAAATTCTGAAACAGACTTTGTGGCTAAAAATGATGAATTTAAGAAATTTATTGATACGATTGGTAATGCTATTGTAAATAGTGATGCTAAAACGATGGAAGAAGCATTAAATCTTTCTACTAGTAATGGAACTATTAGTGAGTATTTAGTTAATTTAGTTGCTAAAATAGGAGAAAAAATTAGCTTTAGAAGATTTGAATTAGTTAGTAAAAAGGATGATGAAGTATTTGGTACTTATTCTCATATGGGTGGAAGAATTAGCGTATTAACAGTATTAAAAGGTGCTAATAGTGATGTAGCACGTGATGTTAGTATGCATGCAGCTGCTATGAGACCATCTTATATTACTAGTAGCGATGTTCCAGAAGATGTGATTGAACATGAAAAAGGAATTATTAAAGAACAAGCGATTAATGAAGGTAAACCTGCTGATATAGCCGAGAAAATGGTTAATGGTAGAATTAATAAGTTCTTTAAAGAAATTTGTTTAGTGGAACAACCATTTGTAAAAGATCCAGATGTTACTGTAGGAACTTATGTTAAAAACAATGGTGGAGAAATCGTTAATATGATTCGTTATGAAGTTGGAGAAGGAATCGAAAAAAGAAAAGATGACTTTGCTAGTGAAGTAATGAGTCAAGTAAATGGGAGTAAATAATGACGTAAAGGAGATCGAAAGATCTTCTTTTTTTGTCGAAAATAATAGGGTGCAGGAGTATTTAAAAGAGAAAGTTTATTTGATAAAATAAGATTATAAGATAATGTACCCTGTCAAATAATGTAAGATCCCTAAAAATTTTTGTTGAAAATTTTCTGGGGGGGGGGGG
>CALVYA010000031.1 GCA_944371905.1 uncultured Bacilli bacterium | reverse complement strand
TTTGAGGAAACTCAGTTCTTTTTGTCGTGATTATAATATCATATTTTTTATCATTTGACAAAACTTAGATAATCAAATAAACCTAGGATTGAAAATATTCTTAGCCGGGTTTTTACAATCAAAAATATCACCAAAGTGATATTTATATTATTCTATAAGGATTCGTACTAGTACCATCACCACTAGTTATTTCTATATCAGCTTTTAAATTGATGACTGGCCTTACATCGATCGTATTAGCAATATTACTGTGTGAAAAATTTCCAGTACTGAATACCATAATTCCTCTAGCACTAGCGCTATTAAACCATCTTGAACTCATAGTCCAATAATTGTATCCACTATTCAAATAATAAGTTGTATTATTAGTGGTGCTTCCCCCACCAGCATACATGACTTCATCTACAGTAATTAACCCAATGGGATAATCTAACGCTTTGTTTCCTTTGGTACTCCTTTTTGTTGTATATAAATCATTTTCTTGTGGACAAGTAAATTGAGGCTGATAATTTTTAAATATACGATTATAAGAACCATAATAGGTTAAGTTAGTTCCATATCCTAAAGCAGTATCATTGGTCTCCCACAATAGTGGTTCACTTGCTATACTTCGATCTCCACAAAATCCAGAATCTTCTATATAGTTATCATAACTCAATAAATTTTGTTGATACCAGGTATCTAATACTGTTTTCATTGTACTATCATTGATATTAGCATGAGTTTCACTATAATTATTACTTGCCTCTTTTCCATACATATATCCTACATAAGCATTATCATTTCCTTGCGTATTAAATGCACTAATTCCGATACTAGAAGAAGTAGCGTTGGTTCCTTGATAAATTAATCTAACAGAGCCGTCTTCATTAATTCTTATAATTCTCCAATAAAACCCTGCAAAACTTACATAATTATTTTCTACCGCTCCTCTATAATAATATACAGGTTTGCCGTCTTCCGTGTTAGTATTTGTATAATACACTCCTTTGGTTCCATCTTCTTCACTAGTTTTACTAAAATCAATGTTAGTATCTTTTGTTACTGAATTATCTTTTAAAATTTTTTCAGCTAGAGTATATTTAGTTATCACTGGCTCACTTGGAGTTATCCCTTGTCCTAAATCTTGCACATAATTTATGGTAACGGCTAAACTGTTGCTTGTATTTGTTGGTTGACTCGTAATACTATTATCATAACTCAATCTTATAATAAAAGTAGTACTACTACCATGACTTAGTTTATCGCCCAAATTTATTCCTTCTATTTCATATTTTAATGCATTAGTTCCATCTTCTTTGGCTACAATATCTTCAATTACAGCATCTAAAGTTCCCCTATTTTCAATAGTAATTCTATATTCAATATAATCTCCCGGTTTCTTAAGTCCTACTGTGAAAGTGGCTGTAGTCTTATCTACTCTAGGTGTTTCTTGAATCGTAATTCCTTCAGTTTTATTTACTTCTTCAATAGTAGTAAATAAGATATCCCAATTCGATTCAATATTAGCATTTCCACTAATATTTAATACTGTATTAAATGCTGCATATCCTATTATCATAATACACAAAATAGTACACAGCACCATAATTACGATTTTCTTTTTTTCGTATATCTTCATAATATCGCCTCATTATATTATTTCTTAATATTAATTATAACTACTATTATGAAACTTTTACAATCATTTTTACAATATTTATATATAGATTTACAAAAAAAAAGAACATTCCTGTTCTTAATACTTTGATATATTTTTTAAGAATTTTTTACTTTGTAAATAAAGTCCCGTATATTCATCATAATATTCATCCAAAAAACGATTGATCTCTTTTATTGTATCATAATGAAGATCAAGTTTACTAATTTTACTAATATCGACATAATAAAACATTCTCATTAATTTTATAGCTTTACTACTAAATATAGGTAAATTATCACAACAATTTTTACATAAATATCCCCCATATTTACCACTAATCGTTACAATATCTTCCGTATTGCCACAAATACTGCATCCATCTAGTTGTAATCCGATTCCTAAATAATCCAAATACTTTAATTCAACAATATTAGTGATAATGGCTGGATCAAAGCCTTCTTCTATTTTTAATAAAGCACTGATAAACAACTCATATATCTTTCCATTATTATTCTGCTTATATACTTGGTTAGTTAACTCTAATAAAAAACTAGCATAGCTGATTTTATAAATATCTGTTTTTATTTTATTAAAGGCTTCTTTTACATCTACACTTACTAAAGTAGATAATCCATCTTTTTTATAATAAATATGAAAATCACCATAAGTAAGTTTACAACTTATACTACGAAGCCTACTTTTCATATTTCTACATCCTTTAGAAATAGCACCAACAATACCTAGTTCTTTAGTTAAAATATTTATGATCTTACTAGATTCACTATAATTCGTTTCGCTTATTACGATCCCTTCTAGTTTTTTGATCTCCATTTACAACCACCTCTAGTTTTTGTAACAATAAAAAGTATTTAATATCGCCAGTTTTTTTAAATAAATTCCATAATAAATCTTCCATTCTATCACCTATTATATAGTGATAATAATAGAAGATTTTTATACTTATTCTAATTCATTTAATCCAAATTCTGTTAAATATTTATCTCGATCTTTCCAATTATCGATCGTTTTAACATAAGTTTCTAAGAAAACTTTTTTCCCTAAAAACTCTTCTATATCTTCTCTTGCACTAGTCCCTATTTTCTTTAACATCGATCCGTTTTTTCCAATAATAATCTTTTTTAAATTATTGCGATCTAAAATAATTAATACTCGAATATGAATTGCCTTTTCTTCTTCTTTGTATTCTTCTACCAAGCATGTTACCGAATGTGGAACTTCTTGATTTGTATATCGTAATACCTTTTCTCTTACCATCTCAGCAATAATAAAATTTCTACTAACATTAGTAATATCTTCATCACTATAATATTTAACATTATCAGGTAAATATTTTTTTAAAGTTTCAATTAAATCTTTAACATTATCTCCTTTTAAAGCGGAAATAGGAATGATCTCTTTAAAATCATATAAATCTTTATATTGGTTAATTAATTCTAATAGTTGTTCTTTTTTTATTTTATCAACTTTATTCATAAGAAGAATGACTGGTTTCTTTAATTCTTTTAATCTTTCTAAAATAAAAGAGTCTCCCTTACCATATCCTTTTTCCACATCGATCAAAAATAAAATAATGTCAACATCATCAATCATAGTATAGGCTTTTTTATTCATTAAAGTCCCTAGTTTATTTTGAGGTTTATGAATACCTGGAGTATCGATAAAAACGATTTGTGAATTATTATCATTATATATTCCTTGAATAATATTTCTAGTAGTGCCACTAACATCAGAAGTAATAGCTATCTTTCGCTCTAATAAGCTATTTAATAACGTACTTTTCCCAACATTAGGACGTCCAACTAAACTTACAAAACCACTTTTCATTACAAATTTTCCTCAGTAAATGGATAAGGACATAATTCACTTACTTTTTTTATGAGAGTTTCTCCTTTAGGATTCATCATAACAATTTCTTTCTCTTTGTCAAAAAATTCGCTAATTACCTGACGACATATAAAACAGCAAGTTCCTATTTTATCACTATCACACATCACATATAATTTTTCAAATTCCTCTTTTTTTATTCCCTTGGCTATAGCATTAGTAATTGCTACTCTCTCTGCACAAATCGTAGCGCCATAACTAGCATTCTCAACATTTACTCCGTTAAATTCTTGTCCATCTTTAGTAACTACAATTGCCGCTACTCTAAATTTAGAATAAGGACTATAACTATGATTTAATAAATGAAGTAATTTTTCCTGCATAAAAACCTCCTTAAAATAGTTCAAAAAACTTAGGAACAAAGATAATTAATCCTACTACTAAAGCAACCACTGACATTACTAATACGGCTCCAGCAGAAGTATCTTTAGCCACTTTAGCATAAAAATTATAATCGGTAGTAATCATATTTACAACAGCTTCTATTGCCGTATTTACAAGTTCTAGAGCAATCACTGCTCCTATTAGAATCAAACATGTTAACCATTCTAAATAACTAATTTGGAAGATCACACCTGCAATAATTACAAAAGCGGCGATATAACAATGAATTACTATATGATATTCAGTAGAATACGCACTTTTAATTCCATCCCAAGCACGAGCAAAGCTTGAGAAAATATTTTTATTTTTATTCACTATATATTTATGATCTTTATATTTTTTATCTTTCAATGCCATAATGAGATAAAACCTCCTCTTGTTTTTTAAACATTATTTTTTCTTCTTCTTCCGTTCTATGATCATACCCTAATAAATGTAATAACCCATGTATTGCTAGAAATGATAACTCTCTTTTAAACGAGTGACCATAGTCATCCGCTTGTTTTAAAGCCTGCTCTAAACAAATATAAATATCTCCTAACACTCGGTAATTTTCTAGTTGAAAAGTATCATCATCTTCTAAAGCAAAACTAATCACATCAGTTACTTTATCAATTTTACGATATTCTTTGTTTAACATCCTAATTTTATCGCTATCTACTATAATAACATTAAATTCACCAGAGCCTATCTTTTCATCTTGGCAAACATTTTGCAATAATTTTCTTAAGTCATTAATTTCAGTTTCTATATCGCTATTCGTTTCATTAAATACTTCAATATTCATTATAACCTCCAAATAATATATACAATCATAAAAACAAAGATCGCAACTGATAAGATATCTAAAAATAATTTACTTTTAAAAAACTTAGGTAATACATCGGTTAACTTGTCCAAACTACGATAGAAGAAGAAGCCTAACATTCCTCCTACTACATTTAATAAAATATCATCGACATCAAAAATTCTTCCTATCATTAATTGAGTACATTCTATAGAAAGAGATGCTAATGCTACTAGAATAAAAGCACTAGATGGTTTTTTTAAATCCGCATATAACGTTGCAAAAAAACCATAGGGAACAAACATAATAACATTTCCAATGATATTTTTAACAAACAAATGATCTCCAAACGAATATCTAAATATTTCTTTAAAAGGTATAAAATTATTTCCTGATACGGTATTGATATCTTGTGCTGTTACAACTTGGAATAAACACAAAATATATAATACAAAAGTAAGTAACAATATTTCCTTATGTAGAACAAATTCTTCTTTTCTTTTATATAAATAAGCTATTCTTACTGAAGCAATTAAAACCATCGATATAAATAACATAGGCCAAGTCATTTGTAATACATCACCCAAAGTATTATCTAATGAAGTTAAGATATCACAAGCCATCATTTTAATCACCCCGTTAATTTTCAAGAGCATTACTATCTTCTTTTATTTCTTCTACTTTAGCATAATCCGTAATATTTTCATATACTTTAAAAAACACTGTCACTATTATTGTACTATTATTTTGGGAAGTTTTCAATTTTTTTTCAAATAATATTTTCTCATCTTCCTTTAATTGTAAGGATAATTTCTCCCTAGCTTTTAACATTGCTTTATCGATCGCTTCTTCATAAGTATACACTTCATCAATCACTTTTAATTCTTCTTCATGATTAAAACTTAATTTAATTGGCAAAATATTATTTTTAAAGATAATATTCTCTTTAATTCTTTTTTCTTGATATGGCCAAAAATCAAACAAAGAATAATGATTATCAAAGAAACTAAAAGTTAGTGTGTTTTTACTTCTTCCTGTTTTATACTCTTCACGATAAGTAAGAGGCATATCTACCGTTACTTCATACCATACTTCTGCATAAACATTTCCAGTAGCAGGTACTTGGCTTTTTACTTCCTCTTCTTTATTAATATTACCACTAATAATAATATCGCCTTTTTTTACATAATCATTAATTCGTTTTACAATTTCACCTTTGCTAGCATCTACATGCATAATAATTCCATCTTTTTTAGCTACAATATGTCTAGGTTCCCCTTCTTTAGGAAGATGATTAATCACTCTCTCCTCTACTCTAATAATATACTTTACCCCTACTCTTTCTATTTCCATCCATTCTAACTTATCTTTATTATTATCAAGAATATTTTTTACTATTTCTTCTTGTTTATCAAAAGATAAAGCTACCTTATATTTTTCTAAATGATAACGTTTTAATTCTTTTGAAATCAAACTTCTAATTTCTTTCTTTTGATGTACTATTTCTACTTCAAAAATTATATTACTCAAGCAAAATAGTAATAGAAATCCAATACCAACCGATATAATAAAAAGTAAATTTTTTTTCAATAAATATTTATATTTTTCTAAACCGTATAATTTAGTTAGAGTGATTTGATATATCGTTTTTATTTCTAATAATTTTTCATAGTTAGTCTTATCTACTTTAATATATACACTTTCATTATCATAAATTATGTTTAATAGTTCAATTTTTTTTCTATACAAAGTTTTAATAAATCTTTTTACATCTTTTCCTTCTATCTTTACTTCATAAATACTATGAAACATAAAATCACTCCAATTCTACACTTTTAATTTCTCCTGTTATTAATATTTCATTATCTAAAAGCTTATTTACAGATAAATTGTTACCTTTAATAATAATCATTCCTTCTTGATATTTTAAAGATATTCTATCCTCTTCCAAGGTAATAATATCTAGGTAGTTCACCACATTAATTTTATTTTTATAAATGTTAATTTTGAAACTATTATCATTAATATAGTCTTTCAGTCTATTTAACATTTTATCACCTATATAAATTTATGAAATAAGTGATATTTCCATTCCTATAAAGAAAAAAACTCTGGATAATCCAGAGTGTCATATTATAAAGCACTTAATTTTTCTTTTATTTTTTCACTTACTACTTTCATATCAGCACGTCCTTTTACTTTAGGAGTTACTTCTCTCATAATAGAACCCATATCCTTAGTTGACGTAGGACGAACTTTATCAAATGCTTCCTCTAAAACTTTGTCTATTTCTTCTATAGTTAATTGTTGTGGTAAATATTCTTTTAATATTTCAATTTCATTCTTATTTTTCTCTACTAAATCATTGCGCCCTGCTTTTTCAAATTCAACAATAGAATCATTTCTTAATTTTATTTGCTTAGAAATATTATCAATTAATACTTCATCGTTAAGTTCTTTTTTATTATTAATAGAATCTAATTGCATAGCACCTTTAACCATTCTTAAAACAGTAAGGCGAGTTTGATCCTTAGCTTTCATAGCATTAATAATATCTTGATTAAACTTTTCTAACATATTATTCACTCTCCTTAAAATATTCTTTGTATGTATCTATCATTTTATCATTTTCCTCTTCTAACTTTTGATAATCTTCACTTTCTTTAAAAGATACCGCTACATCTCTTATCGCAATAGGAAAAGTTTTTTCTATTTCTTTATTATTATCAATCACTTTATAGTCGATAATCTCAAATTTATCATCACTAACATCAATTGTTAAAATACTTGCATTATTCATTTCTTTATTTTGTGAAAACAAATGATCTCTTACATCATATTCTTCAAAGATAGTCCATAAATAAACGTCTATTTTATCATTATTCAAGCGATCCCCAAAATAATAAGTAGAAGCAAAAGTCATTCCTTCTTCTAAATTACTAGTATTATTATCATTTATATATTTTTCAATGATTTCCTTTTCTTCGCTCGTTAATCTACGATCGAATTTAAAAAAGTTTTTTCTTAACCAAAATACCCCGATTACACATACTATAATTATTATTATGACTAATATCATATATTTAAATACTTTTTTCATTCCAACTCCTATTAAAAAGAGGACTAATCTCTATTAGTCCTATTCTTTTTACGTGCATTTTTTATTCCCGCTTTTTTAGCTTCTCTTCTTCTTACTCCTGGTTTATCATAACATTCTCTTTTTTTACATTCAGAAGGGACTCCATTTCTAGCTAATTGTCTATTAAACTTTTTAATAGCTAAATCCAAATTTCCTTTAACAGCCACTTGTGTCATTTGTTCTCCCCTCCTTCCGTCATTACTACCAAAGATTATAGCATAACAATAAATAATATTCAACAAATTTATTGACAAAATACAACAAAAAACGCCATTTTTTAATAAAAATGACATTATTTTTTACAATTTATTCAATAATATCTTATAACCGGACAGTTTTTGAAAAAATAAAAAACGACTTAAATTATCACTAAGTCATTTCTCTTTTCTATTGAAATAAACAACCTCTTTTGTTATTCTTATTATAATCAAAAAAATAGAATAGAGGTTGTTTATGAATAAAGTATATAATACTCAGAATGATATTGCAAGTGAAATTAAAGATTTTTTATTAAAAAGTAATCCTAATATCAGAAAGACACAACTTAAAATTATTCCTTTTATTTCTCTAGGTATGATTTTATCTCAATCTTCTGTCGCTTCTTCTATTGCTTCTTTTTTAAAAGACGATTTCTCTTTGGTTCAACATGATTCTGTGACTAGAAGAATTAAACGTTTATTTAAAAATAAATTATTTGATCCTTATTCTTTCTATGACTCTATTATTCGTTATATCATTTCTAACTATAAACCTAAACATGAGGATAAAAGAGTTCACATTACTTTTGATCACATGTTCTCTCACGATAATTATACTGTTTTTATGATTACTATGAGGCTTGGTAAACAAGGGATTCCTTTATGGTTTAGATGTTTTAATGATAATCCTTCCGCTTTTGATGAATCTCTTTTAAAAGAAGGTATCTCTTATGTCTCTTCTTTATTTGACTCTTCTTTTAACCTTATTTTCCTTGCCGATCGTTGGTTTAATTCTATTTCTTTATTACAGCATATCGATTCTTTAGGTCATACTTTTTGTATTAGACTTAAAAAGAATATCAAAGTCTTTGTCTATGATAAAAAAGAAGGTCATTCTGTTTGGAAATTTTTATCTGATTTAACTCCCTATAAATATCATTCTATTTCTTTTCATGATATTTTTCTTACTGATTCTTCTTTTAAAACTAATATTGTTATTAGTAAATCTGTTGACGTTTCTGAACCTTGGATTATTGTTACTAATGGCTCTACTTCTAGAGCTATTAAAGATTATGGTTATCGGTTCGGTTCTATCGAATCAGTCTTTAAAAACCAAAAATCTAATGGTTTTTACATTGAATCTACTGTCAATGCTAGTCTAGATTATTTTTCTTCTATGTATTCTCTTGTTTGTTTTTCTACTCTTTTCTTAACTATTTTAGGCGCCGATTATTCTAAAAATTCTAAATGTTATAAATCTATAAAACTTACTACTCATAAATATTTCCTTGAAAATGGTACTAGAGTTAGGAAAAGAGTTATGTCTTTATTTCATGCTGGCCTTACTTTATTTCTCCTTGCTTTTAATTCCTCCAAATATATTAGACTCCCCTTTTCTTTTACTCTTTATGATATTTAAAAAAATTTAAATATCTAAAGTTCTTTTTGTCGTGCTTTATTTTATTAAAAAATGTAACTTTTTCAACATTGTAAGTTACATTTTTATATTGACAACAACATTTTTATCGTTATTTTTACTAATTCGTACAGGATTGGTCGTACTTTTATCTTTATTTTTTTCTTATTTTTCAATTCCTTTTTTAAAACTGTCCGTTATTCAGCAATAATATAAGGATTATCTTGCGTTCCATCTCCACTAGATACTAGCACAGATGATTTTAAATTAATCACTGGCCGAATATCATTACTTGTACTTACATAATATCCAGTGATGCTTCCATTCGCATTAACATAACTCACATTAGCAGATCCTGAAAAAGCAGTAGGTGACATGGTCCAGTATGCCGCTCCTGTGTACAAATAATATGTTTCATTACTCTTGGTTGCTGTTCCACCGGCATACATTACTTCATCTGTAGTTATTAGTCCTACAGGATAAGATAAGGAATGATTCCCTTTATTACTAGTAGAAATAGTATATAAATCATTCTCTTGTGGACAGGCAAATTGTGGTGATTGATTAGTATAATATCTATTCCATGCCTCATAAATAGTACTCACTGTACCTATCCCTGTTCCACTTGTGATACTTCGATCACCGCAAAACCCACTATCAGCTAAATAACTAGAATCTATTAAAACTCTCCTATACCAAGAATCTAAATATTCTTTAACACTACTATTATTTAAATTGTCGTGGGTAGTTTCATAACTACTACTTGCTTCTGTTCCATACATATATCCTACATAAGTATTATCATTTCCTTGTGTATTAAATGCGCTTGAATATATTGCCGCACTTTCTTCCATTGCATCAGGTTCTATCCCTTGATAAATTAATCTAACAGATCCGTCTTCATTAATTCTTATAATTCTCCAATAGAATCCTGCAAAACTTACATAGTTATTCTCTACTGCTCCTCGAAAGTAATAGGTTGGCCTATTTCCCTCTGTATTTATTCTAGTATAATATAATCCTTTTGTTCCATCTTCTTCACTCGTTTTACTGAAATCAATGTTAGTATCACTTTGTATCTTATTATCATTTAATATCTTCTCTGGTAATGTATAGATAGTTAATTCTGGGATTAATTCTTCATCTGGCGTTGGATTACTTGATACATATTGTCCGATATCTAACGTAATACTAATATCTTTCGTCTTTTCTTCTGGATCACTTGTGATGCTTGCATCATACCCTACTTTTACTATTACTGTTACTTTGGGACAACTACTTTCTCCTTCACAACTTGCTATTCTTGTTCCCTTTCTTATTCCTTCAAACCTTACATAAATAGCTTCACTTCCC
>CALVYA010000030.1 GCA_944371905.1 uncultured Bacilli bacterium | reverse complement strand
TCGAGTATTTTTTTCGCTCTCTGTTTTTGTTGTTTAAATATATCTTTTTTACCCCCCCCCCCCCCAGGAAATTTTCAAGAAAATTTTTTAAGGGTTTTACATCACTTGACAAGGTATCATATTTATAAATTTATTCTATCAAATAAACCTTATCTTTTAAATACTCCTACACCCTATTATTTTCGACAAAAAAATATCTAATCAAGAAATTTGATTAGATATCTATTATTCATCAATATCAATAAAATCATCAATAGTCATTAGTCTATCATCGATCTCTTTTAACGATACTTTTTTCTCTTCTTTGGTTTCTATAATAGAAGCATCATAGGTTAATTCTTCTCTTTTTACTAACTCAGTATTAACAAACACTTCATTAATCTTTTCTTTTGATATAATAGAGCCAGTGGAATAACGATCCATAATAGCAATCTCAGTTAATTTTAACATATGAATATTACCATTCCTTAATCCAATAAAATCTTTAGAAGGTAATAGTAAAACGGCAGTGGTACGATATGGATTTGTTTTTACTTCTCTTAATAACAATAATCCTCTCTTAGCTCGTGAAGTTTTTTCAAATTCAGAAAGTTTAACTCTTTTTGCTGTAGATCTATCAGTAATAATTGTTACATATTCGATTTCATCTTTATTAAAGTTAGATACTGATACTACATAATCGTCTTTCAAATTAATAGATTTTACTCCACTTGTCCTAATACCTACAACTGGAATATCATTGATATCGAACCATAAACCATATGATTTATTAGTCGCTATAAAAATATCATTATATAACGAAACAAATGCTGTAATAACCTTATCATCATCTTTTAATTTCATAGCGGTTAATGGTTTAGAATATCTTACAGATTTAAATTCCCTTAAAGCGGTACGTTTAATCATTCCATTTTTAGTAGCAATGACCACATCGATATTTTGATTAAAATCCGTAACAGGAATTACAGATACAATTTTTTCATCACTATCTAATTTTATAATATTACTAATGTGTTTTCCTAAATCTTTCCATAAACATACTGGTAAACTATGTACGGGAACATATAAATAATTACCTAAATTAGTAAACATTAGAATAGTGTCTAACGTATTTAATTCATATAATCCTAAAACATAATCATTATCTTTTAAAGTTACTTCATTAGGATTAGAAGATTGATAACTTCTTAGAGATGTTCTTTTTACATACCCATCTTTTGTTACACAAACGATAACATCTTCTTTAGAAATCATTTCAGTTGTATCAATTTTAATATCTTCTATTTCCGCTTCAATTGTAGTCTTTCTTGGTGTGGCATATTCTTTTTTGATCTTACGCAATTCTTCTTTCATTACATTTTTTAATACTTCTTCATTATCTAGAATTTTCTGTAATCCAGTGACTAAAATATTTAAATTTTTCAATTCTTCTTCTAATAGTGTGACATCCGTATTCGTTAATCGATACAATTGTAAAGTTATAATTGCTTCCGCTTGTGCTTCTGTAAATGCAAATTCTCTAACTAAATTATCTCTAGCATCTGTTTTATTCTTACTAGCTCTAATTACCTTAATTACTTCATCTAAAATAGAAATGCATTTGATCAAACCTTCTACAATATGAAGCCTAGATTTAGCATGTTCTAAATCAAATCTCGTCCTACGAAGAATTACTTCTTTTTGATGAACAATATAAGCATCTAATATTTCAAGTAATCCTAACTGTTTTGGTCTTCTGTTCACAATAGCTATCATATTAAAATTATATGAGATCTGCATATCTGTATTTTTTAACAAATAATTTAAAACTATTTCCTTATTACAGTCTTTCTTTAAATCAATACAAATACGAAGACCGTCTTTATCAGATTCATCTCTTACTTCTACTATGCCATCTATTTTTTTATCTAAACGAATTTCATCGATACGACGAACTAATTGTGCTTTATTCACTTCAAACGGAATTTCAGTAATTACTAAGGCTAATTTGCCTTTTCCTTCTTCAAAAGTAGTACGACATTTAATGACTACTCGACCACGACCATTGGTATAAGCTTTTTTTATTCCATCCAGTCCACATACAATTCCCCCTGTTGGAAAGTCAGGCCCTTGCACAATCTCCATAATCGTCTCTAACCTTGAATTGGGACTATCAATTCTTTTAATAGTAGCATCAATCACTTCTCCTAAATTATGAGGAGGGATATTAGTAGCATATCCTGCGGAAATACCAGTTGTACCATTGACTAATAAATTAGGAAATTTAGCTGGAAGTACCGTTGGTTCTAATTCAGTATCATCAAAATTAGGAGCCATTTCTACAGTATTTCGATCTAAATCTTTTAATAATTCATTACTTATTTTAGCAAGACGCGCTTCTGTATAACGCATAGCAGCAGGGCTATCCCCATCCATAGAACCATTATTACCATGCATATCAATATATGGAGTATTTTGTTTCCACCATTGACTCATTCTAACCATAGCATCATAAATACTAGAGTCACCATGGGGATGATAATTACCCATAACATTTCCTACGGTTTTAGCACTTTTACGATATGGTTTATCATAAGTATTTTTATCTTTATACATTCCAAACAAAATTCTTCTTTGTACTGGCTTAAGTCCATCTCTAACATCTGGAATTGCACGATCTTGGATAATATATTTAGAGTATCTTCCAAATCTCTCTCCCATAATTTCTTCTAATGAATACTCATAAATTTTGTTTAAGATGTCTTTCATATTATCACCTATTTTCCATAACTATAACTTAAACTGTCTAAATCTCTTTCCTTATCTAATAAATAATTATAAGTATTAATATAAGTCTTATCGACATTCGTATCACATTTACCCGCAATCTCATTAATAATTTTGGCAGTAAAAATCAAATTTAAATGATTTTCGTGCTCCTGTAATGATAAATCTCCCTTGGGATAATCATCTTGATAACGTAAAAATGCATCTTCTACATCGCTAGGCATAATACGTCTCATCATATTAATATATCTAAAAGTAGATTTTTCATCATCTTTAGAAAAGAAAATTTCTTCAATTTCTTTAATGTCTACCCTTCCTTCTTCTAACAAATAATTAAAAGTCATACCAAATTTACTAAATTCAGTTAATCTTTCACTTAATTTCATTGTCGTTTTTTTATCCGTTATTAACATTACTACCACACTACTTTCCTAAATCTTATATTCGTCTTCTAATGAAAATTCTACATTCTCTTCGATCCACTCTTTACGTGGTTCTACACTATCCCCCATTAATACACTAACTCTTTTTTCAACTAGTGATGCATCTTCAATAGTTACTCTAATTAAACTTCTAGTTTCAGGATTCATCGTTGTTTCTGCTAATTGATCTGCATTCATTTCACCTAAACCTTTATATCTTTGTATCTCACATTTTTTATTAGCTGATTTTTCTTTCATTTCTTCCATACTATAAGCATACTCTACTGTTTTACCATAAGATATTTTAAATAACGGTGGTAAAGCAATATATAACTTACCCGCCTCAATTAATGGTTTCATATATCGATAAAAAAAGGTTAACAATAAACACTGGATGTGCGCTCCATCATCATCCGCATCTGTCATAATGATTACTTTATCATACTCACAATCATCAATTTCAAAATTGGATCCATACCCTGCACCTACAGTATAAATAATAGTATTAATTTCTTCATTTTTAAAAATATCATCTAATTTAGCTTTTTCTGTATTAATAACTTTACCTCTTAATGGCAAAATAGCTTGAAATTTACGATCACGACCTTGTTTAGCAGAACCACCAGCAGAATCCCCTTCTACTAAAAACAATTCATTTTTCATTTTATTTCTTGTCTGAGCAGGAGTTAACTTACCAGATAAAGTTCGTTCTTTTTTTCCAGTATTTTTACCTTTTCTAGCCTCTTCTCTTGCTTTTCTTGCCGCTTCTCTTGCAGTTTTACTTTTCAAAGATTTTTCGATGATATCTGTAGCAACTTTTTTATTCTCTTCCAAAAAAAATTGTAACTTTTCAGACACTAAAGCTTCTACAACTGTTCTTGCACTAGGAGTACCTAGTTTCCCTTTCGTTTGTCCTTCAAATTGTAATAATTCTTCTGGAATTTTTAAACTAATAACAGCCGTTAATCCTTCTCTTACATCACTACCTTCAAAAGCTTTATCTTTTCCTTTGATATATCCATTATTTTTAGCGTAATCATTAAATACTCTAGTTAATGCTGTCTTAAAGCCAACTTCGTGAGTTCCTCCATCGATGGTTTTTACGTTATTAACAAACGAAACAATATTTTCACTATAAGTATCTGTGTATTGCATAGCAATATCTACTTCTATTTTATCTTTAACGCCTTCAAAAGTAATTACTTTATGCAAAACATTTTTATCATCGTTTAAATAATTAACAAATTCTTCTAATCCTTTTTCATAAAAATACTTATTATCTCTACCAGTTTCCTCATCTATTACTTCTATAGTTAACCCTTTAATTAAGAAGGCTGACTCCTGCATTCTCTCACAAATTGTCGTAAAAGAAAAAGAGGTATTAGAAAATATAGTATCATCAGGTAAAAAACGAACCGTTGTCCCAGTACGATTAGTCGTACCTATTTTCTTCAACGGAATTTGTGTCTTTCCACCATCTTCAAATCTAATATAAAATTCATTTTTATCGCGTTTTATCGTTACTTCCATCCATTTACTTAAAGCATTAACAACACTGGCACCAACTCCATGTAATCCACCCGATACTTTATAACCGGATGTTTCAAATTTACCTCCGGCATGTAGTACGGTATAAATGACTTCAGGAGTAGACATTCCAGAAGAATGCATTCCAGTAGGGACACCACGTCCATGATCCTCTATACTAACACTACCATCTTTATGTAAAATAATTTTTATATAATCCCCAAAACCGTTGATACATTCATCAATCGAATTATCGACGATTTCCCAAATAAGATGATGTAATCCTTTTCTATCTGTTGATCCAATATACATACCAGGTCTTTTCCTTACTGCTTCTAGACCTTCTAGTATTTTTATAGAATTCTCGTCATACTTTAATGCCATACTATCATCTCCTAATACATTATAACAAATTTTAGCATTAAAAAAAAGAACTATTGACTCCTTTTGACATTCTTTTTAATAAAAAATACTGCAATCAATGTAGTATTATTCTTACCAAATTTAACAGAATACTAAAACGGTGCATATGAACCATTAAATGTTAAATTAGTTTTCAAATACCTTAAATTAACAGAATACTAAAACTTGGTGGCGAATATGTAATGAGCGACTATTGTTTTCAAATACCTTAAATTAACAGAATACTAAAACTTAACAGAATACTAAAACCTCAAAATAATTATATTATTGTGACAATAATAATGCAAGAAAAAAGAGTAATTTTATTTACTCTATTTATCAAACTTTTTCATTTTAACCGGAGGATTAACAGGAGGATTTATATCAAATAAAGATAATTGTTCATATCCTTCTTTTGACTCTTCTTGAATAACGGCTTCACCTATTGATGAAGTACTTGCTAAAATAGAACGTACATTTTGCAACTCTTCTTTTTTTCTTTGCAGATAACTAAGATAATTTTGTTTTAATAAAAATACTTCTCTAAATTCTCTATAACTTGTTAATCTACTAAATAATTCTTGCTTCATTCGAACACATTCTTCATTTAATCCACTTTCATAAAAACCATTATTCATTAAATTTCTGATATCTCTAAAACTATTAATCAAATTTAAAGTACTAGTTGATAAATTACTACTTCGATTTCGTTCAGATCGATTAATAAATTGAACAAAAGAACTATTTTCATCTGCCATAAGATTAATTAAACCCATAATACTTTGTGCATCCGTGATCTTACTACCTTGAATCAATTTAGCCTTGTCTAATAATTCAAAATTATTAAAAGAACAAGTCAAAGTATTCATCCTCTCTTTATGCTTATAGCCAATAAATATCTTATGTAAATTATTACCAGTATATCTAAAAATACTTGTATCAATATATTGATCAAAAAAATCACTAATGCCACTAAGAGGAGTGATTACTTTATCAATATCCCCTAATAAATTCTTTTTCACTTTCTTGTTACCATTCGTTCCACAAGGAATATCACTATATTTATTAACTTTAGTAACTTGAACATCTCCGTCCTCTTTAAAAAATACTGCGTATTGATGTGTAACATATGTTGGTTCAAACATTAATATATATTTACCTACACTATTACTCTTTTCCATAACTATCCCCCATTATTTGTCGTTATTATAACATACAAGATCTACATTGTCAAAACTAGATAGTATCATCAATAATGACAAAATACCTAGAAAATACTTATTTCTCTAGGTATTTGATTCCTATTTTCGTAAATTACATAAAATCATCACAACAATCAAACTCATTATCAATATAATGTGATATAAATCTTACTTTAAACTTTCTGTTATTACATATTGAATTATGATTATAGTTTACATCTAATACTTCTGGTAATACGAATCTAATACATTTAATTTTAACATCACGACAAGTAGAAGCAGTATGAGCGGGAATTACCATCATTTTTATTCCACGTTTATATTCTATACCATTATCATCAACTTCTGTCACAATTACCGCTAACGCTACACGTCTATTAGGACAAACATTTTTAATGTTAGCTTCTAATTCTAATATTCTACCAAGTGAATCAAGATAGATATCTCCGGCATCATATTCAACAGTATCATCACATCCACGAATAGTAACATCTACTGAAGTAGGACACGCTTCTACACAGATAGGTTCATTACACTCTACATTAATACTTGGATCAGCAAATGAAACGATATTCCCTTCTTCATCTGAATATTCAATATTAGAATTTACTTTTACTATCCCTGTACACGTTCCTACATGACTAACAGAAAACTCTAAAGTAGCACCTTCACTAGAAGTGGTTCCTAATTGATCCATCTCCCATTTAATAGTAGTATCATTTAATATATTAGCTGTCCCTTTGCTCACTTCCACAATATTATTAATTTTAAAACAAGAATTCAAGGTATCCGTAATTTCAATGTTGGTAGCCCCTGGTTTAGAAATATTTTCTGCTAATTCTTCAAACAGCTCTTCTAATTCTGCATCATCTGGCGTAACCGCTACATAAGCAGAATCAGGATCTGAACTCCAATCATTTAAAGAGTTAACATCAAGTCCTGTATCTCCTACTAATCCTATACAATAAATAATGATTCCTTGTGCTTTTGCTAATTCTGCTATTGGAGTTGGAGGACTTCCTGCGGTAGTAACTCCATCCGTAAACATTATAATAACTTTAGCATTAGAAGATGTCATATCAAATAAATCAATAGCTTGTGTAAAGGCATCTGCATGATTTGTTTGACCACCGGCAGTTAGATTGTCAATAGCATTATCCAACTCAAGCACCGAAGTAATAAGAGCAGTATCTTGTGTTGCTGTAGAAGAAAAACTAACAATCCCAATGCGACTTCCATTTCCAATTTGGCCATTTTCACTACCATCTGTGGATTCATCGATAATTTCAACGAATTTTTTAGCCCCTAATTTTAAATTTGCAAGTGGGGTTCCACTCATACTTCCAGATCGATCAAGAACAAGAACTATATCTGTTGGATTATTAACTATATCAGGTGCTGCAGTTAAAGATAATTTTACATGAAAAGACTCTCCGCAGCGTATCATATTAGTTGATATTTCTTTGTTCGAATTCAATACACCCATATTTATATCTCCTCTCTGAACTTATTTAGTTCACTATATTTTATGATGGTAGTATTTTATGAACAATAACAAACAACTCAGAAAACAAAAATTTAAATATTATAAAAGAAAAAAATACAAATGATATCATCTGTATTTTTTTAAATATATATTCTATTTAAACTTGATTAGGATTAAAATCAATATCAATTTTAACTTTAGATTTACTTTTATAATAATTGATCATTTTTTCTAAACTACTATATAAAGAATCTTCTTTTTTATACTTTATTAATATATGAAAACGATACATATTATTCACTTTAAAAATACTACTTACACTAGGACCTAGTACGAGACTTGATTTTAACTGTTCTTTCAAAAAGATAGCTACTTTGTTACTTTCTTCTTTAGCTAAATCATAACTATGGCTAATCACTTTAATCGATACTAAATAATAGTAAGGAGGATAACTTAATTTTCTCCTAATAGTCATCTCTTGTTTAAAAAAAGAAAGATAATCATGATTTTTAGCATATTTTATGGCATAATGATCTGGATTAAAAGTCTGAATGATTACTTCACCTTCTTTTTCGCCTCTACCGCTTCTTCCTGACACTTGACATAATAATTGAAAGGTATCTTCACTACTTTTATAATTAGGAATCATTAAACTAGTATCCGCATTAATGACTCCAACTAATGTTACATTAGAAAAATCAAGACCTTTAGCTATCATTTGAGTACCTAACAAAATATCATATTTATGATCTCTAAACTCACTAATAATTTTTTCATGAGCGCCTTTTCTTGAAGTAGTATCATAATCCATTCTGACAACACGACAATTAAATAATCGATGTAACTGTTCTTCTATTTTTTCTGTCCCCACTCCTAAATTCTTCATACTATGTTCGTGGCAACTAGAGCATATTTCACTATGTTTAGTAGCATAACCACAATAATGACACCTTAACATATTAGAAGATTTATGATAAGTTAGCGTAATGTCACAATTAGGGCACTTTTCTACATGACCGCAATTAGAACATGTAATAAAAGAAGAATACCCACGTCGATTTAAAAGTAATATGATCTGTTCATATTTCTCTAACCTATCTTGTATCTTATTAATTAATTCTTTAGAAAAATAACTTCCTTTATCTTTTTCTTTATTCATATCTATGATAGATACTTTTGGTAATTTTTTATTATTCACACGATTAGGTAAAGTAACTAAAGAATAAATTCCTTTTAATGACTTAGCATAACTTTCTAAAGAAGGAGTAGCACTTCCTAAAACCACTAAACTATGATGATATCTACTACGTTCTATCGCTATATCAATAGCACTATATTTAGGATTATTATCTTGTTTATAAGAAGCAGTATGCTCTTCATCTATGACAATTAAACCAATGTTTTTTAAAGGAGCAAAAATAGCACTTCTAGCTCCTATTACAATTTTTACTTCCCCTCTTGCTATTTTGCGATATTCATCATACTTTTCGCCTTCTGATAATCTACTATGTAAAATAGCAATATTTTCCCTAAATCTTTTTTTAAATCGATCAACCATTTGAGGAGTTAATGAAATTTCAGGGACTAATATGATGCTTGATTTATTATCTTTCAACATATGTTCTATTAGTTCCATATATACTTCTGTTTTACCACTACCAGTAACCCCATGAAGTAAGTATGTTTTAGGAAATTCTTTTGTATTTAAAATAGTATTTACTACTTGTTGTTGAGATAAAGTTAGTGGATATTTTTCTTCTATACAGTGTTTACTATCATTTAATCGATATACTTCTTTTTCTATTTCCACTAATATCTTTTTTTCTATTAATTTCTTCAAAATACTAGGAGATATTGTAATTAATGTTTTCTTTAACATTTGATTATTTTGATAAACTAAATTCACCATATTCATTTGTTTATCAGTTAATTGGTAATGATCTAAATCATGATAATCTATTCCTAATTGAATCCACTTTTCGCATTTAATATGAATCGAAGTTCTAGCTTGAGCTTTTAATGCTTTAGGAAGCATTACTTGATAACAAGAAATTAAAGTCGATAATGTTTTGTGAGCCATATAGTTACCTAATGCTAGTAATTCATCATCCAGTATAATTTCATCATCTACGATATCTATGAGTTCTTTTAACTCTCTATCTTCTTGATCTTCATTGATAGAAAGAAGAAATCCTTCTAATATTTGATGATGAAAAGGAACCATTACTCGGATTCCTACTTTTGCTTTTTTTTCTAGATTAGAAGGTACTGTATAATCAAAAATACGATCTACATTCTTATTTGCTAATTCTACTAAAACTCCAACTGTCATAAGATCCCTCCAAAATTATTATACATGAAAAAAGAATATATGGCTATATTCTAAAAGGTGAATCTTAACTTGTTTTAATAACATAAGGATGATTGATAGTTCCATTACCATTTATCATTTCTATATTAGATTTTAAATTAATTACCGGTTTCACACACATATTATATGATACCATATTAGCATCTAAAATTCCGCCATAATTAACATCTCCCACGCTAGCAGTGGTTTCATTAAAATAATCTGGAGTCATACTCCAATACCATTCTCCAGGTTGATTACCATTATATAAATAATAACTGTCGTTAGAAGCCCCTTCATACACTCCTCCTGCATAAGTTACTTCATCTAAAGTTATCAATCCAATTGGGTAATCTAGTGATTTATTCCCTTTATTACTACTAGTGGTTGTATATAAATCATTACTTTGTGGACACGAAAATTGAGGATTAGCATTTAATAATCTATTTCTAGCTCCGTAAACAGTTAACTGATTCCAATATCCTCCTTCATTATAAGTTAAACTTCGATCACCGCAAAAACCACTATCTGCTAAATAAGAAGCATAACTTAATAAATTCTCTTTATACCATGTATCTATTGTTGTTTTTATTGTACTATCGTTAATATTCGCATGAGTTGCTTCATAGGTACTACTTCCTGCCGTACCATACATATATCCGACATACGCATTATCTAATAAATCAAAATTAAAAGCACTGTATCCTATTGAAGCATCAACGCCTGTAGCATTTGGTGTTTTTCCTTGATAAATTAATCTTACTGATCCATCTTCGTTGATTCTTATTATTCTCCAGTAGAATCCCGCAAAATATACATAATTGTTCTCTACTGCTCCTCTAAAATAATAGGTAGTTTTATTATCTTCTGTATTGGTATTCGTATAGTATAATCCTTTCGTTCCATCCTCTTCACTTGTTTTACTAAAGTCTATATTTGAATCACTTTGTACCTTGTTATCATTGAATATTTGTTCAACCAACTTAAAATACCCTAACTCTGGTAATAGTTCTCCATCTGGTGTTGGATTACTTGATACATATTGTCCAATATCTAACGTAATACTAATATCTTT
>CALVYA010000029.1 GCA_944371905.1 uncultured Bacilli bacterium | reverse complement strand
ATATACATTATACCCCCCCCCCCCCAGAAAATTTTCAAGAAAAATTTTTAGAGTCCTTACACTTTTTGACAGGTATCATATTCTATAATTTTATTCTACCAAATAAACTTTCTATTTTAAATACTCCTCTACCCTATGATTTCTGGCAAAAAAAGTAACTTTTTTAGTTACCTTATCTATTTATAAATATTCTACAATTTCGTTTAAACTCTTTTTATCATTATGACTTGAGGAAGGATTAGATTGATTACTTTTATATCCTATTGGTAATAAAAAGATTGGTTTGATATTAGTTGGAAGATTAAATTCTTCTGATATTTTCCTAGCATCAAAGTATCTGATCCATACAGAGGAAATTCCTACATTCCATGCTTCTAACATCATGTGAGTCCCTACAATACTAGCATCCATTTCTCTTGTATCATATCCTTCTTCTAAAGGATTTTTCCAAACTTCTTCTAAATTAATACAAACTAATAGTACTATAGGTGCATTAAAAACCATTTTAGTAATTGCTCGTATTTTTGAGATAGCAACTTCACTTTTTAAGACATAGATTCTTTGAGGCTGTTTATTACAAGCCGTTGGTGCAAATTTTCCTGCTAATAAAATTTTGTTTAATTTTTCATTTTCTATCTCTTTAGTTGAAAAATCTCTTACTGAAAATCTTTCTTTTGCTAAATCTAAAAAGTCCATTATATCTTCCTTTCTAATTCATTACTAATCCATTTCATAATAATATCTACTATGTATTCTTTCTCTATTTGATTTAATTCTTTACCTTTTTCTATTTTATGCCATTTTTCTAGGCATCCTCTACAACAAGTAGCGGTTGCATGTTGAGCAATAAACACTGGATGTCCTCGCATTGGTGTTTGTTTTCCATCATTTAAAATCACTTTAGGTCCTAACCTTTTACCTATAAATTCCATGGCATGTTTTCTTATTGTATTTATTCCTTTTTCCAATATATAAGCTTTATCTTTTTCTTTTAAATGAAAACTACTTCTAAATTTAGAATAAGATAAATCACGTAATTTTTTATCTATCTCGGTTATCATATTTCTAATAAAACTCCTGAAATAATGATAACAATACCTGTTAAAATTAAGAAAATTATCGTTGTTAACTTAATAATACTATACTTATTTACTTCTTGATCAAATACTACATTATTGGCATTATTTATATTTTTACTAAATAAATGATTAGCAATAGCTATATTGATGACTAATGATATAATAATGGATCCAACTTCTAAAAAATACTCATATAAGAAAAACTTTTCTCCAAAAAATGCTATTGCTATTTTTGCTACTTTCCAAATTTGATACATTCTAGAAATTAATAATGCTCCTGAAGAAATAGTTAATATCCATACTATAGTCTTTTTAAATTTAGGTATTTCACTAGTCTTCACTTTATACTTATTAAAAATAAGATTAAAGATTAAAAAGTATGAAATCCATAAAAAGATAATATTTACAATTAAATTTACTATTGCAAAAACACGATCATTGGTCACTTTATTTTGAATTAATTCTATTATAAAAGATTGAAACAAACTTAATAAAATCGTTACTACAATAGAATAAACGAAAACTTCTCCTATAAATCTACCTAATGATATAATTTTTTTATTGTCACTTTGACTCACTTACTCTCACCTCTATTTTTATTATACCATTCATTTATTATATTTCTCTCATACTTTTTCTAATTTTTAGATTCAATAGTAAATGAATTGTCAAATCTTCATTTAATGTTAGTTATTAATATTTTACTTAATGCTTCATTTCCTCTTTCAGTTAAATGAATACCATCAGCCATTAAATATTCCTTATGCTGTTCTAGTTCCTTATAAAAATTGATAACAACAATAGCTTCTTTGAAACTAGATAACATTTCCGTACTCTCTTTCGTAGTAGAGACGATGTAAATCTGATAATCTTTACAAAGATCAATTAAATCTAAATACTCTGATTTTGTTAAATTGATATTAGTATCAAAAGCAAAAACTATCTTATAAGTTAGAGAATCCTCTTTTTTCATAGATTCTATTTTATTCTTTAACATTTGATAATTAAATTCTTTCTCTATAATAAAATTAGCATTAGAATAATCATTTTTAATATTATCAAAGACTCCTAGTAAAATATCGTTTCCAAAGAAAGTTATTTTATTCTTTAATTCTTCCTCATGTTTATGAATAATTTCATTTTTCTTTTCGTTATATTCCTCTAAATATACTTGATAAATAGCATCATAAATTGCTTTCGTATAAGCCACTTTCCCAGTTTCTGTTAAATGAATTCCGTCTGCATAAAAGTACTCGGGATGCCCTTTAGAAATTGATTCCCAATCAATTACGTATAAATTATCGTATCTAGATGCAAATGATAATAAGTTTTCGTTAAAATGAACTTCAGCATCATTAGTAACATTTAACCAAAATACTTTATGACCTTCGCATTTTTTCATTATTTCTACTTTGCAAGAATCAGTACAATCTCCATTAGCGCCTAAATTTATCACAATAGGATCTCCTAACATATTCTTATTTTTTAAATCTTGTAGTAATTCTCCAGCAACCCAAATAGAACGAGATACTTTCGCATCAAAATAACTATTAGGAAAAGTTTGATATAAATTATCAACAGCACCTAACATAACCGAATCTCCTATTCCTACTACCTGTAAATTCGTTACAATATTTTTTAATTCTTTTTCCCCATTTTCTAACTCTACTAATTGAGATAACCAATCCTCTTCTTCTTGTTTTAACTGAGATTCATATTCTTCTTGCTTTTTCTTTAACATTTCTTCATTTTCGGCTAATTGATCTTTTAAAGCATTCATTTCTTGTGTATGATCTTCTGCTCTATAATATTGATAACCTCCGTATAAAGCAATTATTAAAATAATAATACGAACCCCATATTTACCTATTTTAGTTATTTTATTTTTATCTTTAAAATTAATACAAAGATGAAGAAGATAAGAGAATGCCAATGTTAAAATCATTATAATAGGAACACTGAAATAGTCATGAATTGTAATATATTGCATTAGAAAAATAATTGGATATTGAAATAAATATATTTCATAACTAATACTTGATAAAAATTTAATCAATTTATCAAGGGTAGATAATCTTCTTTTTGAAATAATCGTTCCATAATCAATTAATCTACAACTAATTAAAGTTACTATTATCATACTAATTGGGAAATATACTGATTTATTATCAATAAAAATACATAAAGTTATGAATATTAGCATATAAAAGTAAAATATGATCTTACTAATAACTCCTTTTTTTAGACTTTTACATAGAAAAACTCCATAATAAGAATGAATAAATCCTAAAGATAAACCAAATAATAAAGAAAATATTCTAGAGAAAGTATTGTAATAAGTGGCCATAATATTATTAGAAGAGCACATTTGATAAAAATAAATAGTGCTAATTATAGATAAACTAAGAGTAATAATACAAGGAATACTTTTATGAATTTTATCTCCTATTTTACGTAACAAAAGATATATCCATGGAAATAGTAATTCAAATTGTAATAATATACCTATATACCAAAAATGAATAAATGGTGAATTAATATGTCTAGCAAAGTAATCTAAATTAGCACTCAATTGCCAAAAATTATTATATCCTAGTAAAACAGAAGTCGTTTCAGGCTTTAGATTTAGCCATATGATATCAGGTAAAAAAGATACAACAGCAATAGTTAAGAATACAACTACTACAAGAGGTAGATAAATTTTCAATAAACGATTACCATAATAAGATAAAATGGAAAATTTTTCTTTTCTAAATGCTGATATACAAGATAAATAACCAGTTAAAACAAAAAAAGTACAAACGGCTAAATAACCACCCGGTAACAAATTTAAATGATAAAATAATACTATAAAGCAAGAAACCACTCTAATAATATCTAACATATGATAATATTTTTTACTGCTATTCATATTATGTCCTCACATTCTACAATTCCATCATATATAAAAATCAAAAATATGTAAAGACTATTTTTATCAAGATAAATAAAAAAATCGTAACTATAAAGTATACGATTTTAAAGTCAATTATGGTGGAGCATAGCGGGATCGAACCGCTGACCTCCACGGTGCAAACGTGGCGCTCTCCCAGCTGAGCTAATGCCCCATAAGAGTTGAACTTTTCCAACTCAGTGATATTATTCTACCATTCTATCTATCATATTGTCAATATGTTTTTAATCTAAATTTATAAAATCTTTATCTTTGTGTGGCTCTTCAAATAACAAATCACGATAATCTTGTTGACGTAAAACTTCATATAATACAATAGCACAACAATTAGATAAATTTAATGCTCTTACATTCTTAGTCATTGGAATTCTCATACAATGCTCTAAATCTTTTCTTAAAATTTCTTTTGGAATTCCAGTAGACTCTTTCCCAAAAATTAAATATATTTCTTCTTCTTGATTAGAATAATCAAAACTAGTATGAGGTTTATGACCATATCTTGTAAAATAATAATATGTCCCCTTATTTTTACTTTCAAAATCTTCGAAATTTTTATAAACTTCATAATCTAATTTATCAATATAATTAACTCCACTTCTTTTTAAATGTTTTTCATCTAATGAAAAACCAAGAGGTTCTATTAAATGTAATTTAGTCCCAGTTGCTACACAGGTGCGCATAATATTCCCAGTATTACCTGGAATTTCTGGCTCATACAAAACGATATGAATCATTAATATTCTCCTTCTATTTCATATTCATCTAGTAATTGTTCAATATCACTAACTAATAAATTTTTATTAGCAGTTTTACTTTTAAAATCAACAATTTTTCCATCTTCAAATAATATAATAGCTGGATATGCACTTATTCTATCTTTAGTTGCATATTTATCATTAAATTCCTTTAATAATAACTCTTTATCTTCCACATCAGTAATATTAAAATAAACAATTTTATTTTTTAAATGACGTTCTTCAATTACTTTTTTAAACTTAGATTCTACTTCTCGACAATCTTCATCATCAGCAACACCCATATAGATGATTACACTTTGATTGTCACCAATATAATTATATATTTCATTATATCTAACTTCACTTAATACATTAGTTAAAACAGGAATTGTTTTTTCATATTCTTGATATGATTTATACCAATCTCTTAAAAAGAATACTAAAAAAATCGATAGAGCAAAAATAACTCCTACTATAATATAATTTTTAGTTGGAATTTTTCTTTTTTCCACCTTTTTATTCACATTAGTCTCTTTTTTCTTTACCATACAATCATATCCCTTCTATTATTTGTTACTAAATATATTATAACAAAAAAAGATGAAAAAACAAATTAGTTTTTTGCATCTATTTTTTTTCTTTGTTCTGTATTTAAAATTTTCTTTCTAAGACGGATATTTAAAGGTGTAACTTCTACAAGTTCATCTGAATTAATGTAATCAAGGGCATATTCTAAAGAAATAGGCCTTGGACGCTTTAACACTACTGTTTTATCACTACCAGCAGCACGCATATTCGTTAATTGTTTTCCTTTGACAACATTGACAGCCAAATCATTATCACGGTTGTGTTCTCCTACAATCATACCTTCATAAACTTCAGTACCTGGTTCAATAAACATTACTCCGCGTTCTTCTAAACCTCCAAGTGCGTAAGCAGTTGCCTTACCATTTTCCATGGATACTAAAACTCCAATACTTCTTTCCCCAATATCAACACTTGCTATTGGACGATATTCTTTAAATGTATGGTTAATAATACCGTAACCTTTAGTTAATGTTAAGAAATTAGTTGTAAAACCAATCAAACCACGAGAAGGAATCGTATAAATAAGCTTTACTTGTCCATTCACATTATTCATACTTTCCATAATAGCTCCTCTACTACCTAATTGCTCAATCACAGATCCGATAGTATCTTCAGGAGCATCGATCATTAATTCTTCATATGGTTCTAGTTTTATACCATTTTCTTCTTTAATAATTACATTAGGTTTAGAAACTTGTAATTCAAACCCTTCACGTCGCATATTTTCAATTAAAATTCCAAGATGTAATTCTCCACGACCAGATACTATCCAACTTTCACTATCATTTGGTTCTACCCTTAAACTAACATCACGTTGTAACTCTTTATTTAATCTTTCTTCAATCTTTCTTGCTGTTAAAATTTTCCCTTCTTTACCAACAAATGGTGAAGTATTAACTCCGAAAGTCATTTGTAATGTTGGTTCGTCAATATGTAAAATTGGTAAAGGATTACGTTTTCCCACTTCACATAGCGTCTCTCCTACCGAAATATCCATAAGTCCTGCCACAGCACAAATATCTCCTGCTTCAGCCTCTTCAATTTCGATACGTTTTAATCCTAAAAATCCAAACAATTTTTGAACTCTAAATTGTTTGATTGATCCATCCAATCTCATACAATCAACCATTTGACCTACTTTGATTTTTCCATTATGAACTCGTCCAATTCCTATTCTTCCAACGTATTCATTATAGTCTAATAATGCTGGTTGAAATTGCAACGAAGCATTAACATCTCCTTTAGGCGCTGGAATCTCACTAATAATTAAATCAAGTAATTCATCAAATCCCGGGGTCTGAGTAGTTAAATCATCACTTAAACTAGAAGTCCCATTAACAGCTGAGGCATACACAACTTTAAAATCTAGCCAATCTTCATCAGCACCTAGATCAATAAATAAATCTAATACTTCATCAACCACTTCTTTACATCTTGCTGTATCTTTGTCTACTTTATTAATAACAACAATTGGTTTTACTTTAGCTTCTAACGCCTTTTTCAATACGAATCTAGTTTGAGGCATAGTCCCTTCATAAGCATCCACTACCAAAAGAACACCATCCACCATATTCATAATTCTTTCTACTTCTCCACCAAAATCAGCATGTCCTGGTGTATCTAAAATATTAATACGGTATCCTTTATAATTAATAGCTGTTGTTTTCGCTAAAATAGTAATTCCTCTTTCTTTTTCAATTTGATTAGAATCCATTGTTGCATTGCTTAAATCTTCATTATCTCTAAAAGTACCACTGGATTTTAATATTTCATCAACTAATGTTGTTTTCCCATGGTCAACATGTGCAATAATCGCTATATTTCTTTTTTCCATACTAATACACTTCCTTACAAAAACTTTCTACATTATATCACAATTTATAAGAAAGTCAAATAAGATAATTACAAACTATATTTTGCTAAGAAAATAAATATTACAATACTTACTATAGCAATAACTAGATTCCCTTGACTATCTTTTTTACAGATTTTTTCCAATAACTTTTTATCATTGCACCCATATTTACTGATTATTTTCTGAACTCTATATTTAGCATTTTTCATATATAAATCATTAAAATGCCAAATATAATAAACATTATAAACAATACCACCTATGATAACAAATAAAAAAAGTAAAAAATAAAATCCCATACTATTAGCAATAAATTCTATTCCACCATTTAACATTGAATAAAACAAACAAAGAACGAAAAAACTGATAATTCCCACACGATACATTTTTTTATAAAAAGCATAGCCAAAATTAAAAAATAAATATCCTAAAGAAATTCTATAATTAGCTCCTAATATTTTATTAGTATAAAAATTAAGTAATTGATTTTCTAAAGTATCTGCATGTTTTTCTACATCCCCATTATCAAATAAAGTCCCACATCTTGGACAATATTTATCTGTATTAGATAATGTTACTCCACATTTATAGCATTTCATAAGACCACCTATAGTAAATTTACCATACTTTTATTTAAATAACAATGAATAAAAATTAGAATCAATAATCATAAATATAAAGGTGATACAATGAATAACAATTCTCTATGGTTAAAAGGAATCAAAACAAAGTTACTTCCACCATTAAAAGAAGACATTACTACCGATGTATTAATTATCGGGGGAGGAATTACAGGAATATCTACCGCTTTTTATTTAAAAGATAGTAAATTAAATGTTACACTCATTGATAGTGATAAAATAGGATATGGTGCGACCTGTAAAACTACTGGTAAATTAACTTATTTACAGGAACTAACATTAAATAAAATAAAAAAAAGTTATGGTACAAAAATAGTAGAAAAGTATATAGAAAGTCAAAAATACGCCATTGAATTAGTAAAAACAAATATTCTAAATTATAATATAAAGTGTAATTTTGAAAGCAATAATTCTTATGTTTTTACTGATCAAAATAAATATATTACTAAATTAAAAGAGTTAAATCACATTTTAATCCAATGTAAAATTGATCATAAACTATGTACTAATCTACCTATAAAATATCCTAGCAAATATGCAATAAAAGTAAATGATACTGCTGTTTTTCATCCAATAAAATATGTGTTAGCTCTAAAGGATATTTGTTTAAAAAATGGTATTCATATCTATGAAAGAACCAAAGCTATTCAATTAGAAAAAGAAGAGAATTATTATATAGTAAAAACTAAAACAAACAAAATTAGAGCTAAAAAAGTAGTGCTTGCTTGTCATTATCCATTTTTTTTAATTCCTGGAATATTTCCTTTTAAAACCTATTTAGAAAAAAGTTATGTAGCAAGTGGTGTTGTTAGTAAAAATAAAATGTTTAATGCTATTAGTTGTAAAGATATTCATTCTATTAGATATCATTCTGATACTAAAGATTATATTATATATGCTGGATTATCCAAATCTTTAGGTCAAAATATGAATAATGAAAAGAACTTTGAAGAATTATTATGGCATGTAAGATCAAATTTAACTAAAGATATCAAGTATTATTGGTTTAATTATGATGTAATTACTCCTGATGCTATGCCTATTATTGGAAATTATCAAAATGATCTTAATCTTTTCATAGGTACAGGATATAATACTTGGGGAATGACTAATGGATCTTTAGCGGGAAAAATACTTAGCGACTTAATTAAAGGAAAAGAAAATAAATATGCTGATTTATTTAATCCAAGTAGAAAAATTAATATAATAAAAGCAATAAATATTTTAAACTATGACTTCAATAGTAGTGTTACTTATGTACTATCCAAATTAAAAACCAATTATTCTTTTTATCCTAAAAATGTCAAAGTGGAAATGCGTAATGGTAAAAAATGCGGGATATACACTGATGAAGAAGGCCATGAACACGTTGTATCTAATATTTGTCCACATATGAAATGTAATTTAATATTTAATACAGTGGATAAAACATGGGACTGTCCATGTCATGGTTCAAGATTTGATATCGATGGAAAAGTAATTAAAGGTCCTAGTGTATACAATATTAGTATAAAATGATGCAACTATTTGCATTTTTTTATTTGTCTTACTTTTATGAATTTTTTTATCATTTTATAAAACCACGAGATAACCAACAACCAGATTAATATTTTAATAGGTACTTCTAATCTTGAAGTAACATTTTTTAATACTACCCAATTATTTCCTAAGGCATAACCAAAATAAACAAAAACAAAAGTCCAAGGAATACTACCTAAAATAGTATAAATTAAAAATTTTTTAAAAGATAATCTAGCAATACCAATAGGTAAAGATACTAAAGTTCTAACAATAGGAACATTTCTACCAATACAAGCAGCAATTAAACCATATTTGTTAAACCAAGAATCACTCTTCTCTAGTTCCTCATCTTTCATAAAAAAATATTTTCCATACTTTTTAGCAAAGCCACGTCCTCCAAAATACCCCATAAAATAAATAATAATAGCACAAAAAACACTACCTAGTAAACCGATAATAAAAGCTCCTATAAAACTAAAAATACCTTGTCCAGCTAAAATTCCACCAGTAGCTAATATTAATTCACTGGGAATCACAATAATAACTGCTTCTAAAATCATTCCTAGAAACATACCAAAATAGCCAAATTCACTAATTAAACCTATTACATAACTATCCATAACATCACCTGTTAAAATATATGTAAAATTTTAGTTACTATGAAATTTTTAGTATAAAAGAAAAAGTACTATTTCTTTTATAGCACTTAAAATTAACTAGTTTTAATTACGTATGGGTTAGAAACAGTTCCATCTCCACCTTCGACTATTTTTACATCAGATTTTAAATTGATAACGGGTCTAACATTGAAAGAAGATGCTGCATATCTATTATTTTGTAAAGAGCCATTATCAAAAACGCCATAATAACCAGTAGTCATATTCATTGTTTGAAAAAGCAATGGTGATATTGTCCAATAATTAACACCTGTATATAAATAATAACTACTATTAGCAGAACCACTGCCTCCACCAGCATATGCCACTTCACTTACTGCTATTAATCCTATGGGATAATCTAATGCTTTATTTCCTTTATTGCTATTACTTGTGGTATATAAATCATTACTCTGTGAGCAGGCAAACTGTGGTTGATATGTGTCAACAAACATATTATAAACTCCATAATACGTATCACTTGTCCCATATCCACTTCCACTTGCTAAACTTCTATCTCCGCAAAATCCTGAGTCTGCTAAATATATCGAATAATTATCTAGCAAATTTTCTTCATACCATTGATCTATTACTCTTTTTATTGTACTATCATTAATATTTGCATGAGTTGCTTCATAGGTGGATGCTCCTACCTCTCCATACATATATCCTACATAAGCATTATCATCCCGATTAGTATTAAAGTCACTACTTCCAATTGTAGATGCGCTTCCGGTGGCATTAGGAGTTTCTCCTTGATAGATTAATCTTATACTGGAATCTTCATTTATTCTTATGATTCTCCAGTAGTATCCTGCAAATTTTACATAGTTATTCTCTACTGCTCCTCTATAATAATATACTGTCTTCCCATCTTCTGTATTTGTGTTCGTATAATATAATCCTTTCGTTCCATCTTCTTCACTTGTCTTACTAAAATCTATTTCACTATCATTTTTAACTGTATTATCTTCTAGTATAGATTTAATGAAAGATGGTCCTTTTATTTCTGGATCACTTGGGGTTATCTCTTGTCCTACATTTTGAGCATAATCGATATTTACTGTTAACCTGTTATTTGTTATTTCTGGTTGACTAGTAATACTTTCATCATAACTGATTTTAATATTAAAAGTAGTACTTTCTTGTTTTAATAAGATATCTCCTATTCTTATATTACTGATTTCAAACTTTATTGCATCACTTTCAGTCTCACTAGCATTAATATCTTCTATGATGGCATCTAGTGTTCCTTGGTTCTCTACTGTGATTTGATATTCTATT
>CALVYA010000028.1 GCA_944371905.1 uncultured Bacilli bacterium | reverse complement strand
TTAATTTAATATATATTTTATATTCTATTTTTTATATTTTAATAAAATTATACCCCCCCCCCCCCAGGAAATTTTCAACACGAAAAATAATAATTCTACAAAATTGTACAAAAAAAGAATAGTTTTACTATTCCTCTAACTTATTCCGCTTAGAATACTTACAGCCACAATAGTCTTGACGATATAAGTGATATATTCTAGATAACTCAATGCTTCTTTTATAGCCATCTTTTTTCTTAAAATCTGCATATAAATAATTAACATGATAAATTTTTTCTAATTCTTCTCCTATTTCATTCAACACCTTAGCATTTTTATAAGGACTAATTGATAACGTAGTTGTAAAATAATTAAATCCTTTTTCTTTCGCTAACTTAGCAGTCTCTTCTAGCCGTAATTGATAACAAATATGACAACGTGATCCACCCTCTTTTTCAAATTCTAATCCTTGGATAGCGTTTTCGTATTTACTATTATCATAATTTCCTTCTATGAATTCCACTTTATTTTTTACTGTCAACTCACGAATCAATCTTTTTTGTTCTTCTATTCTCTTATCGAACTCTTCTTTAGGAGAAATATTAGGATTATAATAAAAAATAGTTATTTTAAAATAATTAGCTAAATACTCTAAAACATAACTAGAGCAAGGTGCACAACAACTATGAAGTAATAACGTTGGTATCTCTTCTAAACTATCAATTTTACTGATTACTTTCTCTAACTCTTTCTGATAATTCATAATTTCCCTTTTTAACCTTTCTTAGTGTATAAACTTTTGGATCATCAATAGTCTCTTTGGAAACAAATAAAATTCTTTTACTAGGCAAAGAAGAACCAATTTCAGAAGTTGCTTGCAAAAATGTTTCATCTATAACTGTTTTTAATCCTCTAGCACCTGTGCCTAATTCATGAGCTTTTTTCGCTACTGCTTTAACAAAAGAAGGCTTGTTTGCATAAACCACCTTAACATGATCCTCTTGCAGTAACGCTGCTTCATATATTTTCAAACTACTAATAGAAGAATGTGATAGAATCTCTTCTAAATCTTCAACCTCTAATGACTTAATTGGTATTTTAACAGGTACTCTACCAACCAATTCTGTCATTAATCCATATTGAACAAAAGAATTATTATCTACTTCTATTTTAGGTGATTCATCTTCCACATTATCAGAAAAACCTAATATCCTACGTGGCTTTAATTGTTCTCTTAATTTAGTAAAGGCTCCACATAAAATAAACGTAATATTAGAAGTATCCATAATTAACTGTTGATTCGTTCGATTACTATCATTAATATTTATTTTAGCACCTTCAATCATTTTTAACAACTCTTCTTGGACATCCGTTTTATTGACATTTTCTCTAGCATCTGTACTAGCCAACTTATCAATTTCATCTAACACAATAATTCCTTTTTCTGCTTTTTCCATATTATTATCACTACTAATAAATAATCGTCTTAAAATAGCTTTCACCGAATCTCCTACATAACCACTAGCTGTATAAGAAGTCATATCTTCTATTACTAAAGGAATATCTAATTCTCTAGCTAAACTTCTTACTAACTCAGTCTTTCCACATCCACTAGGTCCATATAACAAAATATTAGATTTCATTCCTGCATAATTACCATACTTTAAATTTTTACATATTGTACCAATTAGTTCGGATGCTGCATCTTTTTGACCTACAACTCTTCTTGTAACCTTATCTAATAATACTCTAGGATTTATCAACGATACTTGAGTTAATAATTGATTTTTAGTAGATAATTCCACATTTTCATTTAATGTATGCTCTTTTTTATTAGAATGAGACAATTGTGCAACTAAATTTGTAGTAATATCTATTGCTTCTACTTCTTTGGTTTTAATATTAATAGCATAACATAAAGCATCTTCTATAAAATTACTTTTTTCTAACAAAAATATATAATTTTTAGCAAAATTTAAATAAGATTTTGCACATACGTCTGGATAATCATAATGCGATTCTGGATATCCACTCGCTTTATAATATTCACTCAATTCTTCATCTAATATTTCAAATCCATACATAGTATCATAATCACTTATTTTATCAGATAATCTAATTTTTTTATAAGCAGTTTCATATCTATCAATTAAACCATTCTCTGACACTATTCCATCTATAATATGATAAGGCACTAACATAACTCTTTTTTCATCGATCATTTCAGGTTTAAATAAAATACCATATGCTTCTTTTGTTTCCATACTATCCCCTGTCTTTCTAGCCTAATATTATAATAAAATAGTAATATAAATTCAAGAAAAAAAGATACTATTCAGCATCTTTAGTTTCAACAACTTTTTTTCCTTTATAACTTCCACACGCACTACATACACGGTGAGGTTTAATTACAGCTCCACATTCTTTACAAGTAGTAGTTCCTACCACTTCTAAAGCATTATGACTTCTTCTCATTCTTTTTCTAGTTTTTGAAACCTTTCTAAATGGTACAGCCATGTTATCACTCCTTTTTCATATTTTCAGCTAAGATACTAAAAGGATTATCCCTTTTTACTTCATCTTCACTTATTAGTTTCCATCCATCCCCTTGATATTTACTTAAATCTTCTTCTTTAGTATATTTAAGTGGGATCTCTAAAACAATATTTTGCCATAAAATTTCAAGAATATCAATACTATTTTGATTATTTTTAAGAAATTCATCTAAAATTTCATCGATTTCACACGAAAAATCATAATCAACGTTCTCTAAACTAATAGCATCTTCAATTATCATCGTTCCTTTAAGAATTCCTTTTAAATGAATAGAAGTATCTGATGATTCACATATTTCTCCATCAAAATGAACATTCTCTAAAGATGAAATATCCGTATTTTCTAAATAAGTATGATCAAAAATAATATCTTTCTTAATGCTAATTTTATCTTTCGTATGACTAAATAATTCATCTAATTCTATTAACATATTGATCACCTGCCAACACATTATATAATATATATAGAAAAAAAGCAATTTTTATAGAAAAAATTAATTTGCTATCCCATATTTTTTTAGTATAATAACTGTATTGGAGGAATCTAATGAAAATAATTGGTATTATTTGCGAATATAATCCATTTCATAATGGACATTTATATCATTTAAAAAAGATTAAAGAAATGTATCCATCTTCTTGCATTATTTTAGTTATGTCCTCTTCTTTTACACAACGAGGAGAAATTAGTATATTAAATAAATGGGAAAAAACGGATATTGCTCTACAATATGGTGTTGATTTAATCATTGAATTACCCTTTGTTTTCTCTACTCAAAGTGCTGATATATTTGCCTTGGGCGCTATTAGTATTCTTAATCATTTAAAAGTAGATACTATTGTATTTGGAAGTGAATCTAACGATCCAAACCAACTAATAGAAATAGCCAATATCCAACTAAATAACCCTAATTATAATAAGATAGTAAAAGATTATCTGGATAAAGGAGAAAACTATCCAACCGCACTTTCTTTAGCGATTAATCAATTATATAATAAAACGATCTCACTTCCTAATGATTTACTAGGTCTTTCTTATGTAAAAGAAATAATAAAACAACAGGCTAATATTGAAATAAAAACGATTCAAAGAACCAATGATTTTCATAATAAAAAATTAAATCATAAAATAGTAAGTGCTACTGCTATTAGAAATAATCTAGATAATAAAAATATCAAAAAATATGTTCCTTCCTTTACTTATCAATATTTAAAAGAAAAATATCCAACAGATAATTATTTTACATTATTGAAATACAAAATAATATCTGAACAAGAAAATATAAAAATATACCAGACAGTAGATGAAGGAATTCATCACAGAATTTTAAAATATATAGATGAAACAAATTCCCTAGAAGAACTAATTCAAAAAATAAAGACTAAACGATATACTTATAATAAAATTCATCGTATGTTAACTCATATTTTATGTAGTTTTACAAAAGAAGAAGCAAAAAATATAAAAATAAATTATATTCGAGTACTAGGATTTAATCAAAAAGGGATTCATTATTTAAATAAAATAAAAAAAGATTTAACTATTCCCTTAATTACTAATTACAAAAAAGAATATAATACTCTATTGGAAATAGAAACAAAAATTGATAAAATTTATTCTTTGATTATGAATGATAAAAACTATGATTATATAAGAAAACCAATAAAATTAGATTAGGACATTTTGTCCTTTTTGTTTTGTATATTTTTATCTTATTAGTGAAACACTATAATAGGTGGTTAATATGATCGAATACTATGAAATAAGAAAGGTGAATAAAGAGAAAGTCTTAGTCCTATATTTAAGTTATGATTATGAATTTGGTGGCAATAAAAAAGAAAATTCTATTTTAAATAAAATTAATAATTTTATAAAAATAAACAAAATCAAGTGGAATGGAAATAAAGTTATTTTAGTTGTTGGAGGATTAGTTTTAGGATCTATTGTATTAGGTAATGTAGATATTCCTAATAATAATTACGAGCAAAAATTTAATTATGTTAGTAGTATTATTTTAAATCATTTTGATGAAGATAATAATGAAATTGGTTATTCTAAAGTAGAATTACCAGAACCTGAAATTATTATAGAAGAAAAAGAAGAACCTATAACAGAAGAACAAAATAATATTCCTAATAATAATACCAATAAGGAAGAAATAGTAAAACCTACTCCACCTACGAATAATAATAATAATAATAATAATCAAATACAAGAAAATAAAACAATGGTTACTATTTATCGAAGCAATGGAACTATTGAAACAATAGAACTAGAGGAATACATAATAGGTGTAGTAGCAATCGAAATGCCAGCATCTTTTCATATAGAAGCATTAAAAGCTCAAAGTATTGCAGCAAGAACATATGCTTTAAAGGCAATACAAGATAATAAAGTATTAACTGATGATGTAAAAACACAAAGTTATAGAGATAAAAATCAATTAAAAGTAATGTGGGGAGCTAGTTTTGATACCTATTATAACAAAGTTAAAAAAGCAGTAGAAGCTACGAAAGGGTTAGTTATTACCTATAATAATCAATATATAGATGCCCTATATCATTCCACTAGTAATGGCTATACAGAGTCTTCCTACGAGGTATTTGGTTATAGTCATCCATATTTAGTTAGTGTAAACTCTAGTTGGGATATTAATGCTAGTAGTTTTTTAAGACAAGTATCTTTTTCCTTTGATAATTTAGAAAAAATATTAGGTATTGATTTTAATAAGGAAACTTTAGTAGAAATCATAGCAAGAACTTCTTCTGGTAGAGTATCTCGATTAAGAATTGATGATAATTATTATAGTGGAATTGAATTTCGTAACTTATTAGGATTAAGATCCACTGATTTTGATATTAACGTTGATTCCGATAAAGTCATTGTTACAACAAGAGGTTATGGTCATGGTGTTGGAATGAGTCAATATGGTGCTAATGGAATGGCTAATAATGGTAAAACTTATGCTGAAATATTAAAACATTATTATCAAGGAACAACAATAAAAGCGACTACTAAATAGTCGTTTTATTATGCAATAACATAGGGATTAGAACTACTTCCATTACTTCCCTTTATTATTTCAGTTTCTGCTTTTAAATTTATCACAGGACGGATTCCCATTTCACTATTACTACCTACAGTTGTAGCATATATATCACCTAGTTCATCTAGATAGAAATTTCTATCATAAAGAGTAATATTATCGGGTGACATAGTCCAGAACTTACTTCCCGTATACAAATAATAACTCATATTTCCCCCTCCTTGATAAATACTACCAGCAAATACTACTTCATCCGCTGTAATCAAGCCTATGGGATAGTCTAATGATTGATTTCCTTGCGTACTATTACTTGTTGTATATAAATCATTATTTTGCGGGCAACTAAATTGTGGTTCATTGATGTTAGTTAGCCTATAAGATGCACCATAATATGTATAATTTTTTCCATATCCTAGTGCAGTATCATTAGAATACCATAGTCCAGCCTCGTTAGCGACACTTCTATCTCCACAAAAGCCACTGTCTTCTAAATAAGAACTATAACTTATTAAATTATCTTCATACCATGTATCTAATATATCTTTAATAGCACTATCATGTACATTTTTGTGTGTCGCTTGATATCTTGCTTCTTCACTGGCACTTGCTAATATATCAATTTCTGTACTTAAATCATAGTTTATCATATATTCTTGAATAATTTGCACATCTTCGGTATCTATTTTTCCATCCATATTCACATCCGCCAATACTTTTTGTTCTTCTGTTGGAGTCGCTACATTCAATGATATATTTCTTACAATTATCATATCTGATGTATTAACTTTTCCATCTTGATTAACATCTCCGTATTTTGTAGTTGTTTCTGGATATCCATACATATATCCTACATACGCATTATCATTAGAACTACTATTAAAAGCACTACTTCCTATCGTTGCTGCACTTCCTGTTGCATTAGGAGTTTCTCCTTGATATATAAGTCTTACTGAGCCATCTTCATTGATTCGGATGATTCTCCAGTAGTATCCTGCAAAATATACATAATTATTCTCCACTGCTCCCCTAAAATAATAGGTTATTTTATTATCTTCTGTATTCTCGCTCGTATAATATAATCCCTTCGTTCCATCCCATTCGCTCATCTGAGAAAAATCAATGTTACTATCTATACGTTCTACATTATCTTCTAATATTTGATCTTTTAAATATATTGGTTTTTCTACATTACTTTTTAAGGTTATTATGACTGGTCTTACTCGATAACTGGAAGTAAAACTACTAGTGCTTACTACACTGGTCCCATTAAAGTAATATCCATTATTTCCTTTCTCATTACTCATTAACCAGTAAGAGCTTTCCATCCAACTTGGAACTTCCTCTTTTATTAGGTCATCATATTCTTCTTTCGTTAATAGTCTTGCTGTAGTTCCTGTTTCATTTCCTCCACTATTCTTGATACTATTTTTGATATATGTTTCTACCGTATTCTTAACATAATATCCTATGTTATTTGTATCAAACTGATCATACTCATTCGTATTGTTACTATCAAAAGCTTTCGTATAAGTTCCATTCGTGGATACACTTCCATTACTATTTGCTGTATTTTCACTTACTAGGGTTACTTTATCTTCATTACTAGAACTATTCTTGGTAACATACCATATCGTTCCATCTATTAGTTCTACCTTCTCTCCTACTTTAAATACTTCGTATTCTTCTTCCTCTGTTCCTCCACTACTTCCTCCGGAACTACTTGGTTTACTATTATCTATATAAATAAACGTTAACATTAATTCTTTTTTCGTTTCACTGATATTCGTTACTCCACTTTTATATTTTATTGTTACCTTGGCTGTATTAGTCTCTCCTGGTCTTAAGGTTGTTACTTCTTCTTCTACTCCACTAATCTCATAAGTAATATTACTGTTCTCATCTTCAACTATTTCAATATTATTTAATTTGGCTGGAATATTCCCTTGATTAGATAAAGTAATAGTATAAGTGATGGTAGAACTTGACGTTGGTAAGTTAGCATTTAAGGTTACTGTATTACTTACATAGTTACTACTGATACTAGTAGCACTATTCGTTACCGTATTGGTTACCTTTGTTACCTTTACTATCCAGCTTCTATCGATACTTGCTATTCCATCTAGTTCTACATATTGACTTAAGGCGGCATACCCTAGACTCATGACAAATATAACTAATACTATAGCTATCGTAAATATTCTTCTTTTAGTGATTAGCCTTTTCCTTCGATACATCTTTTACCACTCCGTTTTAGTCTATCTCATATATCATTATACCCCCCCTCCCAGGAAATTTTCAAGAAAAATTTTTAGGGATTTTACATTATTCTACATAACAAAAAAAGCAACTTTTAGTTACTTTAAATACTAACATAGGGATTAGAATTAGTTCCATCTCCTTGGGTAATTGCAACATTAAATTTTAAGTTAATAACGGGTCTTACTACCTTTACTTGCTAGTCTCTCTTGATTTTGTATTCCTTCTAGTGAATATAGGATTACACTACTTCCTTTAGTTTCTGCCTGTACTTCATTAATAATAGCATCAATACTTCCATGATTAACTACAGTTATATTATATTCAATTTTATCTCCTGGTTTAATTAGTCCTGCATTAAAAGTTGCACTGGTTCCATTATAGGATGGCTCTGTTATATTATAAGCACTTCCTGTAATATTACTAGTAATAGAAGTTATCTCTATATTCCAAGTACTAGTTATATTTCCTGTTCCATTTATAGTTAATCTTGTATTAAATGCTGCATATACTACTACCATTAGTACTACTATATACACATGATTCCTATTATTAACCTCTTCTTACTTCGATACATAATACCCTCCGATATTTTTCAAAACCATTATATATTCAGATAGTGGATTTAGCAATATTTTACATGAAACAATATTAATACTTTACATAGAAAAAGATAGTTTACACTATCTTAACATTTTATTTTACATAATCACTCACAGGTTTAAAAGTTTTTCTATGTTCTTTTATAATTCCATATTTTGCAATTGCTTCTACATGCTTTTTCGTAGGATACCCCTTATTATGTTTAAAGTCATACATTGGATATTTCTTGTCTAATTCATCTAACATTCTATCTCTTGTTACTTTAGCTATCACACTAGCTGCTGAAATACTAATGCTCTTCAAATCACCTTTAATAATCGATGTAGAAGGAATCTCTAACTTTTCCAATTTCATCGCATCAATCAAAACATGCTCGATCTTACAAGGACAGTTACTAATTGCTTCATACATTGCCAGTTTAGTAGCTTCATAAATATTTACTTCATCAATGACATCTTCGCTTTTAATTCCAATACCTACTCCTAAAGCTTTTTTCATAATAATATCAAAAAACTCTTCTCTTTTTTTAGCACTTAATTTTTTAGAATCCGTTAATCCATCTAACTTAAAATTCTTAGGTAATACAACACATGCCGTTACTACTGGTCCTACTAAAGGTCCACGTCCTACTTCATCCACACCGGCAATATAATCTATTCCTTGGTCATATAATTCTTTTTCATATTTTTTATTATCTATATCATTTAACTGGATTGTATGCTTTACCATTAGTACCAACAAACTCAATATTTTCTTTATAATCTTCGTTTACAAAAACTCTTACTTCTGAATATTTCAATAAACTATAATTATAAAGAGTTTTATTCTTCAAACTAATAATTCCCAAGTCATATAAATCATTTAATGTGTCAAAATTCATCACCAATTCATTTTCAATATTAATTCTTACTAAATTCTTTTCATCTATCGTATAATACCCACTTTTTATTCTCATAATATCTGGATATACTACTACAATTCTAACCTCATTAGATAAGGAATTATCAATATATAAATTCATGTTTTTATTAGTATTGAAATTAGTAATTCTAAAAGTTTCATCATCTTCTATTTCATATTCTAGAACTTCCTGTTCCATTTCTAAATTATTAGTTAAATTTTTATCAATATCAAAATCAATGGTTTCTAAATAAAACCAAGCGATTCCTATTAAAAAGACAGCTAAACCAATAAATAACATTAATAAATGATTTTTCATTACTTAGCCCCTCCTTTTTCAATCACAGTAGAATTAAAAATGTAAGATAAAATAGTAGATACCATAATAATCAATCCTATAATAATTAAGAAAGGTCCAAAGAAATAAATTCCATGAGTGATAAATGCAATTAACATTCCAAGAGATGCAAATAATAAAATTTCAAACAAAATAATTGGAATAATAGAAATAACAATTAATATCTTTAAAAATACTTGTATAGCATAGTACAAATTATGGCCTATTTGTTTAGATCCATTAATTTCTAAATAATATTCTTTAGTTTTAGCCATATGATAAATCACTTTAAATAAGATGACTAAAGTAAATAATATGTAAGAATACTGCACTAAACTTTTCCAAATGACCACTAATCCTTCTTTAAATGTCGTACCACATAAATAGATAATTCCCTCTCCTATATTTCCTAACACAAAAAATGGAATACCTAAAATAGAAAGTAACAATAAACAACATAGAAACCTAATAAGTACTTTTACTACTACTCCTTTTTTCTTATCCGTTAAAAATTTATTAAGTTTTTTAATTACAGTAATAAAAGCTTCTGATACTATATCTAAAAAATAATTAAAAGTATATTTTTTAGACTCTTTTTTCTTCATTTTAACATCTCCTATTCTACTATCAAGTATAGCAGAAAATATTTTTTTTATCAACAAAATAAAAAGTAACTTTCGTTACTCTTCTTCTTTAGACTTAATAAGTTTCATATCTTCTAATTTTTCGTTGATATCCCTACGATAAAATTTATAAGTTGCAATGATAATAATTGCTAAAGGAAGTGAAATAATAATACCTAGAATTCCAAATAATATTCCTCCTGCAAAAACAGAAAATATAACTACTAATGGATGTACCTTATTAGTTTTTCCGTAAACAAATGGGTTTATTACATAACCATCTAGTGCTGATAAAACAAAGAAACAAATAATAGTTCTTATAAATAATCCAGGACTAATTACAAAAGCTGTAATTGCTGCTATCACATTGGTAATCATTCCACCAAAATAAGGAATTAAAGTAGCAATCGCTGCTAAAAAACCTAACAAAATAGCATTGGGATGTCCTATAATTAAGAAAGCTACTGTATATTCTACTAAAGTAATACCTACTATTTTAAGAAATCCAGTTAAATAATTTTTCATTTCTGTATCTAGAATTTTAAAATATCTAAATAATCTTTGATTCTTACTTAATAAATACTCTTTAAACTCCGCTCTTATTTTTTGCATATCTACTAGTAAATAAATAGCAGCGGCTATAGCAATAATAAAAATAGATACTGCACTAAGTGAATTATTAATCATACTAACCGCACCATCTGATACAAATTTACTCATACCAGAAATAATTTCATTAAAACTTTCAGTTAATGTAGCCTGTAATGGTCCTAAATTAAGATCATAATCCGTCATTAGTTCCTTAACAAATGCTAAAATACTACTAAACAAACTGGATAATTGATTAAACAATAACGGAATAATAAGTGCAACTAATAAAGCAATAATTCCTACAATAATAGCAATAATAATAGTTAATGCTATTGGTTTAGGTATTTTTTTATTTAACATCAATTGTAAAAAAGGATTTAAAGCATAAGCTACAATGAATGCTATAAAGAATGGAAAAACAATTTCCCATGCTTTTCCTACAATTCCTATCCATAGTGGTCCTGTTTTATATAAAACTAAAAATATCACAGAAAATATTGCAAGATTTAATAATCTATAATTCAATTTATTTTTCAACATATAACCTCACCTACAAATTTAGTATAACACAAAAGAAAATAAAAAAATACTGTAAAAACAGTATTTTAAACAGACTGTTGACAAAGTATTTTGTTAATAGTCTTTTATTTTTTTCGAAAATATATTATAATAAGTTTGTAAGGTTGC
>CALVYA010000027.1 GCA_944371905.1 uncultured Bacilli bacterium | reverse complement strand
TTTTAGGGGAGCAGTAGAGAATAATTATGTATATTTTGCAGGATTTTACTGGAGGATTATAAGAATTAATGAAGATGGGTCAATAAGACTTATTTATCAAGGTACAAATTCTAGGGCGACAGGAAGTGATGCTACAATAGGTGCTTCTAATTATATTGCTTCTTCTTTAGAAACAGATAATGCACATGTAGGATATATGTATGGAGCAAAAGGAAGCACTACTTATTCAGCAACTCATGCGAATATTAACGATAGTAATATAAAAATATTTTTAGATAATTGGTATAGAACATATTTATTAAATAACGAAGAGTATATAGCGGATTCTGGATTTTGTGGAGATAGAAGTAGATTAGATGAAGTAGGAAAGTGGAATTCGCAGGATACTGGATTAGGATATGGAAAAAATTATACTCAGTATGGTCCTTTTATTAGATATTATTATACTAAAATACCACAATTTTCTTGTCCGCAAAGTAATGACTTATATACAACAAGTAGCAGTAATAAGGGAAATAAAGCCTTAGATTATCCAATCGGATTAATAACTATGGATGAAGCAAAATATGCAGGAGGAAGTGGAAAAAGTAATAGTAGTTATTATTTATATATTAATGAACAATTTTGGGCAATAAGTCCTGCACTTTATGATGGATATAATGCAGGAATTGTCCGTATTGAACAAAACGGAATTATAAGTAATTATGATAATAGTTACGAAATGGGAGTAAGACCTGTAATAAATTTGAAAGCTACAACAGAAATATTAAGGGGCAATGGTACTTTGGCACAACCTTATTTTGTCACTGAATTTCCACACAGTGGAGGTGGAATCAATTAAAAAACTTTACGAACAATTCGTAAAGTTTTATTGCTTTTTAATTCTATTATGAATAATTTCTAACATTTGATGTTTTAATTCTTCACTAGCATCTTGCCAAATAATTTCTAAAAATACTCCCATTCCAGGAAGTGCTACTTCATCTTGTTCTTTAATAGATTCTTCAATTGCATTCTTTAATGTTTCTATGTCATCTTCTCTAAAATTATTAATAATATGTCTTCTAATATTAACGTCCATTTTTTCATCTCCTAAATATATTTTCTCCATAATAAGTAAGAATATTCATTATTTTTTTGTGATATGATATAATTTTTTTAGTAAAGAAGGTTTAGTATGCAGTTAAGAATAAATAATAAATTATATAAAGTAGAAATTATAAAAAAAAGAACTACCAAAAATACTTATATTAGAGTAAAAGATGATTTGGGAATTTATGTAACTACTAATTATTATATGTCAGATAAAAAAATTGTGAAATTATTAGAAGAAAGTATTACATCTATTACTAAAATGATCGAAAAAATGGAGAAAAAGAATGAAAAGAAGAAGTACTTTTATTATTTAGGAAATCAATATGATATTATCTATACTAATAATAAAGATATTACTTTAGGAGAGAATAAAGCATTTATCCCTAAAGAAATGGATATTGACAAATGGTATAAGAGACAAGCTAATATTATTTTTAAAGAAAGACTAGATTATAATTATAAGATTTATAATAAAAAGATTCCTTATCCTAGTTTAACTATTAGAAAAATGACTAGTAGATGGGGAGTATGTAATACGAAATTAAAAAGAGTAACGCTTAATTTAGAATTAATAAAAAAAGATCCTATTTGTCTAGATTATGTTATTATGCACGAACTTACTCATTTTATTTATCAAGATCACTCAAAAAACTTCTGGAATTTAGTGGAAGAAAATTTTCCACTTTACAAAAAGGTACGAAAATTAATGAAAGAAGAGTAATTTTATAGTATAATAAAAAATAGGTGGTTAAAGTGCTTATAACGAGTTTGGAAAATGAACGTATTAAAAACTATATTAAATTAAAAGATCGAAAATATAGAAAGAAGACGAATACTTATATTGTAGAAGGACTTCATTTAGTATTAGAGGCATACAAAAGTGGTAATTTGATGGAACTTATTCTTGAAAAAGATGAAGTGCTACCAATTGATGTTCCAACTATTTATGTTACTAATGAAATTATTAATAAAATATCTAATCTTGATACTCCAGTTAATGTTTTAGGATTATGTAAGATGAGTGAAGATAATGAAATTCGAGGAACTAAGATATTAATGTTAGATGAAGTACAAGATCCAGGAAATTTAGGAACAATTATTAGGAGTAGTGTTGCTTTTGGAGTAGACACCATTGTCTTAGGTAATAACACGGTTGATTTATATAATCCTAAAGTAATCCGTGCGACGCAAGGAATGTTATTTTATATTACTATTATTAATAGAGATTTAAAAGAAGTAATACATGAATTAAAAGCGAAAGAGATCCCTATTTATGGTACTAAAGTGGAATATGGAGAAGATGTAAGAAATTTCCCTAGTAAAGACAAAAAGTCATATGGATTAGTGGTGGGAAATGAAGGAAATGGTGTTAGTGAAGAAGTGTTAGACTTATGTGATAAGTATATTTATATTGATATGGATGAAAAAGTAGAAAGTTTAAATGTAAGTGTTGCTACTTCCATTATCTTATATGAATTGAACAGGTGATCATATGGAATATGTATATATAGGAAAAATAGTAAGTACGCATGGCATTAAAGGGGAAATAAAAATTATTAGTGATTTTGATTATAAAGACCAAGCCTTTAAAGTAGGAGGTCATATTTATATAGGAACAGCAAAGAAAGAAGAAATGATCCAAAGTTATCGAAGGCATAAAAATTATGAAATGATAACTTTAAAAAATTATGATAATATTAATCAAGTGCTTAAGTTTATGAAGGAAGATGTATATATTAATAGAGAAGATCTAAATCTTAATGGTTTTTTATATTTAGACTCTGATTTAATAGGGTTATCTATATATAGTGATTCTGAATATTTAGGGATAATTACGGAAGTTTTTTCTCCTTCACCTAATAATAAAGTAATTAGATTTACTTTAAAAGGTAAAAATTATCTAGTTCCTTATATTAAAAATTTGATAAAAGAGATAGATCTTAATCACCAAAAAGTGATATTATATTCCATGGAGGGGGTGTTAGAATGCGTATAGATATTTTAACATTGTTCCCTTCGATGTTTGAAGGGTTCTTAACGGAATCAATTATAAAAAGAGCTATTGAAAAAGAAAAAGTAGTCATTAATATTATCAATTTTAGAGATTATTCATTGGATTCTCATCATAAAGTGGATGATACTCCTTATGGTGGGGGTAGTGGTATGGTTCTTGCCCCTCAACCTATTATGGATGCAGTAGATGATCTAAAAACAGAGGATACTAAAGTGATTCTATTAACTCCTGATGGAAAAACATATACGCAAGAAATGGCTTATTCTTTAAGTGATTGTAAACATTTAATTATTATTTGTGGTCACTATGAAGGATTTGATGAGAGAATAAGAAGTATAGTAGATCTGGAAATAAGTATTGGTGATTATGTTTTAACAGGAGGAGAATTACCTAGTATGGTAATTACAGATTCTATTGTAAGACTCTTGGATGGAGTAATCGAAAAAGAATCTCACTTAAACGATTCTTTTAATAATAATTTATTGGATTATCCTACGTATACGAAACCTAGAGTTTATCGAGGAATGGAAGTACCTAGTGTACTTTTAAATGGAAATCATAAGGAAATAGAGGAATATCGAAAAAAAGAAGCATTGAAAAGGACTAAAGAAAGACGTCCTGATCTGTTAAAAAAATAAAAGAGGTGGTTTTATGGGAAAAGAACAAAGATTTTTAGTTGTGAAAACAAAGGATTCAAAAGAAATTAAGTATTTTGAATATGATAAGATATCTGGATATAGCATAAAACCAAATCCTAATTTAAAATTTCAAGATGCTATCAATGTAAATCGAATGATTTTGATTAATCCTTCTTTAATTGAAAAAATGGTAGATAAGAAAATAAAAAGAAGATTTGATTATTTAATTAATTTATTATCTGTGGTATATGAGAATGATGATGAAACAGGGGATGGATTAGAACTTGCTTTAAATGAAGCAGAAAAGTTTCGTATGGAATTAATTAATAAATATAAACAATATATTAAGAAAGAGAAATATGAATTATTAATGAAAAAGATTGCTATTTTGGAAGATGAATTATATTTACGTATGCAATTTGTCATGAATAAGAACAATTTATTGGAAAAAGAAGAGATAAAAGAAGGAAAAACTAGATAATTCGTAAGATTTTACTTGTCATATAGATAAATTTATAGTATAATCAAAAGGTCATTAAGACATATGCTGTTGATCCGCTGTAAATAATTATATGATCACCATAAAGATGGAAGGAGAGATATCATGAACGTAATTGATAAGATTACAGAAAAACAAATGAATCCTAACATACCAGAATTTAGAGTGGGAGATACTGTTAGGGTTGACGTTAAAATCGTCGAAGGTAAAAGAGAAAGAATCCAAGCATTCGAAGGAATCGTTATAGCTCGTAAAGGTGGAGGAATTTCTGAAACATTTACTGTAAGAAAAGTATCTTATGGTGTTGGAGTAGAAAGAATATTCCCATTACATTCACCAAAAATTGCTAATATTACAGTTGTTAAGAAAGGAAAAGTTAGACGTGCTAAATTAACATTCTTAAGAAATGTAGTTGGTCAATTTAAAATCAAAGAAAGAGGACAAAAATAAGACTACATGTAGTCTTATTTTTTATATAACTATGGAAAATATGGAAGAGATAAAAGAAACAGAAGAATTAGTGAATAATAGTAAAAAAGGAAATCCTTTTTTAAGATTTGTTAAGGAACTATATCCTTATATTATAATTATTATAGTTGTTTTATTTGTTAAGACATATATTATAGCCCCTATTCAAGTAAATGGAGTATCTATGGATAGTACTTTAAAAGATGGAGATATTATGTTACTTAATAAACTACAATATAAAAGACATGGGGTAGAACGTGGAGATATTGTAGTAATTAAAAGTAGGGGGACTCACATTATTAAAAGAATTATTGGACTTCCCGGAGATAGTATCAAAGTAGAAGATAATGTTTTGTATATTAATGGTAAAGAATACAAAGAAGAATATCTAGATAAAGGAACCGTTACTAATAATTTTTCTTTAGAAGAATTATTTGATACGGATCAAGTACCAAAGGGAACTTATTTTGTGATGGGAGATAATAGAGAAGATTCTCTAGATAGTAGAATTTTAGGTTTTATTGATGAAGATGATATTGAAGGTATCGCTAGTATTACTATATTTCCGTTTGATCGATTAGGAAGTAAAAATTAATGAAATAGGAAAAATCAAAAAGATGATTATGAAACAAAAGAAGTGGATTATTTTAGGAATAAGTTTGTTAGTTATTATCGTTATATTTATCTATCTATTATACTTATTTAATTATATTCCACATAAAAAATATACAAATCAAGATTTTCATATTGAACCTTATATTAGTAGTGTAGATAAAGATCAAGATGGACTAGATGATCAGACAGATATCTTAATTAATGTAAGAGACTATATTAACACTTTTCCTAAATATAAAAGTAAGTATTATGCTAATGGTTATCCAGAGGATGGATATGGAGTATGTACTGATGTTGTAGCTTTCGGATTAAAAGGTGCTGGATATGATCTAATGACTTTAGTGAATGAAGATATCATAAATAACCTAGATGCTTATGATATAGAAACGATTGATAAAAATATTGATTTTAGAAGAGTAAAAAATTTAAAAGTATATTTTCTCCGTAATGCAATTAGTTTAACAACTAATATTTATGAAATAGATAAGTGGCAAGGGGGAGATATTGTAATTTTTGAAAATCATATTGGTATTGTTTCAGATAAAAGAAATAAAAAGGGCATTCCGTTTGTGATTCATCACGCTAATTCTTATCAAAGATATTATGAAGAAGATATTTTAGCGTCAAGGAAAGATATTGTTGGACATTATAGGATAAGTTAAATCGATAGAGTAGATACAAAATCTACTTTTTTTGTTTATAAAGAATTTGCTTCTCTAAAATATAAACTTGAAAACTTGGCAAAAAACAGTTGGCAAGAAGAAATAATTCAAAGGCCTTTTGAATGTACGAGATTAGTTTATAATTATTATTTAGAGAGGAAAAAAGATTATCAAAACAACTAACCAATGTAAGTCTAGGAGAGCTTTGTAGATTTTAGAATATAAAGCTAAGATATATGGAAAGAAATACATCAAAATAGATAGTTTTTATCCAAGTAGCTAGAAATGTAGTCGATGCGGATATAAAAATGAGGAAGTAAAAGACTTAAAAGTTAGAAGTTGGAAATGTCCAGAATGTGAAAGTTATTATAATAGAGATTGTAATGCCAGTTATAATATTATGTTTGAAGAAATAAAGAAGTATACGATGGAGTTAAAATAGAAAAAGAAAAAACTACGGTAGCGACTATCGGATGTTAAGCCTGTAGAGAAATAGAGATGCCTAGTCTAAAAAGCAGAAAATTTGGAAGGTGACATCCAAGGCGAATTAAGTTTACTTAATTCTTTTGTTCTGATATACTAAAATAGTTAATAGTTCTTAAATTCTAACTATTAGAACAAGGAGGGTATGATGAAACAAATTGTTTTTGCAACAGGAAATAGTACAAAAGCGAAAAGATTTAGTGAAGGATTATTAAACTATAATATAGAAGTAGTATCGTTAAAAGATTTAAATTTAAATTTAGATGTAGATGAAAATGGGGCAACAGCAATAGAAAATGCTTTGATAAAAGCTAGAGCATGTTATCAGAAAACACATATGCCTACCATTGGGATGGATGATAGTTTATATATGGAAAATGTTCCTAAGGAAAACCAACCTGGATTGTATGTAAGAAGAGTAAATGGTAAAATCTTAACGGATGATGAAATGTTAAATTATTATATTAATTTAGTAAAACAATATGGTAAAGATGGTAGAATTAATTGTAAATGGATCTATGGTTTGGCAGTAATTAACGAACTAGGGGAAGAATATACTTATACTTGGTCTAAAGATAATTTTTATATGACAGATGTTATATCAGAGAAAAGAAATCCTGGATATCCTTTGAATTCTATTTCTAAATATAAAGATATAGATAAGTATTTTACTGATATAACGGAAGAAGATCAAAAACTACTGAATACTAATGAGGACGATGTAGTAGAATTTATTGCTACTCATGGGATAAAAAATTTTGAAGTTCATAAAGAGGATGCGAATGAAATCGTTAGATAAATTGCAAAAGGAATATGATAAGTTACAAAGTCAATATGGGGCTAAAGAGTTAGATTCCATCTATTATGGTGGACAAGAAAATTGTCCAGATATTTATTTTGTATTTATGAATCCGACAGGAAAAAATATTGCTAGTAAAAAATCTTGGACGGGTAGGAAATCTCCTTGGCTTGGAACAAAAAATATTTGGAAGTTATTTTATCGTGTTCATCTTTTGAGTGATAAGGTATTTCAATCAATTCAAGAAAAAACAGCCAAGGATTGGGATTATGCTTTTTGCGATTATGTTTACGAGGATATTAAAAATAAAAATGTATTTATTACTAATCTTGGAAAATGTACTCAACTAGATGCTAGACCTCTTCCAGATTGGGTATTAAAACAATATTTAACTTTGTTATTTCAAGAAATTGATATAGTTAAGCCTAAAATTATCATTACTTTTGGAAATCAAGTAAGTTCACTTATTTTAAATAAGAAAATCTCGGTATCGGAACATAGAAAAGTAAGACATGAAATTGAAATCAATAAACATAAATATGCAGTTTATTCAGTTTATTATCCTGTAGGTAATGGGATATTTAATATGGATAAGGCAATTGAAGATATTGATTGGATTATAGAAAAGGAATTCAAATGGTGATGATCTATGGATATAAAAGATAAATTTATAAAGGAATTTCCTGTTTTTAAAGGAAATAAAGAAAATCCCTATATTATATTATTTGATGCTTATACTGGTATGGGAAAAAGTACTGTGGCTAAAGCAATTGCTAAAAAAGAGGGATCTATAATTTTAAATAATGATCAAGTAAGGGATTGGTTAGATGATTATAATGATTCCACTACTTTAAAAGATGAATTGCAGAAATATCGATTAGAATTATTGTTGAACAATCATAATAGTTGTATTTGTGATAGTTGTTTTTGTCATCATTGGAAAGAAAAAATTAAATATTATGATAAATTAGGATATAAGTATTACATCATTAGGTTAGAGTGCAATGAATCAGTGGTAAAAGAAAGATTATTGTTGCGTACTAAAAATGCTGAGAACTATTCTATAGCAGACTTTAATGGATATCTTTGGATGAAGGAAAATGTGGATCATGTAGATGATAATTTAATTGATTTTACTATTCATACCGAAAAAAATATTGAAGAACAAATAGAGGAGTTTATAAAGAAATATCATTTAAAATAAATGGATAAATTAAACAAGTAAAAGTAACAAAGGTGAATAATAATTACTTTGTTATTGTACTGGAAAGTGAATATAGATGAACGAGAGGAAAATAGAAATGAATTTAAAGTTAGTTAAGTTAGAAGATAAGTATAGGGATCAGTTAAATGACATGATGGATGAATGGACTGCTAGTGGGGAAAAAATCATTCCCTGGGCTATTAGAAAAAATGATTATCATAATTTTGAAAAATACAAGAATGATATTGAAACACTGCAACCAGATGAGAATCATGTCCCTGATTCTACGTTCTTTTGTTTAGATGTAGATAGAAATATCTTAGTAGGAGCAGTTAATATTAGGCATTATTTAAATGAACAACTTTTATTGGATGGAGGACATATTGGAGATGGTGTGAGACCTTCTGAAAGAAGAAAAGGTATTGCTACTAAAATGATAGGATTGGCACTTGAGGAATGTAAAAAATTAGGAATTTCTAAAGTATTAATGGTTTGTGATAAAGATAATATTGCTTCTTCTAAATCGATTATTCATAATGGAGGTATTTTAGAAAATGAAATTATAGTAGACGGTAAATTAAAGCAACGATACTGGATAGAAATTTAATCAAGAAAGTTGAAGAAATTTATACAAGACTAGCAAGATGCATTTACTTGTGTGCTTTTAACGGAAATAAGGAATTCTATGGAATTTTAACTTGTAAAAATTCCGTAATTTAGATATTTTAAAAGATGCTAGGAAAATTTCTCATGAAATAATCTGAGATAAAACGTTAACAGAATTGGAAGAATATAGAGTCAAACAAGATAAATTGTATAAATTAGATTACAATTTATTATTAGAAGAAATAGATAAATAGTAATTTATGGAGATGAATACCAATGGAAACTTGGTTAAAATGGGCAATAGAAATTCAAAGTTTAGCACAATCTGGACTTGCATATACAAATAATGTATATGATATAGAAAGGTATGAAAGATTAAGAGAAATATCAGCAGAAAAAACCAACTTGAATATAAAAAAAGTAAAAGATTTATTTTGCAATGAAACAGGATATCAAACACCTAAAATTGATACAAGAGCAGTCATATTTAAAGATAATAAAATATTATTAACTCATGAGAATAATGGAACTTGGTCATTACCTGGTGGTTGGTGCGATGTATTGGAAAGCGTAAAATCAAATACAATAAAAGAAGTGAAAGAAGAAACTGGACTAGATGTAAATGCAATAAAAGTAATTGCTATTCAAGATAGAAATAAACACAATAAACCAATATATGCTTATGGAGTATGTAAAGTATTTATATTATGTGATATCATAGGAGGAGAATTTAAGAAAAATATAGAAACTACAGAAATAAAATATTTTTCATTAAATGAGTTACCTAATAATTTAGCAGAAGAAAAAACAAATATGGAACAATTAGAAATGTGTTTTAAAGCATATAAGGATAAGAATTGGCAAACACAATTTGATTAACAAATTATAATTTATAGAGTAGATTTTCATCTACTTTTTTCTTTGAGTAAAAACTTATGATATAATATAATAGACTTATGAAAAAAGTGATGGAAATGAATAATAGTAATCCGATTCAATGCTTGATACCGATTTAGTAACCCCCTTTACGAAATTCTTATAAATAAAGGGTTTGCGAGCATATAGATCTTGCACGTTTTTAAAAATTTGATGAAAAACTAGTAAAAAGAGCTTAAAAATAGTTAAAAACAGTGTATTTCTTTTCAGTTGATACCGCAAGGTTAACCCCTACATTACTTAGAAAGAAGGTGTAACTTATGAATAGTAATATAACAAGTTCAAATAGTCATTTACAAATCACCACTCATGATTTTTTAATATATAAAGATAGTAATAGTGATGTTAAAGTTAGTGTAATGTTAATTAATCATGATTTATGGCTAACGCAAGATTTGATTGCTAAATTATTTGGAACAGCACGAAGCACTATTACAGAACACATCAAAAATATTTTAAATAGTGGTGAACTTAAGGAAGAGACTTCCGTCGGAATTTCCGACAGAAGTTCTGGTGGAAGAAAACCTAAAATTTATAATTTGGATATGATTATTGCAGTTGGGTATCGTGTTAATTCAAAGAAGGCAACAAATTTTAGAATTTGGGCTACAAAAATTTTGAAAGAATATATGATTAAAGGGTTTGTTATGGATGATGAAAGATTAAAAAATCCTAATTACATTTTTGGTGAAGATTATTTTGCTGAAATGTTAGAACGTATTAGAAATATTCGTTCTAGTGAAAGAAGATTTTATCAAAAAATAACTGATATATATTCTTTATGTAGCATCGATTATGACAAAGATTCAGAAATTACAAAAGAATTTTTTAAAACAGTTCAGAATAAGTTGCACTATGCAATCACTGGTCAAACAGCTGCAGAAATTATATATAATAGAGTAGATGCTGAAAAAGAACATATGGGCCTTACAAATTGGAAAAATTCACCTGATGGTCCAATTTATAGATACGATGTTGATATTGCAAAAAACTATTTAAATGAAAAGGAATTAAAAGATTTGAATAGAATTGTCACTATGTATTTAGATTATGCTGAATTACAAGCTGAAAATCATAATGCAATGACTATGCAAGATTGGATAGAAAAATTAAATATATTTTTACAATTTAATGGAAAAGAAATTCTTCATAATGCTGGAAAAATATCTGCCAAGGTTGCACAAGAATTGGCATATAGAGAATATGATAGGTTTAAAGTTAAACAAGATAAATTATATAAATCTGATTTTGATTTATTATTAGAAGAAATAGACAAATAGTGATTTATAGAAATGGAGAAATGACAATGAAAAAAAAGATTTTAATAATTTCAGTGATAATATTGATTTCATTATTTAGTTTTATAATATATCAACTTATTAAATATTTAGATTATAAATGTTCATTATCTAGTTTAGAAAAATATATATTTGCTGATAATGAAATAGTTATAAAAAGTTTAGAATATAATAATAAAAATTATGTAATTTCAAGGTATTATGATGATTCGAGTTCTTGGAGCCATCTTCATTTATTATTAAAAAGCAATGATAATTATTATATTTTAGAAAATATAAAAAAATGTGATACAGTTGATGATGGTTCTAATTTATACGTAAAAGATAATGCAATTTATATACATTGCATTGGTTCATCTGGAATTATAGATAAGTATTTACTAAACGATTTTGAAGTTGTAAAAGAAACCTTAACCTTTAATTTTGAAAATACGCCTAACATTAGTCAACTCCATATTGGTATAGATAATGTTGATGATAATTATATCTACTTATCATCGCCATTTAAAGTAGACAATACAATTAAAGATAACCCTAATGTAAAATGCTCATTTAAAGATAAAAACTGTGTATATTATTAAGGAACTTATTATAAAAAAATATTTTTAATAATCCTAGCGATATTAATTTCTCTAATATTTTTATTCATAACTTTTAGAACATTATTGCTTTTAGGAAAAATTTAAGATTATAGATATTTAAATATTAATAGTGATAACAAAGAAAATATTATAAATTTGTTACAAAAACAAGAGAAAAATATGTTTAATTTGAAAACTAATACAGATCTAAATATTTGTTATAAAAATATAGAAAGAATTGAAGTAATCTTTTTATTTCCAGATGGGGAAAATTATGTAATTTATTGTAAAGAAAATAAAATCAGTTTTTCTTTAGATAGTGCTAACTACGATCTTTCTAAATATATTAATGAAAATGATATACAGGTTTTAGATTTAATTAACAAAATTCAATTTATAGAGTGGATTTGTATCTACTTTTTTTCTTTGAGTAAAAACTTATGATATAATAAAATAGATTTATGAAAGAAGTGATGGAAATGAATAATAATCCAATTCAATGCTTGATACCAATTTATTTAACCCCTCCAAGAAATCCTTATAAATAAAGGGTTTGCGAGCATATAGATCTTACACGTTTTTTAAAAAAACAGTAAAAAATAATAAAAAGCAATTAAAAACAGTTAAAAATGGGGTATTTGTTTTTAATTGATACCGCAATGTTAACCCCATAATATTTTGACGAGAAAAGAGATGATTTTGTGACAAA
>CALVYA010000026.1 GCA_944371905.1 uncultured Bacilli bacterium | reverse complement strand
TATTTAATAAAATCCATATCTAAATCTCTAGTAGCTCTACGATTATCTCTAGATATAGAGTGCATTACAACTCCACCTTTGATGGTAATATACTTTGAAAAATTACTCTTTGATATTTTTAAAAGAATTATATCTTGTGCAACCTTAGATATAGCATCATCTTTTTTATATCCAATCTGGATATATTGTTCTACTAATTTACTTAAATTCATTAAAACACCTCATCTTGTAATATTCCAAGTATCTTATCACCATTTGAAAAATATTGTAAATATTTTTCTATTTTACTTACATCCAATTTATCAGCAATTTTTCTGTAATTAGATATAATTTCTTTATATAAATCATATCCTATTTTATTTTTATTTCTCGCCAAATCAATTAACAACCTCTCTTTATCATAAATATTTATAGTTACTCCCTCATATATAATTTGAGTACTTCCTAATTTATAAAGGTTATCTCTCATACGGATCTGCTTAATATCTTTATCATGTATTCTTGTATTAACATCACGTGTAGCTAAATATATTTTAGAAGGTATTATATCAGTAAAATTATAATAATAATATGCTGATTCTCCTGTAATAACTGCATAAGGATACTTTTTCATTAAAATTGCTAAATAATGCACTTCTGGATTATCTGAATAAATACCTTTTTCTATTTTATATATTTCTTTATTGCTTATGGCCTTTCGTATTTGATAAGTTGTCTTATATATTTTTTTTATTTCGCTATGATTATATAACATTTTCATCACCAATATAATTTTAACCCAATTATACCACTTAGTCAACATTTCTTGGTATAATTAGATTAATTTTTATATTTTTAACCACCCACAATATTTAAACTAATTAGAACTAAATTAAACTTTTTTAAACTTTAGAAAACCTATAATAAATTATTTTAAACTTAAACAAAAAAAGTGGAGCCTTGCGGCTCCTTCAGGGGGTTTTGGTTGAATTCACACTCACATTATATAACCGTAAGTGTGTTTCATACATGATGGTTATCATCATGCATCTTAATAATAATATTTCCTACCCCAAAAGTCAATCAATTTAACAAAATTTTATATGCAAAATTATTAGTTTACACTTTTCAACTAGTATGAATAGAATTAATTAATTTTTGTTTTAAAATATCATTATTACTGTCCTGATCCTTTAAATAATCCATAGAATCCTTCTTAGCTTGAACCAATATTTTATAATCAGATCTTAAATTAGCAATCTTAAAACTCATATCCCCACTTTGCTTCGTTCCAAACAAATCTCCCGATCCTCTAAGTTTAAAATCTTCTTCACTAATGATAAATCCATCATGAGTATCACGCATTATTTCTAATCTTTTCGTATCACTATTACTAATTAAAATACATTTAGATTCTATAGAGTTTCTTCCAACACGTCCACGTAACTGATGAAGCGTTGATAAGCCAAAACGATTAGCATCAAATATTACAATCACCGTTGCATTGGGAACATCCACTCCTACTTCAATTACGGTTGTACTTATTAAAATATTTACCTTATTTTGTTTAAATTCATTCATGATTAACTCTTTAGCCTCTGCTTTCATCTTACCATGAACTATGTCAATATTATACTTGCGTCCAAAAGCTAAATTCATCTTATCTTTTAAATTATTAACAGTAGTTAAATCCGTATTCTCACTTTCTTCAATTAACGGTGCTATCACATAAATCTGATGATTATTTCTTAACTCTTCATACATTAACTCTAATACATCTTTGATTTCACTCTCTTTTTTTATATATGTTTTTACAGGTATTCTTCCTTTTGGCATCTGTTTAATAATAGATACATCCATATCTCCATAAATAGTTAGCGCATAAGTTCTAGGAATAGGGGTAGCACTCATATATAAAACATCTGGTCTAATACCTTTATTTTTTAAATTAGCTCTTTGATTTACTCCGAAACGATGTTGTTCATCTGTTACTACTAAACCTAAATTATTATATTCTACTTCTTCTTGAATCAAAGCATGTGTTCCTACAATAATATCTATATCTCCATTTTTTAATTCATTATAAATTTCTTTCTTTATTTTTTTATTCACAGAACCTGTTAATAATTCTACTCTGATATCAGTATCTTTTAACAATTCTTTTATATTATTAAAATGTTGTACAGCTAAAATTTCTGTTGGAGCCATTAATGCGCTTTGATATCCACAAATACTGTTATAGTACATTGCTAAGATAGCGACAATTGTTTTACCAGATCCTACATCCCCTTGTAATAATCTATTCATTCTTTTAGGACTATTTAAATCATCTATAACCTCTTTTAAAGCATTCTTTTGATCATTTGTTAATTCAAAAGGTAAATTCTTTATTAAATTATCAAGCTTATTAATATCCTCTTCCCGCCTAATACCTAAATTATTTTTCTCATTTTCTAACTTTAAATAATTAATTTTAAACATAAATTCAAAAAGTTCTTCATACTTCAATCTAATAGAAGCTTCTTTTAATTTATCAAAAGAAGGTGGATTATGAACTATATTTAATGCTGTCTTTTTATTTGAAAATTTATATAAATCCATATATTTCTTAGGAATATAATCTGTTATTTCATTACCATATTTCAAAAGAGCATTATTGATATATGAACTTAAATTTTTTTGAGTAAGTCCATTCGTCGTGTGATACACTGGCTCTATTTTATCTTCCTTTGATAAAGTGCCAAATTTAATATCAGAAGCATTTAACACATTTTTATGTTTATCATATTTACCTATAACAATAACGGTAGTACCAATTCCTAAATTAGGTTTTAAAAAAGCTCTATTAAATATAGATACCCCAACTACTCCAGTACTAGTCGCTAATCTAAAATTAAGTTTATTTAACCCGCCTCTAAATCTAACTACTAAAGGTATACTTTCCACTTTTCCATCAATTACTACTCTCTCATCCTCTGTTACAGTACTTAAATCACTTCTTCTTAAAACATCATACCTAAACGGATAATGTTCTACCAAATCATCTATTGTAAATATATTTAATTTACTAAGTAAACTTGTGGTTTTAGGACCAATTCCTTTTACTTCATTTAAATTAATCATACCACCACTTCCTTTGTTCGCTATTATACCATAAATTCAACTTTTATTAAAGATGTTTTAACTTACAACTTTTTTCAAAAAAATATTGACAAATATACCTCTTTCGATTATTATAAGAATCACCAATTCGAAATTGGCGAATTGGTCGCTAGTATCACACTAGCCAACCCCTTTTTATTCTTTTTTACGAGGTTGTTCGCAGGGGGACAACCTCTATTTTATTCTTATTGAAAAGACTAGGATTTTTCCTAGTCTTTTTGTTTACTTTGCTTTAGATTTTCATAGTAATTATATCGTCTTTCAGCATCTTTTTGATTATCATCTAACAACTCTTCATAATTATTTGGATTAGTTCTTTCTAAAGAACGATAGCGATTTTCTCCTTTCAAAAATTCTTCATATTTAGTAAAATCAGCCTCGCAATCTAAAGAAAATTTATCTTCTACTGGATTATATCTAAATATTGGAAAATATCCACTCATTGTTGCTTTTTTTTCTTCCTCAATACTAGAAGACATACCTTTTAATATTCCTTGGGCAATACACGGAGCATATGCAATGACAATAGAAGGTCCATTATAATTTTTAGCTTCTGTTAAAGCATTGATGGCTTGTTGCATATTAGCCCCAAGTGAAATAGTAGCAACATATACATGAGGATAAGATAAAGCAATTCGTGCTAAATCCTTCTTAGCATTCATTTTACCAGCATTAGCAAATTTTGCGACACTACCTTTAGGAGTTGATTTAGATGACTGACCACCAGTATTTGAATATACTTCAGTATCTAGTACTAAAATATTAACATTTTCCCTAGTAGATAATACATGATCCAATCCACCAAAACCAATATCATAGGCCCAACCATCTCCTCCTACAATCCAGAAAGATTTTGATTTAATAAATTCTTTCATAGCAATTAATTCAGGTATTTTACTATTATCTACTACTTCATATAATAGGCAACTAGATTGATAGTCTAAACGCTTATAATAACTTGCATAAATTTCTTTATCACGTTCAGGGATCAAAGCTACATTTTTATGAATAATATCACGAATTTTTTCTTTTCTTATTCGATCTGCTACCGCCATTCCCATACCAAATTCCGCATTATCTTCAAATAACGAGTTAGCCCAAGGAACACTGTATGGAGTCCCTGGTACATCACCACCATAAATAGAAGAACAACCAGTAGCATTAGCAATTACTAATTCATTACCAAATAACTGCGACAATAGTTTTAAATAAGGAGTTTCTCCACAGCCTGCACACGCTCCAGAAAATTCAAATTTTGGCTTCACAAACTGACTACCTTTGATTGTAGAAGTATTTAGTACTTTCTTTTCTTTTACCTCATGAAATAGATAATTATATTTTTCTAAATTATCAGGAGTTTTTACTTCTTCGCTATTCTTCATAGTAAGAGCTTTCTTTCCTTTCTTGCCAGGACAAATATTACTACACAAACCACATCCAGTGCAATCTGGAATACTAATTCCTACTGTAAATTTTAAATCATCATTGATTAAAGAATCCAACAAATCTTTTTTTACACTTTCTGGAGATAATTCTTGTTCTTCTTTATTTAATAAGAATGGTCTAATAACGGCATGTGGACAAACAAAAGAACACATATTACACATAATACAATTTTCTTTATCATAACATGGTATCATTTCATTAACATTACGTTTTTCTAATTTTGACATTCCACCACTAAAAGTACCATCCACATGATCCATTAATTCACTTACTTTTAAATTATTTCCTTCTTTTGATTCTAATATTTCAAACACTGTTTTATCTTCACTAAGTTCTTTTTCTATTTTAATATCAGAGGTATTAACTAATGCTAAAGTTTCTAATGCTCTATCAATAGCTAAAGAGTTTTTCTCTATTATATCTTTCCCTTTATTTGTAAACATTACTTCTAAAGATTCTTTTATTTTATTTACCGCAAATTTAAAGGGAATAATTCTACTAATATTAAAGATAACAGTTTCAATTATAGTATTAATTTTTCCCGTTAGCCCAATTTCTTGAGCTATTTTATTTGCATTAACTACATATAATTTAACATTTCTTTCCTTAATAATATTTTTATCATGTATACTAATAATATCTAATATTTCATCTTTTGTATGATTGGTATTAATTAAGAAGATACCATTTTCAACGATATTATCGATCATTTTTAATTTTTTCAAATAAATATCTTTCGTACATACTACTAAATTAGGCTTTTCTACATAATAAGTAGATCTAATAGGGTTTTTATCGAAACGTAAATGAGACTTAGTTACGCCTCCTGATTTTTTAGAATCGTATTCAAAATACCCTTGAACATATACTTTAGCATTATCACCAGTTACTTTAATCAAATCTTTAGAAGCACTAACCATCCCATCAGAACCAAACCCATACAATAGCATTTCATAATCATGAGGTTTTATTTTAATGGGTACTTCTTTCAAACTTAAATTGGTAATATCATCTTCAATACCAATAGTAAAATTATCAAAACAATCTTCTCTATCTAAGAAATCGTATACTGCTTTTATTTGATATGGAGTAGTATTTTTACTAGATAATCCATATCTTCCTCCAATTATTTTAATATTTTTATTTGATTTATGAAGAACATTAACTACATCTAAATACAAAGGTTCATGACTGCCTGACTCTTTAGTCCGATCTAAAACAGCTACTTTTTCTACTGTTTTAGGTAAGACTTTTAATAAGTATTCACTACTGAACGGTCGATATAAATGAACCTCAATTAATCCTACTTTTTCCCCTTGTTCTTCCATATTGTCAATAGTCTCTTTTATAGTCTCACAAACAGAACCCATGGCTATAATTATTTTAGTTGCATCTTTTGAACCATAATAATTAAATGGTTTATAATCTCTTCCTGTCAATTTATTTATTTTTTTCATATAATTATTAACTATATCAGGTAATGCATCATAGTACTTATTTCTAGCTTCAGTAATTTGAAAATAAATATCATCATTTTGATTAGTTCCTTTAGTGATAACGCGATTGCTAATAGCTTTTTTTCTAAATTCATCTAACTTGTCATAGTCAATAAGTTTTTTTACTTCATTCATATCTAACAATTCTATTTTTTGCAATTCATGACTTGTTCTAAATCCATCAAAAAAGTTAAGAAAAGGAATGCTTCCTTTCATAGTCGATAAATAACTTACTGCCGTCAATTCGTGAGCTTGTTGCACAGAAGAAGAAGCTAAAATAGCAAAGCCTGTCATACGAGTCGCATAAATATCTTGATGATCACCAAAAATAGATAGCGCATGAGTAGCAATACTTCTTGCTGCCACATTAATAACACAAGGAAGTAATTCTCCAGCTATTTTATACATATTAGGAATCATTAAAAGTAATCCTTGGCTAGCTGTATAAGTAGTCGCCAAAGTTCCATTTAATAAAGCTCCATGTACTAAACCAATAGCACCAGCTTCACTTTGCATTTCCACTACTTTAACTGTATCGCCGAAAAAATTATTCTTCCCTTGCCCCGACCATTTATCTATATATTCTGCCATAGGAGAAGCCGGAGTTATAGGATATATCCCTGCTAATTCACTAAAATAATATGATACATAACTACAAGCTTCATTACCATCCATAATTTTATATTTCATTTTATCACTCTTTTCTATTATCTTATCAATATTATATAATAAATTACTATCATTAACAACCAAACGTTAATACAATTCTAACAATATATTTGACATTTTTTGTCAAATAAAATTTTTTAATTTTATTACTAAACTAAATATACCCTCTTTATATGATATTATTAATATAGATAGGATGGTGATATTATTAGTATTTTTGATAAATTTAAAATTGCTTTTCTTTATCCAGAACTTCAAAAACTACATATTGATAATTTAACATTGCACCAAATTCTAACTAACAAAAATTTTAGAGCACAATATAAACAATTTATAAAGCCATTCATTCACAGTTTACATGAATATACATATAAGGATTATGACAATGACCCTCCTAAAGAATTAAAACTAGATAACGAAATAATTTCACATCATTTACAAGCAGCACTTATATTATCAATAAACAATAATTCAGATAAATATATTTCTTTTATAAACAATACAGGATCACAAAAACGTAAAACAAATAATTATAACATTATTAATGATAAGAATTTTAATGAATTATACTCGATAATTGGTCTCGATATTTTTAACAACAACATTAGTGAAATTATAGAAAATGGCTTTAGTGAAAGACTAATTAAATTAAGAAGAGACAATCCTAAGATGTTATTAGGTAATTTAACCAAAGAGATTTTTGAAGATAACGTATGGAACATTATCCAAGAAAATCCTTCTATTGGTGATACCACCCTTTTAGATTTATTTGGGAATAATTCCAATCTATTATTAGAAATTATAAACAAAAACTTAATAGAAGGAATAAAATATACTTATGAAAATATTCCAGAAAGCCATAATTTTATTACAACACTAATTAATAACCCTACGAACGCTCTAGACCAATTCTCAACGTGCTTTATTAATAATATTGGAGACGAAGTATTAAAAAAAATATATAATAGATCTGGTATATTGTCTAATGAGCTTGAATTTCAAAAATTGTTTGCAATTGCTTCTGTTGGTAATTATGAACTAATACAAGATATTGTTAATTTTGAACCAAATCAATTTAGTTTCAGCCAAATATCTAAAGAAGATATGTCAAAAAAATTATTAGAAAGTAATATTCCAAAATATCAAAATATTAAAAGAGAAATCTTTTTATATAAGTATTTTGGTATACCAAGACAAGATATATATTACATTAAATTGTTTTTAAACTCTATAAATCAAGCTAATAATCTATCTAGTGATTTTACTTCAAAATACGAAGAAGTGTTACAATTGTTAAATCAAGTTTTCGTTTCTAATGAGGAAAATTTGATAAAAGCAAGTCAAACAATGGATGTAGATAAAAAAGAACAATACAAAAAAATAATCTATGATTGCGAAAAAGAAGGGAATAATCTTTTACGAGCACAATTTATAGCAGATGTCAAGGAAAGAAGCCAGCAAATAATGGAAACAGCTGAGCATAAAACTATAACCACTAACGAAGGGAAAGAAATTGATGTTTATGAACTAACTGGACAACCTTTTACCATGTTAGTTCATGCTATTACTCATAACTATACTAGTTCTAACGATCATTTAGTTGATGATTTAATTAATGCTCCTGAAAATTGGAACAACATAGAGTCAGGAAATAATTACATTTCAACTTCTCTTATTTCTAATCAATTTATGACTACTTACCATAATCCTAGAGATAATTTTAGCGTTATGTTTGGTTTTGACTCTTTACCTAGAGATTCTGTAGCAATTACAAGTTCTAAAGATCTAGGAATTAACAGAAAAGCTGCTACTAATTTAGAACTCAATATGAGGCAAATACTAACCCCTCCAGAAATCAATACTATATCTACGGTAGATGAAGTACTTAAAGCATCTATTGACATGCAAAAGCATGGTGATGGAAAAATGTGGAATGAAATTGTATTGCGTCGAACTAATAATGTTACCGGAGAAAAAATAAAACCAGATTATATCGTTTGTATGGATGGAATATTTGAGCCTGCTAAAAAAGCCGCTAGTTATTTCAATATTCCGATATATGTAATACAAACTCAATCTTACATTCAACCAAGCTATACAAATAATAGTACTTATGATTTAACTGAGCAAGTAATAGAACATACTACTAAAAAAAGATAATTCACTTTAAAGAAGTATCTTTTTTTATAATAAAAAAAGACAACAATTGTCTTCTTTATTAAAATTCTATTCATAACCTATTTCTCTTATTTCTCTAGATCCATCTGTAGCAATTGCCATAAACTGTTCATAATATTCTTTATAACCAGGCAAAATATCATCGTTTAATTTAGAAAAAGGATATAATTTATAATTACTACCATACGTTGCACCAGCTTTTCTAGTATAGACTAACTCGGCTGCTGGATCTTCTAACGTAATAGTTGTAACGCCATCAGTTACCGTTTTTTTAATAGTAACTGAAGCCATAAGTCCAATTAATCTTTCAATTCCTACTTGACCTGATACAAAATTACCCAAAGAATAAATAACCATAGTATCATCTATAAAATCAATTGGTTGAATAACATGTGGATGCGTCCCTATTACTATATCCACTCCAAGTGATGCTAAATAATCCGCAATTTCACGCTCTTCTGTTACTGGTTTATGAGTATATTCAGCCCCCCAATGCATAGCTACCATAACAACATCTACTTTATCACGAACTCTTTCAATATCTTCTTTTACTTTTTCTTCATCATATAAATTAAATAAATAACTTTTTCCATATGGTATTCTTAATCCATTGGTAAGGGTAGAATAAGAAAGTAAAGTATAAGTAATTCCATTTACCTCCATGATTCTAGGAGTTACTCGTGATTCCTCAGATTCATAACTACCTGCTGCTATTACACCTTCTTGTTTTCCCCAATATTCTAAGGAATTAAGCATTCCTTTTTCGCCATAATCTAAAGTATGGTTCGTAGCAAGACTAACTAAATTAAATCCCATATTCATGAAAGCATCCCCCACTTCTTGTGGTGAATTAAATAAAGGATAACTAGATAATCCTAAAGAGGTACCTCCTAAAATAGTTTCTTGATTATAATATTTTAAATCATATTTTTCAATAATTGGTTTTACTTCCGTAAAAATATAATTAAAATCATATACACCATTAGATAAAGCATCATGATAAATAGCACTATGAATTAATGCATCTCCAACAGCTACAAAAGTAGCAGTAGTTTCATAATTTTCTTTCTCTTCTATAGTAGGAGCATTATTATCTATTGGCTTCTCTTCCTTTATTTCTTCGTTTCTATTAAGTGCTACATAGGTAAATACACTTCCTACTCCTATAGAAATACTAGCAATAACAATCAATATAATTGCTAGCAATCTAACTTTTAATTTAGACTTCTTTCTTTTTTTTGCCATATTATCACCATACTTCTTTTATTAGTTTAATATTAATCCAAATCCACTAACCACACGTCGCCCACCTGTTACTACTTGTCCATATATATTTTTTGGTGTATTAATGAGTTCTCCATTAATAGCTAATTGTGCAGAAGTTCCTCCATCAAGATTAGCCGCATTATAAGCCCCATATAATTTTAAAGTATCAATCACTTCAATCATACTAGGTCCAGCTGCATGAGTTCCTTCGGTAACTAAAAATAAAACTACTCCATCTCTTCTTTGTGCTATAGCAACACGTGCTGCTCTATTATATCCACCTACAGTTTCATCTACAAATTCAAGTTCTTTTCCATTAACAATCAAGAAAGGACCAAATTCTAAGGCATCACGCATTCCCATATTAATTGCTTGTTCGGCTGTTGCAGTTGTTAATAATAATTTGTGCTCATCAGTAAAACCAATTAAATTAGCCACATGATCTCCATCAGACCAAATTACTTCTCCATCTTTAATCAAATAACCCATTGGAATATCGCTACCCCAACCATAATCAACAAACATACCACCATTGATACAAACAACTCCACCCATTCTATCACACATATCTTTGATACGTTCTTGTCCTTTTCCTGTATTAAAACTTCTTGAATGAATAAGTTCAACCTTAGATGGGTCATAAATTGCTACTAAATGAGCATCATATTTACCAACTTTTACTTTTATATATTTATAATCTTCATTACCTGGATCTCTAGTTAGAATAATTTCATCATACTTATTATCATAAGAGTCTTTGGGAGCAGTATCAATAACTATATCATCTAAATTAACTGTATCATTAATAGGAATATAGGCACTAGCTGCTAAAATCTTTTGAATAGTCTCATCACTCCAAAAAGTATAAGCTATATATTGATGGTTTTTAGTATTCATTGCAGTTGTAATAATAGTATTTCTAAAAGCTTCATATGGTCCATAAACCAAAAAGAAACATCCTGCTACTAAAATATCTAAAACAATAAATAAAATTGTTATTTTTCGTAGTCTTCTTTGTTTTTTAGCTTTTTTTGTTTTCTTTTCTTTCCTACTCATATTAATCCACCTCAATTACAAAAGGATCATCTTCTGTTCCATTTCCACTAGATATTTTAGGTATTTCAATTGAAATCGTAGGTCTAAATGGTCTAGAGATGCCTGGATTTGAACTAATTAAATCTTCCATATAATAATAAATCTTTATCCTTGGGGATTTAGATGATAAATAATAGCCATCCTCCTCATTATTAAATTTTAAATCCACCGCACTAGGAATACCTACTTTTACGGTTATTTTCTCATCATATACATTTTCATATGAACCATCATATGTTCCTGTATAAATATCAAAATCCAGTAACATATTTTTATACGAAAGAGAATCATAAAATTCAGTATTTAATAATTCAGCTAAAGAATTAGCTCGATCTGGATCATAATCAAGTTCCTCAGTATCAAAGCGATAAGTAGTTAACCCCTCATCAAATAAAGTGCTATAAACTAATTTAATAGTATTATCTTCTTTCTCATAAACTATCCAAGTATCTTCATCTATTGTAACATAAGAACCTACTTTAATTTCTTTTGTATCTTCTTGAATTCTAAAAGGATCCTCTTTACTACCATCGCCCCCTAGTAAAGTAGTTGAATTTTTTATTGTTACTACAGGTTTTACAAAATAAGTATTATGATCTTCAGAACTTGAGATATTGCTGCCATTTGTATGCCATACTTTTTCACTGTCAGAAGAAGTACCTAACCATATTAAGTCGCCATCACTCGCAATAAATGTGGACTCATCCACAACACTATTTAAAAAGTCATTAGCTGGTAGTAGTTTTACATAATAATCCATATTTTTAGTATTACAAGTAAACTTATTAACAGTATCCATTTTATCAGTACAAATAGTAGTCTTAACCAAAGCACTAGTATCTAATTGCTTAATAAATATCTCATTCAAATACTTATGAATATCCGAATCAATATAATCATTTCCTTCAAAATCCCAAGCCAAAATATTAATATAATCATCAAGAATAATTTCAAGCGAACCATCAGTATTAGTTCTAACTATTCTCCATAACATATTTGAATATTCAATATAGTTATTCACATCAGCACCTTTATAAACATATACACCATTTTCACGATAAATTCCTGACCCCTCTACAACAATCGGAGTACCTTGAATTAAAGCATTAGAAATTAATTGTACAGACTCTCCAGAGTCAGTTTTAGGATTGTATATCTTATAATATTTTATTAATCTTCCCCCATAAAAAATAAAACATCCAATAATAAAAGCAAAACTAAGTAAGCAAAAAATCGTTTGAAATATTCCCTTTTTCAAACGTCTTTTCTTTACTTTCTTACTTCCCATTTTATCACCTGCTACTTCATTATTAGGTTTAATTTCTCTATTATCTATATTAGAAGGCATCGTTTTATTGGTAATCGGCGCCTTGACATCATCATCTAAATCCAGTATTTCTATTTCGTCTTTATCCATCATATCACACCCAATTCTATTAAATTATAACAAAATTAATATAATGTTTCAACAGAAAATAATTTTGAGTTTCGGTATTTTACAGGAATTTATATAAGGTTATAATAGTTTTTAGGATTTTGATAAAATTTTTCAAAATC
>CALVYA010000025.1 GCA_944371905.1 uncultured Bacilli bacterium | reverse complement strand
CCTTACAAATTTATTATAATATATTTTCGAAAATAATAAAAGACTATTAACAAATTTTACTTTGTCAACAGTCTGAAGAAATCGTAATGATTTCTTTTTTCTTTCTCTTATACATATACTTATGATATAATGAATAGTAGGAAGTGATAAAATGAGAGTGGTTGTTAGTGCAGGTGGTACGGGGGGACACATTTATCCGGCGTTAGCTATTATATCTAAAATAAAAGAAATGGATAAAAATAGCGAAATTTTATATATTGGTACTACCGATCGTATGGAAGCTACTATTGTTCCTAAGACAGGTATTCAATATATTGGTATAGAAATGAAAGGATTAAATAGAAAATCAATTTTAAAAAACGTGAAAGTATTATCTGTTTATTTGAAAGCTAAAAAGAAAATAAAAAAAATTCTATTAGATTTTAAACCTGATATTGTTTTAGGAATAGGTGGTTATATTACTTTGCCAGTCATAGAAGTTGCAACAAAGTTAAAAATAAAAACTTTTATTCATGAGCAAAATTCTATTCCAGGATTATCTAATAAAATTTTAAGTCGTAAAGTAGATAAAATAGGAGTATCCTTAGAAGATAGTATTCAGTATTTTGATTCTAAAAAAACAGTGTTTACAGGTAATCCAAGAAGTGAAGAAGTATTGAAAGCCAAACCTGTAATAAAGAATAAATATGGATTAAGTGTTAGTAAAAAGTTAGTGTTAATTGTGATGGGAAGTTTAGGTTCCATGACAATGAATGAAAAACTAAAAGGAATTATTCCTTTATTTAAACAATGTAATTATGAAATTCTTTTTGTGACCGGTAAAAATTATTATGACGAATATAAAAAATTACCTAATATTCCAGAAAATGTTAAAATAGTTCCTTATTTAGATGATATGTTATCGGTTATGAAAAGGACAGATTTAATGATAACAAGAGCGGGAGCATCCACCATTGCTGAAATCACTGCGATTGGATTACCTAGTATTTTAATTCCTTCTCCCTATGTGACTCATAATCATCAATATAAAAATGCTTTGGTATTAGAAAAGAAAAAAGCAGCTATTATTATCGAAGAGAAGAATCTATCAGGAGAATTATTAATGAAAACTATAGATGAAGTATTAAATGATCCTAAAAAGTATGATATAATGAAGAAGAATAGTGAAAGTCTAGGAGTCAAAAATAGTGCTTCTAAAATATACAGTATCATAAAAGAATTAGTAAACGAGGGTTAATATGAAGGAACACATAAATAAGTTGAGACAGATGGATATTGGGAAAGTTGTAGAAAATGTTCCCTTAAAAGAACATACTACTTATAAGGTAGGAGGAATTGCTAGTTGTTTTGTTTATCCTACCAATGTTAAAAATTTAATTCAATTGTTAAAATATGTTAAGAAAAATAATATTAAGTATAAAATATTAGGAAATGGTTCTAATACTTTATTTAGTGATAAAGAATATACAGGAATTATTATTAAGTTAAATCATTTCGATCATATAGAAGTGAAAGATACACTAGTTGTAGTAGGAGCAGGATATAATTTAATGAAATTAGCTAGTCTTACTGCTAGAAAATCTTTAACGGGATTAGAGTTTGCTAGTGGTATTCCAGGTACAGTAGGTGGAGCTGTATATATGAATGCAGGAGCTTACAAAAGTGATATGGGATATGTTGTAAAGCGAGTAAAAGTATTAACTCCCGATTATAGAGTAATTACGATGACGAATAAAGAACTAGACTTTCATTATCGTACCTCTTTTTTTCAAAAACATCCAGAATATATTTGTTTAGAAGCAACGATTGGGTTAAATAAAGGAAAAAAGGAAGAAATATATAAAGTAAACCAAGAAAGAAAGAAAAGAAGATTAGAATCTCAACCTTTAGAATATCCTTCAGCAGGATCTGTTTTTCGCAATCCGGAAGGTCTTTTTGCTGGAAAATTGATTGAAGATTTAGGATTAAAAGGACTTACTAAAGGAGGAGCTCAAATTAGTACGAAACATGCTAATTTTATTATTAATAAAGGTAATGCTAAAGCTAGTGATATTAAAGAACTAATCGAGTTTACACAAGATGCTGTCGAAGATAAATATCATGTTAAATTAAAAGTAGAACAAGAATTTGTTAATTGGGAGTAAGTTATGGCCAAGAAAATCAAGAAAAAAACGAAAATAAAATTTATTCCAATTTTAATTTTTCTATTATTAATAGTAATAGTATTTTTTCTTGTTGTTTGGTTAATGAAAGTAAAAATAAAAAATATATATATTTATAATAATTCTATTGTTAGTGATCAAGAAATTATTGAGTTAGCTAATTTAGAAAATTATCCTAGTTTTTTAAAAACATCTGCTAAAGAAGTGGAAGATAAGATCGAAAATAATCCTTATATAAAAAATGTTAAAGTAAAACGAGGATTTCTTGCTGTATTTAATATCTATATTACCGAATATGATTTATTATTTATTAATTCTAATACTAACAAAATAGTAGTAGATCAAGATACGGAAGTTCCTATGACAAAAGAAGTATCTCTACCTATTTTAGTTAATTATGTACCGGATACGGTATTTCCTAAATTTATTGAAAAAATGAAAAAAGTAAATAAAGAAGTATTAGATAAAATTTCACATATAGAGTATCAGCCTAATGATTATGATAAAGAAAGATTTTTGTTATATATGAATGATGGAAATAGTGTATATGTAACTATTACTCGATTTGAGTTAATTAATAAATATAATGAGATATATCCTACTTTAGAAGGAAAAAAAGGAATTCTTTATTTGGATTCTGGAAATCATTTTGAAATAAAAGGGTAATTGTAGTGATAAGGTGATAAAATGAATAATAAGGGTATGATGAAAATTAAATTATTAGCAATTATTGTATTTGTTGGACTTGTGTGTTTTACAGTGATTCCTAATTTATATCATTATTTACAAGATAGAAAAAAAGAAAATTATATTACAGTAGCACTAGAGTATATTAATGAAGTAAAGGATCATATAAATTCGTTAGATTATAAACAAATGCCATTGGAAAACGAGGCTTTATTAGTAAAATTATCTAATTTAGATTTAGATAAAAATTCTCCATATGGACAATTTCAAGAAGAATATAGTTATATTATTGTATTAAATCAAGGGGATTATTATGATTATTATTTTGCAGCTATTGATTCTTCTAATCATGGAATTCCTCTAATTGGAGAAAAAGAGTTAAGTAAAGAATCGGTGGTCTATGGAAAATCTAAATTAACTAATATCAATAAAGCTAGTAGTATTAAAGATTTATATGTGGCAAATACTGTTTTTGAAGAAAGTAGTAATACTAAAGAGGATGATGTTAATATTTTGTTAACTCCAGTATCTAAAGAACTTACAGTATCTTATGATTTTATAGAAGAGGTTCATGGTATATATGATACTTTAGTAAAAAATATAGATACGTCTATTTATAATAAGGAAGCTACGGTAAGTAATGGCGTGTTAAAATATAATAATCAAGAGTTATCTAGTGATTATAGTAAAGATATCAATGGTATTTTTAGATATTTATCTTTTCCCAATAATGATGATCAATTATATTATGCTAGTTTTGTAAATTATACTTCTAATTATGTAGCTGGTGTGATTAATGAAAGTGGAGATTATTCTAGTAAAAATATGGTATTTGATTCTGTACCAACGATTGTAATGAATAAAAATGCTAAAGTTATTAATGATGATAACAAGAATTATTTGATGTGGAATATGATGGCAATTTATCCGAATAATGATAATTATACAATTAGTGAATGTGGAGCTATTGTATTGAAAGATAATACTGTAACGGATGTGAATTTAACATTCGATACTCCTAATATTTTAGTTGGTAAATCGAATAATAATTGTGAACTAGGAAATATTTTTGCTATTAGGAAAGATAATATTAATGTTAATGATAGATGGTTTGCTAGAGGATATATAAAATATAAAGATCGTTTTGGAAATGAATATATTAATTATAGTAATGATGTTATTTCAGCATTAGTTAAGTAATAAGTGTCAAGTAACTTGAAAATAGTTACTTTTTTTCTTGAAAAATTCCTGGGGGGGGGGGGGTATAATGAGGATAGGAAGAATAATAACGGAGGGAGTATGAAGGAGAAGTATATGAGAGAAAAGAAAATAATCATAGGAGTGATGTGTAGCTTAATTTGTATTATGGCAATAGCGTTTGCAGCATTTAGTACAACATTAAATATCAATGGAACATCAAGTATCGAATCGAATTGGAAAGTAGTATTTACGAATATTCAAGAGTTAAGTAAAACAAATGGAGTAACGATAAATAATACTCCAACAGCAAGTGGAACAACAGCTACCTTTGATGTATCACTAGAAAGTCCAGGAGATGCTATTGAATATCAAATCACAATAGAGAATCAAGGTACACTAGATGCCATCATAGAAGATATTAATGCTAGTGAGACTGGAAGTGATGCAATAAAGTTTGAAATAAGTAATATAAGAATAGGAGATATTTTATTAAAACAAGAAAGTACCACATTTAAGATAAAGATAAGTTATGATGAGAGTATAACCAGTCAACCAGAAAAGACAAATAATAAATTAACAGTAGATATTAGTTATGTGCAAAATGTAGGACAAGAGATAACCCCAAGTGATCCAGAAATATTTAGTACCAATCTAGTATCTAATATATTGAAAAATAATACACCACAAAGTGATTCGAATATAGATTTTAGTAAGACAAGTGAAGAAGATGGAACGAAAGGATTGTATTATACCAATAAAAATACAGAAGATGGGAAGACAGTATATTACTATAGAGGAGCAGTAGAGAATAATTATGTATATTTTGCTGGATTTTATTGGCGAATTATAAGGATAAATGAAGACGCTAGTATTAGGGTAATTCTTCAAGGACAATATTTTAATTCTACAGGAGTAATAGGAGAAAGTTACTTTAATGAAGAATATGATGATAATGCCTATGTAGGATATATGTATGGAACACCAGAAAGTGATACATATGAAGAAACGCATGCAAATATTTATGATAGTGATATAAAAAAAGCATTGGATGAAATGTATCAAGTTTATGCATTGCCTTATGCTTCTTATTTAGCCGATAGTGGATTTTGTGGGGATAGGAGTATAGCACCAGAACCGAATCTTTGGGTGGATGGAGATAGTGCATTAGGATATGGAAAAAATCTAACATGGTATGGAGGTGTTCAAAGATATATTGCAGCTTCACCACAATTTAGTTGTCCACAAAGTAATGATTTGTATACTGTAAACAATAGCAAAGGAAATAAGGCATTAGATTATCCAATAGGATTAATTACAGCAGATGAAGTAATATATGCTGGCGGTAGTGATGATGGAAAAGACGGCAATGATAGCTATTATTTAAATACTGGAGTTGGTTATTGGACAATGACCCCGTATTTCTATGGCCTATCCTTCTCTACGGATTTCGCTGCTGGTGATACTTTAGGAGTCCCTTTGTCTCCAGTATCTTTCGGAATTCGCCCTGTGATTAATTTAAAATCTGATGTTGAAATTACCCAAGGGAATGGCACTAGTTCAAATCCGTATGTAATCAAAACGAATTAATTGGAATAAAAGATGCTATTGCATCTTTTTAATATTGTACGTTTGTTTGCAATATGTTATAATGATTTAGAAGGTGAAGTATATGTACAATTATATGATTGGAAAGGTAACTGAGGTTAGTAGTAACTATGTAGTATTAGAGTGTTCTGGAATAGGTTATGTAATCAATACTCCTAATCCTTATGCTTTTCAAGAAGGAAATGAATATAAAATATATGTATATCAAGTAGTTAAAGAAGATGAATTGTCTTTATATGGATTTAAAACGATAGAAGAAAAAGAATTATTTTTAAAACTTATTAGTGTAAAAGGCTTAGGTCCTAAAATGACTCTTCCCATCCTTGCTACGGGATCCGTTGGTGGAGTTATTGATGCAATTGAAAGAGAAAATCTTTTATATTTAAGAAAGTTTCCTAAAATAGGAGATAAACTTGCTAAACAAATGATTTTAGATTTAAAGGGTAAATTAGGTGTTGTATCAACACTAGAATTAAATGATAATAGTTATGAAGAACTTATTGAAGTATTAAAAGGATTAGGATATAAAGAAAAAGAGTTTAAGTCTATTATTCCTAAAGTTAATAATGAGTTATCGATAGAAGATCAAGTAAAAGAAGCTTTAAAATTATTATTAAAATAGGGGTGATTAAGGATGAATGACAACAATGTTTTAAGTAGTGAAGAACAAATGGAAGACGTGTATGAAGAAAATATTAGACCTAGTTTATTTAAAGATTATATTGGGCAATCGGATGTCAAAGAAAATATTAAAGTATTTGTAGAAGCAGCTAAAATGAGAGATGAAAGTTTAGATCATGTGTTGCTGTATGGTCCACCAGGTTTAGGTAAAACAACACTAGCTTATATTATTGCGAATGAATTAGGTAGTAATATTAAGACAGCTAGTGGTCCTTCTATTGAGAAAGCAGGAGATTTAGCTGCTATCTTATCATCGTTAGAACCAGGTGATGTATTATTTATTGATGAAATTCATAGAATGCCATCTTACATAGAAGAGATTTTGTATCCTGCTATGGAAGATTTTACTTTAGATATTATTGTAGGAAGTGAAGGAAATAGTAGAAATATTAAAATTAATTTACCTCCTTTCACTTTGGTTGGTGCTACTACTAGAGCAGGGGATTTAACTAGTCCTTTGCGTGATCGATTTGGAATTATTGCAAAGTTACAATATTATACGGATGAAGAATTATTTGCTATTATTAAAAGAACTGCTAAAGTATTAGGAGTAGAGATTGAAGATGATGCAGCAATGGAATTAGCAAGTAGAAGTAGAGGTACTCCTAGAATTGCTAACCGATTGTTAAAAAGAGTAAGAGATTTTTCACTAGTAAAAGGTAATGGGGTAATAGATATCGATATTACAAAATTAGCATTAGATAAATTAAAAGTAGATAAAATAGGTCTTGATGAGACTGACTATCAATTATTAAAAACAATTGCTCTTAAATTTAATGGAGGACCAGTGGGAATAGAATCCCTTGCTAGTATTATTGGAGAAGAAGTATCAACATTAGAAGATGTTTGTGAACCGTTTCTTCTTCAAAGAGGGCTTTTAAAAAGAACTCCTCGTGGACGTATGATTACAGAATTAGGATATAGTCATTTAAATATTACAAGACAAGGAACGCTATTTGATTTTGAGGATTAAGTATGAAATATGTATATTTGTTTGACAAGAAGAGAATGGATTATGATGAGTATTTAAAAGTAGTAAGTGATATGATTGCAAAAGGTTCAAGAATTTGTTCTAAAGATTGTCTTGAAGTAGGAGTAGATGCTATTACAAAGATTGATGACTTTACTAAACGAAAAAAGATGATAGATGCTTCCTTTGCTATTGATCGTGAATTTTCTGAACCCTATTCTAATTCTGATAATACTTTTAAAAAGTTACCTATCATTCTAACTTTAGCAAATATGATGGAGAATCATTATGAATTAGTGAAGGATTTGAATAACAAGGAATTAACATTATTATCTTTTTTCTCATTTGTGGTTAATAGTAAATATATGAGAGATCACTTGAAAATGTGTGCTGATCATGATGTATTATCATCCATAATTGAAAAAACACCAAATATTTATCATCAATTGGAAATATTAGGCGTGGTAGAAGATAAATTTTTTGAATTTGATATTGATGTAAATAATAAAGAAGAACTTGATAAATTCAAGAAAGAGTCCGCTATATTTATTAGAAGTAATAGTGAAGCTGATTTATTAGATATGGTGAAGCCAGTTGAAGAAGTATATAAAGAATTAGAACAAGAAGGATTACATTTTTAGTAAGGAGTAATAGTATGAAGTTAGAAGATTTTGATTATGAGTTACCAGAAGAGTTAATTGCTCAAACTCCCCTTAAGGATAGATCCTCTTCTAAATTATTAGTTTTAAATAAAGATACAGGGAATATATCTCATCGTCATTTTAAGGATATTATTGATTATTTAGAAGAAGGAGATGCTTTGGTTGTTAATGATACTAAAGTCCTTCCTGCAAGACTCATTGGAGAAAAGGAAGATACTAAGGCAATTATTGAGGTGTTATTATTAAAAAATATTGATAATAATAACTGGGAGTGTTTAACAAAGCCTGCTAAAAGGGTTAAATTAGGAACTGTCGTTTCTTTTGGAAATGGTTTATTGAAAGCAAAATGTATAAAAATAGGAGAAGAAGGCGTTAGAACTTTTGAACTTATTTATGAGGGTATTTTATATGAAATATTAGATAAATTGGGGACTATGCCGCTTCCTCCTTATATTCATGAGAAATTAGAAGATCAAAATAGATATCAAACGGTTTATGCAAAAGAAATAGGAAGTGCCGCTGCTCCTACAGCCGGATTGCATTTTACAAAAGAGTTATTAGAAGAAATAAAGAAAAAGGGAATAAGAATCGCCCCTGTTACTTTACATGTTGGATTGGGAACGTTTCGTCCAGTTAATGTATCTAAAATAGAGGAACATAAAATGCATAGTGAATATTATGTATTAAGTAAAGAAACAGTAGATATTTTGAATGAAACTAAAGCCAATCATAAAAGAATCTTTGTTGTTGGGACCACTTCTGTAAGAGTATTGGAAACGGTTATGAATAAATATGGTAAATTAATGCCATGTAGTGGATGGACTGATATTTTTATCTATCCTGGATATCAGTTTAAAATAGTAGAAAATTTAATTACTAATTTTCATCTTCCTAAATCCACTTTGATTATGTTAATTAGTGCTTTAGCAGGTAGAAAACAAGTATTAAAAGCATATAAGGAAGCAATACAGTATCAATATCGATTTTTCTCGTTCGGAGATAGTATGTTGATTATCAGTGAAAAAGAAGAAAAAGAGAAATAAATTCAAAGATTCATCATATGATTAATTGGTGAATGGTATGAAAAAACTAATATTAGTAGTAATTATATTTGTAGTTATTACTTTTTTTATTATGGATTCTAAAAAAGAAGAACAAAATTTACCAAAAGAAGATCCGGTATCATTAGAATATGAGGATGAAAAAAGGGCAATATTTATTTCTTATATAGAATTAGAAGAATATTTAAATAATAAAAGTGTAGAAGAAAGCCAGTCTAATATTATTCAAATGTTAAACAATATTAAAGATAATGGATTTAATATGATATTGTTACATGTAAGAGCATTCTCTGATGCTATTTATCCATCAGAAATTTATCCATATAGTAGTTATATTTCTTCTATAGAAGGAAAAGATCCTGAATATGATATTTTACAGTTTTTCATTGAGGAAACTCATAAAAGAAATATGGAACTACATGCATGGGTTAATCCTTATCGTATAAGGAGTACTACAGATATTTCCAGTATTTCTACTGATAATCCAGCCTATCAATATTTAAATACGAATCATGTGAAAGTAATTGAAGATGTAGGGATATTTTACAATCCTGCTAGTGAAGAGGTAAGAGATTTAGTTATTTCAGGAATTGAAGAATTAGTTAAGAATTATGATATTGATGGTGTTCACTTTGATGATTATTTTTATCCGGATGACACTATTGATTTAGAAAATTATCAAGAATATTTAGATGCAGGTGGTACTCTTAGTTTAAGCGATTATAGATTAAACAATGTTTCTTTATTAATCAAAGGAGTCTACGATAAAATAAAAAGTATAAAAGAAGAAGTAGTATTTGGTATTTCACCGGAAGGAAATATTAATAATAATTATGATAGTAATTATATAGATACTAAAAAAATATTAAGTGAAGAAGGCTATGTCGATTATATTATGCCTCAAATTTATTTTGGATTTCTAAATGAAGTCATGCCATTTATGGAAACTGTTAATATGTGGAATTCTTTAATTACGGTAGATACTATTAAATTAATACCAGCACTAGCCTTTTATAAAGTAGGAACAACTGATGCTTATGCGAAAGGTGGAAATAATGAATGGATCGAAAATAACGATATTATAAAGAAACAAATATTAATTAGTAGAAATGTAAGTAATTATGGAGGTTTTTCTTTATTTCGATATGATTATTTATTTAATGAAGAGTATTTAAATGATTATTTAAAAAAAGAAAAAGATAATTTAAACGATATATTATAAAAGACTTTACAAAGTGTAAAGTCTTTTTAATAATAATAGTAATTTTCTGAATAAGAAGGGTATGGATTATTGACTACAAAAGGGACTGGATAAGGTGCTGGTACAGGATATGGTCCATAAAAATTATTAGGTCTTGATAACAAACTACCTGTAATACCACCTAATATAAAAGGTGCTACAAATCCACCACCGAAAAATCGATCATCATTTCGTCTATTTAAACCAAATCCTCTTCTTGGCATATTCATTCGATATTGGGGCATACTATTATTTGAATACATGATATTCCTCCTCTGGAATATTTTATGTATATGATAAAAAAGGGTGATGATATGGAAGAAAAAATACAAAAGTTAGCAGATATTATTGTTAATTATTCATTAAATATTAAAGAAGATGAGAAAGTTTTAATTACTTATCAAACGATAGAAGCAAGCACTTTGGTAAAAGAAATTATTAAAAAAATTAATTTAAGAAAAGGTATTGCTTTTATTAATTATGTAGATCCTTTCCTTAGTAATTTATTAAAAGAGAGTAGTTCTTCAAAACGAATTGAGTTAATGAGAGAATATCAAAAATTTGAACTAGATCATTTTGATTCATTTGTAAATATTAGATATAATTTAAATGATTATGAGACTCGCGATATTAGTGATATGATAAGACAGGAAATTAATAAAAAGACTTATGATATTCATGATAAAATGGTAAATGAAAGAAAATGGGTTTTATTAAATTATCCTTCCTATGTTGATAGTTATAAAGCTAAAAATAAATTTGAAAATTTCCTAAATTATAGTTTAGATGTTATGACACTAGATTATAATAAAATGAGAAAAGATATAGAGCCATTAAAACAATTAATGGAACAAACAGATAAAGTAAGAATTCTTGGAGATGGAACAGATATTACTTTTTCTATTAAAAATATGCCAGTAATTCCTTGTGTCGGAGAAAGTAATATTCCAGACGGAGAAATATTTACTTGTCCTATTAAGAAAAGTGTAAATGGAATAATTACTTATAATACTAGTAGTACTTATCATGGAGAGGTATTTACTAATGTTAAATTAGAATTTCAAGATGGCAAAATTATACATGCTAGTTGTGATGAAGAAGAAAAGAATGATAAATTAAATAAAATTTTTGATACTGATGAAGGAAGTAGATATATAGGAGAATTCTCTTTAGGACTGAATCCTAAGATACTTCATCCTATGGGGGATATATTATTCGATGAAAAGATAATTGGAAGTATTCATTTTACTCCAGGGGCTGCTTATAAAGAAAGTTATAACGGAAACGATTCTAGTGTTCATTGGGATTTAGTTTTGATTCAACGAAATGATTATGGTGGTGGCGAAATATACTTTGATGATAAATTAATAAGAAAAGATGGGCTATTTGTATTGGATGAATTACACCATTTAAATTATAACTTGTAAAGGACCTATAGTCCTTTTTATTTTTTTATAGTATAATTTTTATAAGAAGTGATATTATGAAAATTATATTAAGTGATACTATAGGATTTGATTTATTATTTATTGTAATAGTAGCTATCGTATTAATAAAAAGTCGTTATCCTAAATTTAATCAAGATTATTTATCAATAGATAATACAAGTATTATCAAGGGAATATCTGTATTATTAGTAATCTTTTGTCATATTAGTATGTTTAGTTTTTATTATGGAAGAATTGAGTCCTTTTTTGCTAAAATCGGTTTATTAGCGGTTAGTATTTTTATTTTTGTCTCTGGTTATGGGTTAATGACTCAATATTTAAGAAAGAATAATTATTTAAAAGGATTTTGGAAAAAAATAGTTCATGTTTATATCATTTTTATTATTTGTAATACTGTAACGACTATAATAAATAATTTGTTTTTAAAAACGAATTATGGAATTAAAGATATTATAGTATCTTCTTTTCAATTTAATTTTGCTAATGGAAGAGAGCTTTGGTTTGTAGCGTGTATTCTTTTTCTATATTTTAGTTTTATGATTTCTTATAGGTTGTTTGCTAAAAAAGGAATATTTTCTTTATTTGGTTTTACCATTTTATATATTGTTTTATGTAATATCATGGGAAAAGGATCTTGGTGGTATAATACCGTATTTTGTTTTCCACTAGGAGTTATTTTTGCTATCTATAAAGAGAAAATATTCTTATTCTATAAAAAGTTTTATTGGTTTAAATTTATTGTTTTATTATTTATGTTTTTAACTGTTATGTATTTCTATATCCAAGGGTATCATTATTTACAATTTATCATACCAATTATTTTTGTTATATTAACTACCATGGTATTAGTTAAAGTAAAGTTAGAATCTAAATTTCTTTTATTCATAAATAAAATTTCTTTAGAAATGTATTTACTCCATTTGATTGTTTTACAAGTTGCTTTTGCTAATTTAATACCAAGAAGCAGTCTTTATTTAGTGATGTTATTTCCTATTATGATTGTAATTTCTATAGTAATAAAACATACTAGTAATTATATTTGTAAACTATTTAAATTAACATAATTTATACTTATTAACATACATCTTTTTTATATATGATTTAATTAAATATTGCAAAATTAGGAGATGGGGGTATAATGTATATAAGATAAACTAAAACGGAGTGGTAGTATGTATTGGAGTAAAATGAAAGTAATAATAGTAATGATTATTATGATAGTATTTATGGCAGTAGGATATGCGTTATTATCGACTAGTCTAAATATTAATGGAAGTACAGCGGTTACTTCTAATTGGCA
>CALVYA010000024.1 GCA_944371905.1 uncultured Bacilli bacterium | reverse complement strand
TACAAATTAAGCTACACATCACTCCTATGATTATTTTCTTTTCTCTCATATACTTCTCCTTCATACTCCCTCCGTTATTATTCTTCCTATCCTCATTATACCCCCCCCCCCCCCAGAAAATTTTCAATAAAAATTTTTAGAGCCCTTACACTTTTTGACAGGGCATCATATCTTATATATTTATTTTATCAAATAATATTCTTCTTTTAAATACCCCTCTATCCTATAATTTTCGACAAAAAAGCAACTTCGATTGGAAGTTGCTTTATTTTATTTTAAAATCTTTCAGGTTCAGCGTTCATTCTGTATTTAAATATTTGATTTTGATTTACAATATAGAAGACATTATTTGTTAAGTCATCATCTTTTGCTTTAGAACACATAATTGGTAAATGTAATTCTTTTTGGATATCTAACATGTCTTTAAATGTCTTAACTTCGATAACTGCAGCATTTGGAACATTAGGTAATTCTTCGATTTCCACAATAACTTGATTGTAATCTCTCATAATTTTATTAAATTTAATTAATAAGCTATGATCTTCTGTCATCTTTCTTAATCCTCTTAATAAGTAAACTGTTGCTGCTAATGAACCAAGGAATATAACAATACTAATACCTAATAATACATAATTTCTACTAGCTGGAATCTCTTCAGAATTTACTAAAGTTTTTGGAGTAGTATCATCTCCTTCTTCTGTAATCATAACTGTAGATACAGACAATGGAATTTCAACACTTACTGAATTTGATTCATTTAAAGCTGTTCCATTGACATCGCTATTAGCTTCTACATTTAATGTAACAGTTAATACAGCATCCATTGGCACTGCTGCTTTTAACTTATATTGATTTACTAAATCATTATAAGTTTTGTAATCTATAGTTACTTTTTCCTGAATATTATATCCAGTAGATCCGTTAGAGGTTAAAGATTTAGGTTCTACAAATGTATAATTTTTAGTCCAAATCTTACCACCACTATCTTCTTGACCATTATCACTTGCTGTTGCTGTAATATTACCAGTGATACTATAATTATAATTCATATCTAATTGAGTATTAGCTGATAAGAAACTTGAAAAATCAATTTCAATATCATCAATAAATGTTACTGGTACTAATTCTCCTTTACCTAAAAATGGAGTTTCATAGAAATTATTTTCCACCAGATTAACTCGATAATCTGCTGAATTAGTAACATTATAAGATAGAATTACATCTTCTGTCTTTTGGGCTGGCACAAAACTTTTTGCCATAGTTAATAGTGATAACACTAATAATAACCCAGATACAGTTAAACCAATAATTTTAATAAAATCTTTGGATAACTTATAGCCATTGTTTTTTTCAGTATTATTACTTTTTTCTCTTTTCATTTTATTATCTTCCTTTGCTACTTTTTCTTCCATAAAATCTTCTTTAACATTTTCTACATTATGTTCTTTTTTATCTTCTTTCTCTTCTTTCGGAATAAAATCCCCATCTTTAAATACATGGTCATTTACCGAAAAATTATTAAATATGTCATCATCCCTAGTTGCGTCATCATCAAATTCATCAAATTTTCTCACTACGCCACCACCTTTATCTTAATGCTTCGCTTAACCATACAGATGGGAACCCTAAATACTTAATATGGAATTTGTATCTTCCTTGTATTTGTTCAGGTCTTACTTTCTTACTATCAGGAGCATTATTGTTATCTCCTTTTGTAGTAAATAATAACCCATCATCAGTTTCTTCGATAGCATATACTCTATGTATTACATAATAATTATCAGATTGGAACTTAATCACATCTCCAACTTGAATATTAGCAATATCTTTCTCATCAATTTGTTCTACTACAATCATATCTCCTCTTGCAAAAAGAGGAACCATACTATCACTAATTACCGCTACTGGTTGATATTTAAATAATCCAACCACAAAACCTACAATCAAGAAAACCAAAATTAATACTGGCACATAAGTAATCGGTCGATTTCTCTTCTCTTCTTGCCAAGTCATTTTTCTTTCCAATTTGGCTTGGGAGTAATTAACTAATACATATAATATGATAGGAACTAATATTCCAAATAATCCAGTATAGAACCAATTAATATTTGGCAATATTGGCAAATATATAGATACTGCTGTTGTTAACATTCGATATATAATCGCCGGTTTACAACTACTAATATAAGTTAAATAAGTGAAAACGAAGTTACTAGCTATTAATGGAATAATATCTGAACACAAGAATTTAAATCCTGCTTCAGCATCTCTAAAATCATTAGATAAACTATTAAAATTAATATTAATTAATATGAATATCACTGTAATAAATGCTAGCCATTTATTTTTTCCATTACTATAACTAACTAAAACTTGCCTAATATATTCTTGAAATATAATAATTGGCATAAACATAATCGTATTATTAATTATTCCTTTCGGAGTAATTGAATACGCATTATACTGATATCCTACAAATAACCCTAAAACGAAATAGATCATTAAATACGCAACTACTACAATAAAGGTTGTTTGAACTTTGTCATACTGATCTAAATACCTATTATAATCGTGTCTTGTTAATAAAAGACCGATTAAAAATATAGCACCCCATATACCAACATTTAATTCATTACTAATAACTAAGGCACTATTATTAATAGACAGTATTCTTATAATTATGTAAGCAATGACCAGTGCGTATACAAAGACTATTTTTTTATTTATTGCTCTCATAATAACTATCCCCTAATTATCTTTCTTTGTATTAAACATTTTGAATATAGTTAAAAATGATAGTTAAACTACTACTAATATCAGAAGAAATATCCTCTTTATTAGGATCAATGCTAACTCTTACAGTAACATCACATTCTTCTCCTTTTTTTAAGATATCATTTTCACTTACTCCTAATACTTCATATATAATAGTATCGTCATCACCTTTAATTGTTGTAAGATCATCTAACTTAGCATCGATTTTACCATTATTTTTAATCGTTATTACATATTCGATACTATCACTTTTGTCATACAACATTGCATTAAAAGTAGCAGTACTTGAAGTATAAGAAGGTACTCTACTACTTTCTGCTGTACCAGTTTTATTTCCTTCTTTAATACCAGTTATTTCTACTTTCCAAGATGCAACAACACTAGCATTACCATCAATTCTTAAATTTTGATATAGTAAAGCATAAGCCACACTCATAACAAAAATAGTAAGAACTAAAGCAATTATTGTAACTTTTTTTATTTTTCCGTTATTCATCGCCACACTCACTAGCCTCTCTCTATTATATACAAATTTATTGTATCAAAAAAAGTTGTTATAAACAACCTTTTTTCTTCTCTTTTTTTATTTTATTTACATTTTATGGATTTAATCTATTTGGTCCTCTAAATATAAACATAGATTCTTTTAAGGAAGGTAGTCCTAATAATAGCATTGTAAGTCTATCAATTCCTAATCCAAAACCACCATGTGGTGGACATCCATATTTAAAAAATTCTAAATAAAACTTAACATCTTCATCTAATCCTTTTTCTTTTGCTTGTTCTTTTAAAATATCATAACGATGTTCTCTTTGCGCACCTGTTGTAATTTCTACTCCTCTCCACAATAAATCATATCCTTGAGGAACTCCATCTTTTCTCATATGATAGAAAGCTCTTTTATCTTTTGGATAATCAGTAACAAACAAAAATTCACTATTGTAAACTTCCATAGAAAATTTATAAGATAGTTTTTCAGCTTCTGTAGTTAAATCTAATTTTGCATCGTCTTCTATTTTATAACCATATCTATTTTCTAATTCTTTATATAAGTCTTCTAACTTAATTCTAGGAAATTTACCTTCTGGAATTAATATTTCCTTATGATACTCCTCTCTTATTAAATCTTCATAACTATCTTTCACTTTTTGTAAAGCATATTTTAATAACTCTTCTTCTAAATCCATTACATCTTCAAAAGAATGAATAAAACTAAACTCTAAATCAAATCCTGAAAACTCTGTAGCATGTCTATTGGTATTGGAATTTTCTGCTCGAAATACTGGTCCTACTTCAAAAATACGATCTAACCCCGCAGACATCGCCATTTGTTTATAAAATTGTGGACTTTGAGCTAAATAAGCTAATCTATCAAAATATTTTACTTCAAAAACTTCGCTTCCAGATTCACTAGCAGTACCAATCAATTTAGGAGTATGTATTTCAATAAAATCGTTTTGGTATAAAAATTCACGCATAGCTTCTACAAACTTACTCTGAATTCTAAAAATATTAGCATTATACTCATTTCTCAAATCTAATACACGATAATCAAGTCTAGTATCAATTAATACCGATTCTTTATCTTTATAATTAATCGGTAATTCTTCAGCACTATAAGATGTAACAATAATACTAGATGGAATAATTTCCATACCATTTAATTTTACTTTTTCATTTTTTACGACCTTACCTATTATTTTAACTGTACTCTCTAATGTCAAATTATTAACGATCTCTACTAATTCGCGATTTTTCTCTTCGCTTTTTTCTATAGTTACTTGTACTTTACCAGTTTTATCTCTTAATATTAAAAATTGTACCCATTGTAAATTTCTAATATTATCTACATATCCTTCTATTTCTATTTCTTCATCAAATTTATTAACTAAATCTTTCATATATAATCTTTTTAACATATTTACTCTCCTTTATGATGACATTGATGATCACCCTCACAATGATATTCATCACAATCATCTTCTTCTATCATTTCTTCTTCCTTGTACTCTACATCAATATCATCTTCTAATAAAACTTCATCTAAATAATACAATAAATAATCAAGTCCCAACGTTAATTCTTCTTTTGTTTTATTATTTTTTATTTTTATTTCATTATTCTTTAAATCTTCATCATTTAAAATAATCAAGAATTTAGCATTTAATCGATCGGCTTGTTTAAATTGCGATTTTAATCCTCTTCCGGTATATTCTGTTTCTACTCTAAATCCACTCATTCGTAAACTTTGAGCCAATGTTGCCGCATAATTTTTCTCCGTATCTGATACATACATAATAAAGATTTCTACATCATCTTTAATAGGTAATTCTATATTTTCTAAATCTAATGCCATAATAAGACGACCAATCCCGGAAGCAAATCCTACTCCAGGAGTAGATGGACCCCCAAGCAATTCTACTAATCCATTATATCTTCCTCCAGCACCTAGCACATTATTAGATCCAAATCCTTCTACATGAGCTTCAATTTCAAAAACAGTATGGTTATAATAATCTAATCCTCTTACTAATTTAGGATCTACTTCATAATCTACTTCTAAAGCCTCTAAATACTCTTTTACTTTCTCAAAACGATTTTTACTCTCTTCATTTAAATAATCTAAAGTAACGGGAGCATTTTTTAAAATATCACTATCTTTATCTACTTTACAATCTAAAATACGTAATGGATTTTTATTAAAACGTTCTTTACAATCATCACATAATTCATTTAAATGAGGTCTAAAATATTCCATTAAAGCTTCACGATAACGAGAACGAGACTCATTATCACCTAATGTATTAATTTTAACTTTAATTTCTCTTAATCCCAACATTTTATATAAGTTGACAGGAATAGAGATTACTTCTGCATCACTAAAAGGATCATCACTTCCTATTAACTCTACTCCAAATTGAGTTAATTCACGATCGCGCCCTGATTGTGGTCTTTCATAACGATACATAGTTCCATTATAGTAAAGTTTTACCGGATTAGGCATATTACCATACATTTTATTTTCGATATAACTTCTTACAATACCCGCAGTACCTTCTGGACGTAATGTCATACTTCGATTACCACGATCGATAAAATCATAAGTTTCCTTTGTTACTACATCACTAGACTCTCCCATTCCACGGTGAAATACTTCACTAGATTCAAAAATCGGAGTACGAATATAACTATAATTATATTTTTCCATTAACGAATCAATCATTTTATTCACATATTGCCACTTTTTAGCTTCCACTCCATAGATATCATAACATCCTTTAGGTTTTGTAATCATAAAATCCTCCTTTAATATAAAAAGGTGCCACCAATAAGGACGAAAATAATTTCGTGGTGCCACCTTAATTTCATATTATCATATGCTTTAAATTCTTAACGCGAATACACGACTTCCATTATTAGTAAGTGTCTTCCTTATATACTATTAAGTATTTCCACCCTCCATACTCTCTCTATCAATAGAATAATAAGTACTCCTCTTACATAGAAGATAATTGTATTTTATACTATTTATGACAAAAAATCAAGGAAAATTAAGATGTTTTAACAGTATCTTATAACCAGATAGTTTCTGTATAAATCAAAAATGTAACTTTCATCATTATAAGTTACATTTTTTATATTTTTATTATTGTTTTTACTAATTCGTACACGATTGGTCGTACTTTTATCTTTATTTTCCCCTTATGTTTCAATCCCTTTTTTAAAACTATCCGTTATTCAGTTTTATTGTATACTCATTCCCTATAGTTCCATCACCACCCGTGATCTCTATTCCAGATACGAGATTGACCACAGGCCGCACACCCGCAGAAAAACCGACGCTGACGTTGTCCAAGAGTCCAAACGAACCGACAACCCACCCGAAAGCGCTAGAACCAACGAAGAGCCCAGGGGACATTATCCAGTAATTACCACTTGTACATAAATAATAACTGCCATTACCCCTAATGGATACTCCTCCTGCATATGCTACTTCGTCCACCGTAATTAACCCTATCGGATAATCTAATGCTTTATTCCCTTTATTATTACTTGATGTCGTATATAAATCTTGATTTTGTGGACAACTATATTGTGGTTTATATGTATTTACTAGTCTATTATGTGCTCCATAATATGTTACATTCATTCCATATCCTAATCCAGTTCCCTCTTCACTATAGATACTTCTATCTCCACAAAATCCACTGTCTGCTATATAAGAAGCATAACTTAATAAATTCTCTTCATACCATGCGTCTATTACTGTTTTTATTGTACTATCATTAATATTTGCGTGTGTCTCTTCATATGTACTACTTCCCACTGTCCCACACATATATCCTACATAGGCATTATCATTTAAATGACTATTAAAAGCACTACTTCCTATCGTTGCTTCCCTTCCTGTTGCATTAGGAGTTTCTCCTTGATAAATTAATCCAACACTTCTATCTTCATTTATCCTTATGATTCTCCAATAATATCCTGCAAATTTTACATAGTTATTCTCTACTGCTCCTCTAAAATAATACGTTGTTTTATTATCCTCTGTATTTTCATTGGTATAATATAATCCTTTCGTTCCATCTTCTTTGCTCGTTTGATTAAAATCAATACTCTCATCACTTTGAGCTTGGTTATCTCTTAATATAGCATTTACTAGTGTTAATCCTGTATCTATATTATCTATATTAGGATCGCTTGGGCTTAACACTTGTCCATCATCTTGAATACACTCGATATTCATTATGATTTCCTTGGTAGTATCGCTTGGTATACTAGTAGCTTCTCTATCAAATTCTACTATGATCTTAAATGTCTTACTTCCTTTACTTGCTAATCTCTCTTGATTCTGTATTCCTTCTACTGTGTATAAAATAACATAACTTCCTGTTGTTTTTATATCTACTGTATTGATAATAGCATCTATACTTCCATTATTGGTAACTGTAATATTATATTCTATTTTATCTCCTGGTTTTATTAGTCCTGCATTAAAAGTTGCATTTGTTCCACTATAGGTTGGATTTTCTATATTGTAAGCATTTCCTGTAATATTACTAGTAATAGAAGTTATTTCTATATTCCAAGTACTTGTGATATTTCCTGTTCCATTAATCGTTAATCTTGTCATAAAGGCTGCATACACTACTACCATTATTAATACTGCTATACACAGTATTCCTATCATTATTTTCTTCTTATTTCTATACATCCTTACCACTCCGTTTTAGTTTATCTCATATATCATTATACCCCCCCCCCCCAGGAATTTTTCAATAAAAATTTTTAAGGATTTATATTATTTGACAGAATATCATATTCTATAATTTTATTCTACCAAATAAACTTTCTCTTTTAAATACTTCTCGACCCTATAAAATTCAACAAAAAAATCATTATTGCTAATGACTATTCTATATAATTAATACTATCATCTATTTCGGTTTCATCTAATAAAATAATGGTAACAGTCGCTAATACTAATATAACAATAACTAACATTATTATCCATCTATCTTTCATTTTAATCCTCCAATTTAATATCCATATTACATCATAATCCAATTTGTAGAATTAAAAGTGATAAAATTATGTTTTTTTTGTGAAATATTATTTAAGAATATCTAAAAGCATATTAGTAACCATATTTACAATCATTTCCTTATTAGCACTGCGACTACTTTTATCTACCTTGACTTCTTTAGTATAATATTTATCATGATTACAATCATAAATACTGATAAATACTATGTGATCATCCCCTACCAAATTATTTTTATCTACTCTATTAAGTTTTCCAGTAATTCCTATTCCATAATTTGAATTAGTAAAATCACTTATTTTTTTACTCATCTCATTAGCTGTCTCTATACTATAAACACTATACTTATCAATTACCTTACTATCTACCCCCATTTTTATTTTAAATTCATTAGAATAAGTAACTGCGCTATATTTTAATACTTCACTTGCTCCTTCGATATTAGTGATAGCATTAACCACTGCTCCACCAGTACAAGACTCCATAGTAGAAATCGTTTTATTATTCTTAATTAATATCTCTATTACTTCCTTCATATTATCACCTACCATAGTATATCATAAATTATGTTTTTTATAAATCAAAATACTTTAGCATATATTGTGGTATGAATAAGAATTTACAAAATATGAAAAATTCTATCATCGATGGTCAATTATTAAATAGTATATTATCCATACTTCCCTTAATAATTGGAATAGTTATTATCTTAGATCAAAAAGAAAAAGTTCATAAAAAAGATGGATTTTTAACTAATCAAGAATCACAAAACTTAGCATTACTAGCTAAAATAATTTTTGTTTTTGTTGTTTTATACTCTTTAGAATTAAACTATGAAAGTTATGATTTAGCTAAAAAAACTAATCAAAATACTAGTTCATTAAAACTGCAAATTGGTTCATCTTATCTATCACTTATCGTAGCTCTAATCGGATTATATGTTGTTCTTACTAACTATAGTAATTCTTCATTTCAACCAGCCGAAATTGAAAATAGTTATATATAAAAAAGAATGATAAAATTTATCATTCCTTACTATTTTACTTCTTCTTTTACTAATTTAAATATTTCATCTAAATACTTTGTAGTTTTTCCACCACCTTGAGCAAAAGTAGGAGAACCTCCTCCATTACCAAAGGATTTAATAGAGGCATTCTTAACCAATAATCCAGCATGAGTAGAAATATTACTACGACATACAAAGTTAACATTATCACCTTTTACATTAGCAATAAATACTAATCCTTCTTTGATATGAACCATTAAATTATCAACAATACTTTTTAAAACATCCATACTATAATTTTCAACTTTGCTAATAATTACTTTCTTACCATTAATTTCTTCTATTTTATTTAAGAAATTATCGATATTACTAGTAGACTTATTTAAATTTTCTTGACTGTATTTTTTCTCTAATTTTTTCACTTCGTTTTGAACATACTCTAATTGATTTTTATTAGCAATAATATCTGCATATGATTCCAATTTAGATTGTTCTAATACTACATCAAATTCTAGATTCATACCTTCTGCTTTAGCACTTTCTAAAATATTCTTTGCTTTATCTAAAAGTTTTCTTATTTCCTTGACATAGACTTCTATCACTTCAGCAATCTCTTTATTAATATTATCATTCGTTGCTGCTTCAATACGATAGACATTACTTCCTTTAGATTCTAATTTTACAATTGCTAATTTTTTAATATCTGAAGTATTTTTTACATGAGTTCCTCCACAAAGTTCTATCGAATTTCCTATCGTAACTACTCTTACCACATCTTTATATTTTTCACTAAATAATGCCATTGCTCCCATCTTTTTCGCATCTTCTAAAGGCATCTCTTGTGTTATAACATCTACATCTTGATTAATCTTTTCATTACATAATCTTTCAATTTCTATAATATCATTTTCTAATATCTTACCAGTGAATGTAAAATCAAATCTTAATCTTTCATCATCCACATAGCTCCCTGCTTGATGAATATTACTAGATAATACTTCTTGTAATGATTTTTGTAAAATATGAACACTACTATGATTTCTTGCTATTTTATGTCTTCTTTCCTCCATAATTTTAATTATTACTTCATCATCTTCACAAATCTTTCCTTCTACTACTTCTATTTTATGAAGATGTTGTCCATTAGGAGCTTTAATAACATCTACTACTTTTGCTTTAAAATTATCATTTTTTATAGCACCAATATCATTTACTTGTCCACCACTAGTCGCATAAAAACAAGTATTATCTAAGATTAAATATCCAGTATCACTAATACTACTAACAAATTCATTATCTTTAAATAATCCAATCACTTTAGCTTTCATTTCGTAAGTATCATACCAAAAATCACTCTTTTTAGTAAATGTTAATAGCGCTTCATTTTGAATATTCATATTAGCATCTATCTTACGATTACTCTTAGCAAGATTTTTAGCTTCTTCCATATACTTATTAAATTCTTCTTTAGATGTCGTATATCCTTCTTCTTGTAAATATTCTAACGTTAATTCAAAAGGGAACCCATAAGTATCATATAATTTAAAAGCATCATAGCCACTAATTGTTTTATCAGGAGATTCTTCAAGTAATTGATATAATCGTCTTTCTCCCTGTTCTAATGTTTTATAAAACAACTCTTCTTCTTGTAATACTAAAGTTTTAACAACACCTTTTTCTTTTACTACCTCTGGATAAGATTCTCCCATAATAGATGCTACTGTATCTACTAGTTTATAAATAAATGGCTCATTCATTCCTAATTTTTTACCCATACGAACACTACGACGTAATAATCTTCTTAAAACATAACCACGTCCTGTATTTTCAAAAATTGCCCCATCAGTTAATGCCATCGTAATGGCTCTAATATGATCTGCTATTACTTTATAAGGCATTTCTCCCTTATATTTTTTACCAGTGATTTCTTCAATTCGACTAATAATAGGAACAAATAAATCAGTTTCAAAAGTAGAATCTACTCCTTGGAAAATACAACACCATCTTTCTAATCCTGCTCCTGTATCAATATTTTTATTTGGCAACTCTGGATATTCTTCTCTTTTTAATCCTTGTTTTGAATTAAATTGACTAAAAACATTATTCCATATTTCCACATAACGTTCCTGATCTTCATCTTTCATAAAATGATCTAAAGCATCATGATTTGGATCATACTCTTCTCCTCTATCATAGAAAATTTCACTATCTGGTCCACAAGGTCCTTCTCCAATTTCCCAAAAGTTTCCCTCTAATTTAGCTATATGAGTAGGATCGATTCCTAAACTTACCCATTTATGATAAGCATCCACATCATTGGTATATACCGTTACATATATCTTCTCTTTCGGAATACCAAACCATTTTTCACTAGTTAATAATTCAAAAGCGAATTCTAATGCTTCTTCTTTAAAATAGTCTCCAACAGAGAAATTTCCCATCATTTCAAAAAATGTTTGATGACGTTTAGTAACACCTACATTATCGATATCATTAGTACGAATACATTTTTGAATGCTTGCTAATCTTTTATTATCTGGTACTACTGTTCCATCAAAATATTTTTTTAAAGGAGTAACTCCTGCATTAGTAAATAATAGACTATCATCGTCCATAGGTACTAAAGGAGCACTTTCTAATACTTTATGCCCTTTGCTTTCAAAAAAAGATACCCACATATTTCTTATTTCTGTACTAGTCATTTTTTTCATTACCAATTCCTTCTTTCTTTAATACTTCTATTACTTCTTCTTGTAGTTTTTCTAGTGTATCATTTGTTAATACATAATCATAATCATTATAATCATTCATAGAATTTTCAATTTTATGATTTTGTTGTTCCTTAGTCATTTCACTTTCATAGTTAATTCGTTCTACTTTAATAACAACTACATCATTAAATTTCTCTTTAATTGATTCTATTTCTAGTGGTACTCTAATATCTGTAATGATAGCAACATCAAAAAAGTTACTTAAAATTTCCAAGTCCTCTACTGTTCTATTAGCAAAAAAGTATGGTTTATTCATCTTTCCACGAATCACATCTGTTCCTAACTCTTGAAGTAAAGTTCTAGGTTTAGTCTCTTCACTTCCATCCCATCCAAAATAATCTTTAATATACATTTTTAAATATTTAGCGATCTGAGTACGACAAACTGTAATATGATTCTCCTTACAATATTCTTCAATAAAATTACCAATCGTATCTTTCCCATGACGGGCTTTTCCACTTACTAAAAATATTTTCATATATCCTCCTTAAAAATAAAAAGACCAAACGATAGGAGCGTATAAAACGCGGTACCATCCTATTTTGGTCTTACTTGCATAACGGTATTACCGACGAACTCCAAAGTAGCTTTCTAGTAATCTAATTGTTAAATTCCCATCAACATTAACTCTCTTTAAATTAGTTTTTACTATACTCATCTTTTTCATCATTCTTCATTATTATCATTAATCATATTTAATAATTGATACTTTTCATTAAAATGCATAACTATTACTTTTGCACAAGATATTACTGGTGTTGAAAAGATCATACCTAGTATACCAAAGAAATGACCAAATATCAATAGACCAATCATAATTGTCACTGGGTGTAATTTCATAGTTTTACTCATGACTACTGGGTTTAAGAAATAACTCTCTAAAAATTGACAGATCACTACTGAAATTAAACAGAAGATCCCGGTTAATGGATCCATAGTAAATCCTACAATCACCGCTGGTATTCCTCCAATATAAGGTCCAAAGTAAGGAATGACATTGGTAATAGCACAGAATAATCCAAAAACTAAAGGCGCTCTAAGACCAGCTATGGTAAATCCTATAGATTGACAAATAAATAACAAAAACATAATTAATAACGTCCCCTGAACATAATTTTTTAACATCTTATTCAGTCTATCGGTCAGAGTTATCACTTCTGCATGCACCCTTTTTGGAACGAATACTAATAAATGTTTCCTAACGTTATTAAAGTCTAATAACATATAGAAAGCAATGAATAACCCAAAGATAAAGTTTATACCACCACTAACAATAGATTTAACAACATTTACTATAGTAGTAGGTAAATCTACAGTTATTGATAAAAAGATTTGATTAAATGCTTCTTGAAAATCTGCTTTAATTCCTGTTAAATCATAATCATAAAGTTTAGACAATCTATCGACAAAATTATCAAAGAATCCGGTTAAATCTTCAATCACATTAGGTGCAGTATTAATAATTTCATTGATCTGATCTCCTAAAGATGGAATAATTAAACTTCCCCCTAGAACAAGTAAAGCAATGAAAACAACAAATACTACACAAGTAGATAATGCTCTATGAATCCCTTTTTTTTGCATAAAAGAAACAATTGGATCAAACAACCAAGCAATAATTAATCCGATAAAGAATGGAGATAAAATACCTAAAATCGTTTTAAGAATACTAAATACTTTCCACTCTCTTAAAATATAAGAAGCCAATACTACTAAAGTAACTATACCTAATATTAATATAATTTTAAGTATATCTCTAGATAGTTTGATAACTTCATTTAACTTAGGATAATCTATTTTCTTATCTTCCTTTTTCTTACCAAACATAAAGATTCCTCCATCCTTATATATTATAAATATATCATAATTTTATACATAATTAATGACAATATTGTCACAATTTACTAAAGTTTACAAAAAAATCTTATACTAAAATATAAGATTTTTAATTATTTTATTAATTAATTTTACTCTATAGTTAAGCTTTGTAAATAGTAAGATCCATTTTCATAACCAAAAGTATAGGTATGAATAGGATAATCTTCTAAGTTATCTTCCATTCCTTTGATATAATACTCATCAGTAAATTTACCAAAATTAGATCCATCATAATCACTAGTAAAATCATCTACTACATTGGTTTTATTGTTTGCATTTTGAAAAGTACCATAACGAACTAATTCATCACTTACATGAGCAATATCAGAGAAAACACCAGAAAAAGATTTTCTAACTTTAACAGTTGAAGAAGTTATTTCCCCATCAACTTCATAAATGGTTCCTTCTTCAAATCTACTAACTATACTGATATACGGTTGACCTCCACTACAAGAATATGGTACATAATTATAAGTATCATTACTACTATTATAATTGTAATACTCCCCATTTTGATTAAAAGGGCAATGATAATCTGTTTTATCTATAGATATTTTATTGCCAAACAGCTCTTGAAAAGTACTTAATACTGTATTATAAGAAATCGTTGGTTCTTTTAATTCTCCAATAGTGAAAGCTACTTGTAATTTTTCTTGATTAGTAAATTTATCCGGTTCAAATGGTTGAGATGTTAAAGTAGTACGATCTAACTTTTTGATAAATTCCGTCATAAAATATTCCTGCTGTGTGGTAGTCATCGTAAGATTTTCTTCCGTTGGTTCATCATTAGATTGTTCTTGTTGGTTATTATTATTGTTGTTGTTATTAGGTTCTAACTCCTTTTGATGTAATACTAAATAAATACAGATGGATCCTAATAAAGCAATGATTATAACTAATAATATAATAATGATTGTTTTAGACTTATCTTTTTTCATTTCATTATTCTCCATATCCTTATCCTCCTTATCTTATTTACTTATAATATATAATAAAAATTATTTATTTACAATAACTTTATCACTTATATTTTGTATTATAGATTCTGTTTTACATTTGTTTATAAAAATAAAAATCCACTAGTTCAACTAGTGGTTTTACTTAAACACCTATAAGGTGATATTACTGGCAGCTCCCATTTG
>CALVYA010000023.1 GCA_944371905.1 uncultured Bacilli bacterium | reverse complement strand
AATTTGAGTTCCGGTAAAATTTTATAAAAAAAGAAAAGATGAATTTGTTTTATCCACAGATTCATCTTTTTTGTACAAAAATAAGGAAAAACCTTCCAAAATTTAGTAAAATTTAATTGGTATAAAAATTCAATACTAAACCAAAATATGGAGGTGCTTCCCTATGACTAATTATACTATGGATTGTTATGAAACGAAAAGAGAAATTTTAAATTTTTCTAAAAAAATATCAGAAGGAATAAGTAAGCAAGGTAAAAAGTTTATTAGTGATATGCAATATGGATTATCTAAAAGTAAAAGCTGTTTAATCTCTGAAATATCTAGATCATTGAATGAAGATATTAAATTAAAGAATACAATAGAAAGACTATGCGATAATCTACAATCTTTAAGTAAAGAAGAAGCCAAGGTAATGAAAGAAAATTATCTAAATGAAGTAAGAAAGTATTTTCCTGATGAGCCAGTATCAATATTTGATGATAGTGATATATCAAAAAGATATGGAAAGAAGTTTGAAGACTTAGATCAAATAATAGATGCATCAGATACAAATAAAACAGTAGTAAATGGATATCATGTATGTGAAGCTGTGATACTAGGAAAAAATGAGAGACAACCGATTAGTGTTTATAGTGAAATTTATTCTTGTAGGAGTAAAAACTTTGTAAGCAAGAATCAATATACTATGGAAAGTATAGATACTGTAACTAGTGTTCTAAATAGAAAATGTAACATGATATTTGATAGAGGTTATGATGATAATAAGATAATAGACTATATAGACCAAAGTGGAAACTATTTCGTAATAAGAATGAACGATAAGAGAATATTTCTCTTTAAAGGAAAAAAGAAAAACGCATATGAGGAAGCATTAAAAAGAAAAGGGAAAGTAAGAATGGAATTATGGTTTGAGGATGAAAAGGTAGAAATATCGGTATCTCACACTAAAGTGACATTACCCTACAATAAGAAAGATTATGAATTGGTATTTGTGTATGGATTGAATGAAGAAAGGCCTTTGCTTTTACTTACAAATAGAAATATACATAGTAAAGAAGAGGTCATAAAAGTAGTAAGGTTATATTTTTATAGATGGAGAGTAGAAGAATATTTCAGAAGTAAAAAGCAAGAGTACAAATTTGAAAACATGAGAGTAAGAACATTAAAAGCAATGAATAACTTAAATTTAATGTTGATGATACATATGGGACATCTAGGAATGTTGATTGAAGATATGGACAAAAAACTTCTAACAATCAAAATACTAGAAAGAAGTAAATCGTTAAGGAATAAAGTGAGTGTATGGATTAGTCAAATATCAAGAGGAATTAGTGAGATATTAAAATATGTGCATACAGGAATCAAAGGATATCAAAAAATAGAAAAGAGAGAAAAATATAAACAGTTAGAATTAAAACTCTAAAAGGTTACATAATTGGATAATAGAAAAAAGAACATTTTAACGATGTTCTATATTGTCGTGGATAAAAACGAAATTTTAAAATAAGATTTTGAAAAATTTTATCAAAATCCTAAAAACTATTATAACCTTATATAAATTCCTGTAAAATACCGAAACTCAAATTAATAAAGATTGACATATAATTAAAATATGATAAAATGGATATTCCACTATTAAATTAAGGAGCTGATACAATGGAATATTTACCTTTTTTAATTCGTATTACAGCATGTTTTGTTTTAGGAATTATGATAGGAATTGAAAGACAGTGCCGCAGAAAAACTGCTGGAATTAGAACAATAACTTTAGTTTCATTAGGGGCATTTTTATTTGTTTCTATTTCTAAATTAACTACTAGTAATGATATTACTAGAATTGCTGCTCAAGTTGTATCGGGAATGGGGTTTTTAGGAGCAGGAGTTATTTTAAGAGATGGAACTAATATAAGAGGATTAAATACAGCCGCAACATTGTGGTGCGCTGCTGCTATTGGTACATTAACAGCATTAGGATTAATTGTAGAAGCAGTAATAGGCGTTACATATATTTTATTATCTAACTTGTTATTACGTTTTATATCACGAAAGATGACTTTAAAAACAATGAATAAAAACAAAGTGGATTACATTGTTAAAGTATTCTGTTCACTAGAAAAAGAAATGGTTATTAAAAACATGCTTATTCAAAAACTAAAATCTAATCAAAGTAAAATAAAAAGCTTTTCTAGTGAAAAAGAAGATGATGGGGTCAAGATAGAGATGCAATTAGAATTATTATCAAACTCTACAGATATGCTTGATAATTTAGTAAATAAAGTTTGTATAGAACCTGGTGTAACATCAGTAGAATATAATAAATTATCAAATTATGCAGATGATGATGACGATGATTATGAAGTAAAATAAGAATAATATTTAGTAAATAATGGTAGTAGTTGAATTTATTTATTAAATGTATTATAATTCTTATACATGGGGTCGATTATGGTTTCGACAGGATAATTTAGTCTTAGACTGCAAGTAGGTGGCAACCTTCAAATGCAAAATAAAAATAACTGGAAACAGAAATCAATTAGCTTTCGCTTAATTTAAAATAGGAAGCTGCTTCTTTTATTCTTTTTTCTGCGGAGAATATTAGAGGCTCGAATTTAGCAGAATATACTATTTTCATCCTAGGGAAATAGTGAATAATTTTAGGATAGTTATATTATTGTTCGTTAACTAGCTTATAATATAGCGAATGTTACTAGTTAACTAAACTTGTAGACGTCTTTGATAGAGTTATTTTGGACGGGAGTTCGATTCTCCCCGACTCCACCAATGTTGTTATTATCTTGAAATATCAAGGCTTTTTATTTTTTAAGGTACTATTTAGGCTCTGTTTTATAGCAAAATGAAAAGTAAAATATAAAAAAGGAAACATTAAAATTAAATTAATGTTTCTTTTTAGAATACTTGTTAGCAAATTTAGTTAAAATACAAATAATTAAATCCTAATTCTTTATAGATAGTTGATGCTCTAGGAAGTGAAAGAAGTCTTGCAAATATTAAATTATATAGTTCATCAAATAAAAATATAGCACATAGGGTATAACTTAATATTAAGAAAGTTTTTTTATTCATTTTTTTAGCTAGGTAAAAACAAAATGGAACTATTAAATAGATTAATAATAAACTTGATAATCCAAAAATAATAACACTTCTTAAACAAACATAACCATTAATGCTTCCAAAACTTAATATTTCTGAATTATAATCCCAACATTTAACATTCATGATATGTTCCATACCCCATCCACCAATATACTCTAATATTCCGGTTAATATGGCACTTATTAGAAAAACAAGTAGGGGATTTTTTCTTTTTTTATAAGTTGCAAAATACACTATAATTGCTCCTATAGCGTATATATTTATCCAAGGTAGAAAGTTTCCTCCTCGCCAATATATTTCTTTCATTCCGCTATTAAAGTAATAAAATATAACTTCATATAAAAAACCAAAAATTCCTGATATTACAATAATTAAACAAAATATTCCCAACATAGTACTCTTGTCAAAAGAGTGATCTTGGTTTATATAATTTTTATAATTTTTAATCATACTACTAATGTCCATCCTTATTTCTAATATTTTTATTTATCTATATTATATCAAAATTTTAAAATATTTTTAATATTTATTGACAATTGAATATCTATTCAATTATACTTATAATAGTTGAACGATAATTCAATTAAGAACATATATTATTTTGGAGGTAATTATGTCTAGAAATGAGTTTACTTGTGATTGTAATGTTATTCATCAAGATATAGTCGATAAAGTATTAACCAAAATACCTAGTGAAAATACTTTTAATCGCTTAGCGGATTTATTTAAATTAATTGGAGATACCACTAGATGTAGAATACTTTTTGCTTTAGATCAAGATGAAATGTGTGTTTGTGATTTGGCTAATGTATTAAATATGACTAAGTCGTCTATTTCTCATCAATTAGCTACTTTAAGGAGAAGTGGTGTTGTTAAATGTAGAAAAGAAGGGAAGGAAGTTTATTATACTTTGGATGATGAACATATAGTTCAATTATTTGAAATTGGATTAGAGCATATTAATCACAAAGGTTAGAAAGAGGGATTAGAATGAGTAAATATAAATTTAAAATAAAAGGATTAGATTGTGCTAGTTGTGCTAATGAACTAGAAAATGCTTTACAAAAAATAGATATCATAGAAAATGTTTCTATAAACTTTATGACAGAAAAATTAATGTTTGAATGTACTCGAGAAAATTACAAATTAGCATTAGAAGAGATAAAAAGAGTAGTAAAAAAAGAAGAACCGGATGTAATAATTGAGGTGAATTCATATTATGAATAAAAAGATGAATATAAAATTAGTTAAAATTATTGTATCAATTATATTAGTTGTAATATCTACAATTATACAATTTGATAATTCCTTAGTTAATAATATTTTATATATTTTAGCTTATTTAATTGTTGGTTTAGAAATTGTATTAAAAGCTATTAGAAATATCTTAAGAGGAAAAGTATTTGATGAAAATTTTTTAATGAGTGTAGCAACAATAGGGGCTTTTTTTATAGGTGAGTTTCAAGAAGCAGTAGCGGTAATGATTTTTTATCAAGTAGGAGAATTATTTCAAAGTTATGCGGTGGATAAATCTAGAAAATCAATTTCTAATTTAATGGATATTAGACCTGATTATGCTAATGTTTATCGTGATAATGAAATTGAAAAAATGGATCCAGATAATGTCAATATTGGAGAAATTATTTTAATTAAACCAGGAGAAAAGATTCCTTTAGATGGTATAGTTGTAGAAGGAGAATCTATGCTTAATACTCTTGCTTTAACTGGGGAATCTGTTCCTAGAAAAGTTAGTATTAATGATGAAGTATTAAGTGGTTGTGTTAACATGGAAGGAACGTTAAAAGTAAAGGTTAGTAAGGAGTTTGGACAATCCACTGTTAGCAAAATTTTAGATTTAGTTGAAAATGCTAGTAGCAGAAAATCAAAATCAGAAAATTTTATTAGTAAATTTGCAAGATATTATACTCCGATTGTTGTTATAATTGCCATTGTTTTAGCAATTATTCCTCCTTTAATAATAAAAGATGCTAGTTTTAATGATTGGGTATATCGTGCGTTATCGTTTTTAGTTGTTTCTTGTCCTTGTGCTTTAGTAATATCTATTCCATTAAGTTTCTTTGGAGGGATTGGTGCAGCATCTAAAATAGGAGTATTAATTAAGGGAAGTAATTACCTAGAGGCTTTAGCTAATACGGAAATTGTTGTATGTGATAAGACTGGAACTTTAACGGAAGGTGTATTTAAAGTTCAAAAAATAGATGCCGTAGGTTACTCTGATGATGAATTATTAAGATATACATCTTATGCTGAACATTTTTCAAATCATCCCATTTCTCATTCTATTAAAGAAGCTTATGGAAAAGAAATTGATGAAAAACAAATAACTGAAGTAAAAGAAATCGCGGGAAAAGGAATAAGCGCAAAGGTAAATAAAAAATTAGTTTTAGTTGGTAATGAGAAACTAATGAAGGAAAATAATATTAAGTATGATAAAAGTGAGGAAGTAGGTACTCTTGTATATGTTGCCATTGATAAAAAATTTGCAGGTACAATTGTTATCGCTGATAAAATAAAAGATGATGCATTTGAAGCGGTTAAATTATTCAAGAAAAATAACATTCAAAAAATAATTATGTTGACAGGAGACTATAAAAATATAAGTGAAGAGGTTGCTAGTAAATTGAATTTAGATGAATTTTATTATGAACTTTTACCACAGGACAAAGTTGAATTTGTTGAAAAATTAATGCAGCAAAAAGATGATAATGGTAAGTTAATATTTATAGGCGATGGAATAAATGATGCTCCAGTCTTAGCTTTATCTGATATAGGCGTTGCTATGGGTACGCTTGGAAGTGATGCTGCAATAGAAGCAGCAGATGTAGTTATTATGACCGATGAACCATCTAAAATTGCTAATGCTATTAATATTTCTAAAAAGACAATGAAAATTGTTAAACAAAATATTACGTTTGCTATTACAGTAAAAATAACCGTATTAATATTAAGTGCCCTAGGTATTGCTAGTATGTGGGCTGCGGTTTTTGCTGATGTTGGAGTATCTGTTTTAGCAATTATCAATGCTTTAAGAATTTTAAGAATTAAAAAAATGTAGTAAAAGTAGATTTAAAAGTCTGCTTTTTTTATTTATAAGGAATTTGCTTTTCTAAGATGTAATTTTGAAAACTTGGTTAAAAACAGTTGACAAGCGAACAAATGTATTATATATTTAATTGGTAAGGGGTGTTCTATGTATAAAGCATATAAGTTTAGACTTTATCCTAATGGTTGGCAAAAAGAATTAATTCACAAAACATTTGGCTGTAGTAGATTTATTTATAACCGTTATTTAGAGAAGAAAAAAGCGCTTTATGAAGAAGAAAAAGAAGTTTTATCTTGTTTTGATATGATAAAAGATTTAAAAAATTTGCAAGTAGAACATCCTTATTTAAATGAAGTAGATTCTTGTAGCCTAAGATGTAGTTTGTTTAATCTAGAAAATGCATTTAAAAGATGGTATAAAGGGCAAGTAGAATATCTTAAGTTTAAGGGAAAATATAACTCTAAAAGAAGTTATAGAACAAACTGTATAAGTAATACTTATAAAGATAAAACCTATCAAAGTATAGAAGTGGATTTAAAAAGACACATAATAAAACTACCTAAGCTAAAAGAAGTAAGTATCAAAGGATATCGAAAATTAGAGTATTTACCTGGAAAAATTATAAATGCTACAGTAGAACAAGCATCTACTGGTAAATATTATGTTAGTGTGTTAGTAGAAGAAAGTGACGTATATACAAAACTAAGACCTAGAAATATAATAGGAATTGATTTAGGTATTAGGGATATTGTAATTACAAGTGATAATGAAAAAATAGGGAATCCAAAACTACTAGAAAAGTATGAGAAAAGGATAAAGAGATGTTCTAGAGAGTTATCAAGAAGAAAAAAAGGAAGTAGTAATTATAATAAGACAAAAAATAGGCTAGCAGTATTACATCAAAAACTAAAGAATGCAAGAGGACATTTCATCCATCAAATAACTAAAAAACTAGTAATAGAAAATGATATTATAGTAACAGAAAGTTTAAAAATAAAGGACATGGTAGAAGAGAAAAGATTATCAAAACAACTAATCAATGTAAGTCTAGGAGAACTTTGTAGAGTTTTAGAATATAAAGCTAAGATATATGGAAAGAAATACATCAAAATAGATAGTTTTTATCCAAGTAGTCAGAAATGTAGTCGATGTGGATATAAAAATGAGAAAGTAAAAGACTTAAGAGTTAGAAGTTGGATATGTCCAGAATGTGGTGTGAATCATGATAGAGATTATAATGCTAGTTATAATATTATGTTTGAAGGAATAAAGAAGTATATGATGGAGTTAAAATAGAAAAAGAAAAAGTCAAAAAAACTACGGTAGCGACTATCGGATGTTAAGCCTGTGGAGAAGTAGGGATACCTAGTCTGTGAAGCAGGAAATTTGGAAGGTGACGACCAAAGCGAATTAAGTTTACTTAATTCTTTTGTTCTGTTTTCTATTTGAGTAAATAATTAGTCATGGTATAATTAAAATGCTAAATATTGTTTATTATAATAATATAGCAGTTGAAATACTGGGAGTTGATATAATGGCGAAATTAATAGAATTAGAAGGGAAAAGATATGATGATTATGTTAAAAATCATCCAATGAAGTCGCACTTTTTACAATCGTATGCTTGGGGAGAATTTGCGAAAAAAGAGAAGAGGCAAACTCCTTATTATTTAGGTTTAGTCGATAATAATGATAATATATTGGGGGCTACATTATTGCTACAAAAACATTTACCTTTAGGTTTTTCTTATTTTTATGCACCACGAGGATTTGTAATAGATTTTACTAACGATGAATTAGTAAAAGACTTTTCTAATAAAGTAGTTGCATTTACTAAAAAGAAGAAATCTATATTTTTAAAAATCGATCCTGATCTTATTTGGCATGAAGAAAATTATAAAGGAGAATTAGTGGAACCTAGTTATGATTGTAAGCATATTTTTAATGTGTTAAAAGAAATCGGTTTTAAACATCAAGGATTTACTAAAAATTTTGAAACAATGCAACCAAGATATACTTTTAGAATTGATTTATCTCAATCAATGGAGGAAATCGAAAGTAAATTTTCCAAAACAGTTAAGCAGAGAATCAAAAAAGGAACTAGTTTAGGGACTCAAGTTAGAATTGGAACTATTGAGGATATAGAAGAATTTAGTAAATTAATGGATATGACAGAGGATCGTAAGGATTTCGTTTCTCATGATATGAAATATTACAAAAGTTTATATGAAATATATAATCAATATGGGAAAATGAATTTATTTATAGGAAGTATTGATACTAATAAAGTTATTTTGGATTATACAGAAGAAAAAACAGAATTAGAGGATAAATTATCTAAATTAAAAGAAAAGGGTGCATTAAGTACTGCTAACCAAAAAAAAGAAAAAGAAATAGAAATGCGTATTGATAAATTGAATGAATATATAGATGAGTATGATAGTGCTAAAGAAAAATATGGAGATATTATTACATTAAATGCTCATGTAATTGTTGAATATGGTGATAAAGCTTGGACTTTGTATGCAGGTAATCACAATGTATTAACTTCTTCTCAATCTAATTATAAAGTATATTATGAACATATTAGGTATTGCCATGATAAGGGAATAAAATATTATGATCATTTTGGTACCATAGGTGACCTAGATCCTAAAAATCCTCGTTATGGATTACATATATTTAAAAAATCATTTGGTGGGAATTATATAGAGTTTATCGGAGAATTTGACTATATAACGAATCATTTTATGTATTTTTGTTTTACTAAGTTAGTTCCACTATATAGAAAATTAGTAAGGCAACGTGCAAAAAAAGCTATAAAAAAATCAGTTAGTAGTAATAATAATTAATATAATGGCTTGTATTTTAGTTTTATATTAATAATGATATAATATTATTGGAAGATGAGTGATAAAATGGAATTTTTAAAATTAACAGAAAAAGAATTTGAAAAATTTGCGAGTAGTCATCCACAAGCTAATTTTTATCAAACGGTTGAGTGGGGACATTTGAAAAAAACTAATCATTGGAATATGCACTTACTAGGATTAAAAGATGGAAAAAAGATTATTGCCGCTTGTATGATGCTATCTAAAATGACACCAATAAAGAGAAAAATGTTTTACTCACCTCGTGGTTTTTTAATTGATTATAATAATTATGATGTTTTAAAAGAGTTTACTGATGATATAAGGGATTATGTAAAAAAAGAAAAAGGAATATTTGTAAAAATAGATCCTAATATAATGTATCAACAAAGAGATTTATTAGGACAAATTGTTCCCAATGGTGAAAATAATTTTAAAGCATTTAATAATTTAAAGAAGTTAGGTTATCGTCATTTTGGCTTTAATTTGATGCAAGAGACTCTTCAACCTAGATGGATTTTTGTGATTAATACCAAAGGTAAGACAATGGATGAGATAATGAGTAGCATGGATAGAGAGACAAGACGTGTAATTAAAATGAATGAAAAAAATCATATTAAATGTCGAGAAATAGGATATGATGAGTTACCTAAATTTAAAGATATTATGCAACATACTGGTGATCGAAGAGAATTTATTGATAGGCCATTGTCCTATTATCAAGATATGTATAAAAACTTACATGATAGTGGTATTTTAAAAATATTAGTAGCAGAACTTAATACGAATGAAACTATTTCTGAATTAAAGAAAGAAAAAAAAGAATTTGAAGATGATTATCAAGATCGTAAAAATAAACATGATAATCATATCATTCAAATGAATGAAAAGAAATATGAACAGAAACAAAAAGAAGTAGAAAACAATATTATACGATTAGAACATAAAATTAAGGAAGTGAAAGAACTAAATAAAAAACATGGAGATGTTATTACCCTTGGTGGAGTTTTATTTTTAATATATGGAAAAGAAGTACTAGCATTAGTTGGTGGTTCTTATAGTGAATTTATGGATTTTCAATCAGCATATTATGTTTACTACGAAATGATTAAATATACTGTAGAACATGGCTATGATCGGTATAATTTTTATGGAATTACTGGTGATTTTGATGAAAATAGTCCATTGTATGGATTATATTCTTTCAAAAAAGATTTCGGCGGTGAGGTTGTTGAATTGATAGGAGAATTTGATTTAGTGATTAATAAACCTTTATATCATTTATATAAAATAGCTTTTTCTTGTTATCACATGTTGAAAAATTTAAAGAATAAATTAAAAAAATAAAAGAATTATTCTTGATTGAAGATTTTTTCTTTTATTTTTTCTTTATATTTTTTAGATAATAATTCTGTTTCATGGTTGCTGTTAAAATAAATTTTATTATTTTTAAAATCGAAATTTATGGTACGATTAATATTTACTACACATGATTTGTGCGTTCTAATCAAGTCATTAGGAAATAACTGTTCAAAGTAATTTAATGTTTTTTTACATTCAATATTTTTAGTGTCTGTTTTAATAACCGCTTTTCTTTTTTTAGAATTTATTGTAATATATAAAATTTTTGATAGTGGAATAACACAAAAAGAAGCATTATTATCAATTTTTATAACAGTTTTATTTTTTTTAATCCTATCTAATATTTCTAAAATATTCTGTTCTAATATTTCTTCAACATTATCTTTTTTGCAAATAAAACAGAAAGCTTCTATCATATTCTTTAAAATTTGATTACCATATTTTTCATATGCAGTTAAGAAAATAATTATTGCTTCGGAATCTTTTTTTCTAATTTCTCTGGCAACATCTATTCCGTTTTTATTATTTGTTTTTATATCTAGAATATATATTTTATTTTCGAAATTTCGATCTATATATTTGTTAAATTTATTATCGTATTCAGTAAATGTCTTTTTCCTATATTCAAAACATGTTTTTATCATAATTCTATCAATCATAGATGCTACTAATTTTAAATATTCTGTGTTATTTTCTACGATTATAAAGTTTATCATTATTATCCCTCCAATACTGCTAAGGGTTGCCATCGATTAAATTATATCAGTTATATCTATTTTATCTAAACTATCTTTTATGTATTCTTCTTTAATACATAATAGTTTTAAATAAATTCTTTTCTTATGCCTTTTACTAATTAAATAAAACATCTTCCATTCCTTTCTACTTTATTTTTTTTAGAATATCATACATAAATCAATATAGGTAAAAAAATACGTAAAATGATATTATTTTTACGTAAGATTTTAAAAGTAAACAGATTATTAACATAATTTGTGGAAAAAATTGTAAGGTAATTTATTGTAAGTAAATAAAAAAAATGATAATATATATAGTAAGATAAGGGTGATAAAAATGGACTTTATAATTGATTTTTTTAAAGGAATTGATGGCATTGCATATTATATCATTTTAGTTGTAAATACTATTTTAATATTTGCTATTATTGGTTATTTAGGAGAAAAAAATAATGAAAAAATACTAAAGATGAGTATGAATGCTACGGGGGTTAATTCATCAAATCAACCAATAGGTAATACTCCAGTTTCTAATGCCAATACTAATAATAATCAAGGAGGAGTATCAATACCTAAAGTAGCTGCTACTCAAGTAAATATTCATCAGAATGAGCAAAGTACTACACAGCAAAATATATCTGTAAGTAATGGATTAAATAACGATTCTATTGCACAACCTTCTGTTATTAATAATCAATTACAACCTAATCTTACCTCTACATCAATGACTAATAATTCACAGATTTTATCAAATAATGTTTCAAATCAACCTCCAGTAATTCGACCTGAAGATAATGAGGTTGATCCCAACGAAAAAGCTCCTGCAGTATTAATTATTAATAGTAATAATAATAATAAGATATAAATTAGAGTATTTACTATTTATGTCTTTTTTTGTATAATATATAGTACCGAGGGTGGTAACAAAGGAGATTTTTATATGACTATTGATAGTATTTTATCGATTATTAATAAAACAGTAGATATTTTAATTGTTTGGTTAATCTTTTATTATATATTAAAAAACATTAAAAATAATGTTAAATTAACTCTTATTTTTAAAGGAGTCATTATTATTGCTATTTTAAAAATAGCATCAGATATTTTTCATTTTGTAACAATTGGTTTATTACTTGAATATATAATCATGTGGGGACCTTTAGCTTTAATTATTATTTTCCAACCAGAAATAAGAACGGTATTAGAACAGTTAGGAAGAAGTCAGTTATTAGGTAGGCACAAGGTTTTAACAGTGGATGAACGCGAGCGACTTGTGTATGAAATTGTTCAATCCATGGATTATTTAAGAAAAGCAAGAATTGGTGCTTTGATAGTTATAGAACGTGATATTAGTTTAGCAGATTATATTAATAGGGCTAAAAAAATATATGGAGATTTATCTAGTGAGTTATTAATATCCTTATTTTTCCCAAACAACCCATTACATGATGGTGGAGTAATTATTCAAGGGGATAGAATAAGTTGTGCTGGTGCTGTTTTCCCTACTAGTAATAATATAAAAAATAATAAAAGATTAGGAACGAGACATAGAGCAGCAATTGGAATCACAGAAGAAACTGATTGTATTTCTTTAGTTGTATCAGAAGAGACTGGAAGGTTATCGATTGCTGTTAAGGGAGAATTATTCTATAATTTGTCACTTGATGATGTTAGAATGATGTTAATAGATGAATTAAGACCAAAACAAGAATCTGATTTTGAAGAAGATGTAAATGAGGAAGAGATATATGAAGAGAATAAGTAATGGTAAGAAAAAGAAAAATATATTTGTAAAATTTTTAGGATTATTTGATCGAATCATTATAACTCCTATTACTAAGTTAATTTTATTAATTACTGATTTCTTTAAAAACAATGGTCATGGATTTGAAAAAATATTAACTAATCGTCAAGCGTTAGTCATTATTTCGTTAATTTGTGCTTTAATTACATTTTTTGCAATTGATAATAAATTTACAACATTAGTTGATGATTCAGCTGAGATTTTGTATGGTCAACCAGTAAAAGCTATTTATAACGAAGAAGCTTTTGTAGTTGAAGGTCTACCTGAAACTGTAGATGTTACCTTAATTGGTAGAAAATGGGATGTTTATTTAGCTAAACAATATCCAGCAGATGAAGTTACTGTTGATTTAACAGGATTATCTCCTGGACAACATAGGGTGACGTTAAAATATGAACAGTCAGTATCAAGTGTTAAATATAAATTAGATACTTCTACTGTGACTGTGACGATATATGAAAAAGTATCTGAAACTAGAGAATTAACAACAGACATTATTCATAAAGACAATTTGGATACAAAACTAAATATTGAGAGTGTAACGCTAAGTAGAGGTAATGTAATAATTAAAGGTGCTGCTGAAAGACTAAAAGAAGTTGCATCTGTAAAAGCTTTAGTAGATATCAACGATATTAGTAATCCTAGTGTGGGAAGTACTACATTAACTGATGTTCCATTAGTGGCATATGATGAGAAAGGACAAATAGTAGATGTAGAAATTGTTCCAGAAAAAGTAGATGCTGTAGTTAAAATTACTTCTCCAAGCAAAAAGGTTCCAATAAGGGTAATTCCTGAAGGAACTCCAGAAGGAAAAGCTGTAGAAACTTTAGAACCAAGTATAAAAGAAGTAACAATATACGGTGATGAAGAAGCATTATCAGATATTGAATATTTACCGGTAAAAATTGACGTATCTAATGTTACTTCTGATAAGACATATACCGTTAATCTAACGAAGCCAACTGGTGTTAGAGAGATTAGTGTTAAGACATTAACAATCAAACTTACTTTAGGAGAAGTGGTTACTAAAGAAGTAGATGGTATTAATATTAAGACAATAAATTTAGAAAGTGGTTATAGTGTGCAAGCATTAAGTCAAGAATATAGTTCTATTTCTGTTATTGTACAAGGAAGTAGCAAAGTATTAGATTCCCTTGATTCTTCTACTATTCATGCCTATATTGATCTTGAAGGGTTAACTGAAGGTGAGCATGAAGTTGAAGTTAAAGTAGAAGGTGATGATACTAGATTGACTTACACACCACGGATCAAAAAAGTAAAAATTAGAATTACTAAAAGTTAATAAAAAGTCGAAGGAATCTCCTTTGACTTTTTTATATAGTAATGATATAATGTAACACGAAATGGCGCACTATCCTAGTCGATACATTTATTATGAAGACGAGGGTAAAATATCGTTAAAGAGCATAACTATGAAACGTCTGGTGTTTGCTTTTTACGCCCAGTAGAGGGTGAATGCTGGATTTGAAGTGATTATGGGCGCTCGTAATGGCATACGATTCCGACCCATTTTTACGTGGAGACCTGCCTTTGTGAAAATCGATTTAGTGTTTTTACGAACCAGGATTAAACCTATCTCGTGGCTAAAGCTATGGATAGAGTAGCTTGGCTTGAGTGATAATAGGGGATAGAGACAACTTGTTATTTGATGTACAGCTTATAATAAGTATTGCTACTTGAAACTATTATTGCAAAAAAGCATAATAATAGGGGGTATTGCTGAGGAAATCTCCTAGGGTGTAGATTAATATAAGATTGCAGTGCGTACTAAGTGGCAATCAAGTCATAGATAAGGTAACTTACTATTTATTCTTTTAAAAGGGAACTGCTCTTTTGGTAACGAAGAGTAAGAATAAGGGAAATCCAACTTGACCTAAAGACGCAAAGTTTATTATATTAATTGCCATTTCATTTATTAGAGGGGTATATGAAAAAAAAGAAATACAAAGAGAGATATTCTAATAAGACAGGTAAGAAGCCTGTAAAAAGTAAGAAGGTTGTTAATTATAATTGGATTATAAAAATAACATCTATTACTTTTATAATATCGTTTACTTTTTCATTGCTATCAGAATCTATTATACCCAATGTTAATATATTTATTAGTTTAATTCTTGTTTTATTATTTATAGGACTGGGTATATTATTTGATATTATAGGTGTAAGTATTACTGTAGCTGATCCTAAAACTTTTAATTCTATGGCTTCTAAAAATGTAAGGGGAGCAAAGTTAGCAGTTAGACTTATTAAAAATGCTGAAAAAGTTTCTAGTTTTTGTAACGATGTGATAGGGGATATTTGCGGAATAGTAAGTGGTTCTACCAGTGCTTCTATTGCGGTTATTTTATCTAGTAAATTTAATTTTAATTTGATGATAGTATCACTTGTTATAACAGCGTTGGTTGCTTCCATGACAATTGGTGGAAAAGCGATAGGAAAAAGTTTTGCTATCAATAAAAGTGATGCTATTATATTTCGTTTTTCATCTGTTTTAGCTTTATTTTATAAAAAGTAGTGATAAGATTACTACTTTTTCTTTATTATTTTTTTGAGTTCCGGTAAAATTTTATAAAAAAAGAAAAGATGAATTTGTTTTATCCACAGATTCATCTTTTTTGTACAAA
>CALVYA010000022.1 GCA_944371905.1 uncultured Bacilli bacterium | reverse complement strand
TAAGTGGAAGTGGAACAGTAGGAAGTAATGGTTGGTATAGAAGTAATGTAGAAATAGGATTTCAAACAGCAAGTGATGGAGGAGGAAGTGGAGTAGAAAGCAAGGGGATAGGAGATTATAGCACCTTGACGAAGATTCAGAGTGCAGATACTACGGGAACAACATATACAGGATACATAAGAGATAAAGCAGGGAACACAGCGACATGTAGTATAACAATAAAAAAAGATGCGACAAAACCAAGTTGTACGTTAAAGGCCAGTGGAACGACAGGAAATAATGGATGGTATAGAGGGAATGTAACAATATCGATAGGAAGTAAGAGTGATGCAACAAGTGGAGTAGAGGTAGCAGGAGTAGGAAGTTATACGAATGGAGCGACGAAGACCCAGAGTACAGATACGAAAGGAACGACATATACAGGATACATAAGAGATAAAGCAGGGAACACGAATACTTGTACAACTACTGTAAAAAGAGATACGGTTGCCCCTACCATTACTTATCGTTCTCTTACTTATCAAACTACAGGTAGTGGAGTAGATAATTGGCTTGAAGTTGGTATTAAAGAGGCATACTCATATAATAATCTTTCTGCTCATTATGCGCATTGTTATGAATCATTATATTCAAAATGCGAAGGAATGTTAGGAATTAGTAATTTTTCACAATTAAGTCTTATTTATGATTGGTATTTAGGTGTAGAAAGTGCAGGAAATGTCCAAGGAAAATTAGGCTTTGGCTTGAATTATAGAAATGTAGATGATTTACATGTTTATATGAGAGTATGTGATCAGGCAGGTAACTGTACATGTAAATACTATGAATTAGGATGGGAGTATGCAGCAAGAGATCCTAGCGAATATTGGCATAAGGAGCACAATTTAGCTTGTTAATAAAAAGAACTTAAGGTTCTTTTTGTTTTGATATTATGTTAAAATATATTTATGCTAAAAAGAAGGAGAACATTATGAATAGTGAAATAATTAAACAAATAAGTGAAGATCTAACTATTAAGATAAAACAAGTAGAGGCAGTACTTAGTTTACTAAAAGAAGGAAATACTATTCCTTTTATTGCTAGATATAGAAAAGAAGTGACCGGAGCTTTAGATGAGGAACAGATAAGGAAAATAAATGATGTTTATGAATATCAAACTAATTTATACAAAAGAAAAGAAGATGTTATTAGATTAATCGATGAAAAGGGAATGCTTACAGACGAATTAAAAATTAATATTTTAAAATGTGAAAAACTAGTAGATGTAGAAGATTTATATCGTCCATATAAAGAAAAGAAAAAAACCAAAGCAACAGAGGCTATTGCTTTAGGACTGGAACCGTTAAGTAAATATATATTAACATTTCCTGTATCAGGAGTTGAAAAATATGCTGAAAAATTTGTTACTGACAAGGTGAAAACTGTCGAAGAAGCAATTACTGGAGCTCAATATATTATTGCTGAACTAATTAGTGATAATGCCAAATATCGCAAATATATTAGAAAGTATGTTTATAAAAATGGCGTAATCGTTTCCAAATTAAAAAAGAAAGCGATTGATGAGAATAAAATATATGAGATGTACTATGATTATAGTGAAGCAATAACTAAAATAAAACCCCATCGTATTTTAGCTATGAACCGTGGAGAAAATGAAAATATATTATCTGTATCTATCGATATTGAAGATGAAGATATATTGCAATATTTATACAAAGAAGTAATTGGAAACCATACTGGTTGCTGTTTGGAAATTGTAAAAGACGCTATTAAAGATGGCTATAAAAGATTAATTTTTCCTAGTATAGAACGGGAAATAAGAAGTGATTTAAAAGAAAAAAGCGAAGAGGTAGCTATTGAGAATTTTTCTAAAAACGTGGAGAGCCTATTATTAACTCCACCTATTAAAGAAAAAGTAGTTTTAGGTTATGATCCTGCTTTTAGAACAGGATGCAAATTGGCAGTCATTGATCCTTTTGGTAAACCCTTAAATATAAGTGTTATTTATCCTACAGAGCCTCATAATAAAATAGAAGAGAGTAAAAAAATAGTTTTAGATTTGATCAATAAATACAAAGTTGATGTTATTGCTATTGGAAATGGTACAGCGTCTCGTGAATCTGAAGCATTTATTGCAGAAGTTATTAAAGATTGCCCTAGAAAAGTAGAATATATTATTGTAAATGAAGCTGGAGCAAGTGTTTATTCGGCAAGTAAATTAGCTATTGAAGAATTTCCTGATTTAACGGTAGAAAAAAGAAGTGCAATTAGTATTGGGAGAAGACTACAAGATTCTTTATCTGAACTAGTTAAGATCGATCCTAAAAGTATTGGGGTAGGACTTTATCAACACGACGTAACGCCTAAAAAATTAGATGAATCGTTAAATTTTGTGGTTACAAAAGTAGTAAATCAAGTAGGAGTTAATATTAATACGGCATCACGTTCTATTTTAAAATATATTTCAGGTCTTAATAAAAAAGCGATTGATGCTATTATGGATACAAGAGATAAAATTGGTAAAATTAAATCTAGAAAGCAAATAGAAAATATGAAAGGAATAACGTCCAAAGTATTTGAACAATCTATTGGGTTTATGCGAATCATAGATGGAGATAATCCACTAGATAAAACATCTATTCATCCAGAACGATATGATATGGTATTAGCATTTCTTAAAAAACTAGAATTAACACCTAACGATATTGGTACGGAATCTTTAATTGAAAAATTAAAAAATGTAGATATTAATTTTTACAGTCAAGAGTTAAAAATAGATAAATATACTTTAAAAGATATTGTAGATGCTCTAATAAAACCCAATCGTGATCCGAGAGATAGTATGCCTAAACCGCTATTAAAAAGTGGGGTATTGCATATTGAAGATTTAAAAGTAGGAGATAAATTACAAGGTACTGTAAGAAATGTCGTAGATTTTGGAGTTTTTATTGATATAGGTGTTCATAATGACGGTCTTGCTCATATTTCAAAATTAACAGATCGTTATATTAAACACCCAAGTGAAGTCGTAAGTGTTGGCGATATTGTAGATTGTTATGTCATTGATATTTCATTAGAAAAGCAAAAAGTTTCATTAAGTTTATTGCCAAATAAATAATAGCTTAAAAATTAAGCTATTTTTTTATAAATAAAAAAAGTCCTAAAGGACCATTAATAATTATAAATACCATGTATTTTTTGCCTTGTGGCTTCATCTACATCATCTAGATTCCAATTGTTGTCTTTTTTAGTTAAGGTAAACTCTATAGTGTATTTAACTTTATCATTTGTATTTTTCATTTGTTCTATTTTATAATCCATGAATTTTTCATTATCTACATTATTTTCATCATCTAAAAATTCTTCTTGATGTTCTACTAGGTAATTATCGGCATCCATCATAGCTTTATTAAAATCATAGACTTCAATTTCTGCTTTTACTGTAGCATTATCTCCATCTACTTCTTCGTCTTTAATTGTGTAAGTTAAATTTTGATACTGTTTTTTCATAAGTTCTCGATACTCATCTTTTTGATTGTCATTAAGAGTGTTATCTTTATTTAGAGTATCATCTAATTGCTTTAACACTTCTTCATCCATGATTTGATATTTGTTTAAAAAAGTTTCTACTCTTTTGGTAGGATTATTCATTACACTATCACATCCTACTACTAATAATAAAGTCATAATAACTAAGATTAATTTCTTCATATTTTTCCTCCTTGTTAACTATTTTTTCCATAAAATATTTTTTTATGCGTCTATAGAAATATTAATTAGTTTATGCTAAAATGTTTTTAAGGACGTGATAATATGAAAAAGACGATATTAACTGGTATAAGACCAACGGGGAATTTACATATAGGACATTATTTTGGTTCTGTTAAGTCTTGGGTGGAATTACAAGATGATTATAATTCTTATTTTGAAATTGCGGATGTGCAAGCATTAACTGATAATTTTGATAATCCACAAAAGGTTGCTAAAAATGTTCGTGAACTTACTATCGATTTATTATCTGTAGGAATAGATCCTAAAAAAGCAACTCTGTTTGTTCAATCAGAGATTTCAGAAATAGCTGAATTAACTGTGTTTTATTCTAATTTAGTGACTATGGCAAGGCTTTATCGAAATCCTACCGTAAAATCTGAGATTGCTCAAAAAAAAGCAGTATTTGGTAATGATGGAGAGAGTGTAACTTATGGTTTTGTTGGTTATCCAGTGAGTCAAGCTGCAGATATTACTGCATTTAAAGGAGAAGCAGTTCCAGTAGGAGAAGATCAACTTCCTTTAATTGAACAGTGCCGTGAAATAGTTAGAAAATTTAATCATATATATGGAAAAACTTTAATAGAACCCGAAGCAATCATCGGAAAATATCCGCGTATCAAAGGGTTAGATGGAAATGAGAAAATGGGAAAAAGCTTAGGAAATGCCATATATTTATGCGATAGGGAAGAAGTAATAAACGAAAAGGTAAGAAGTGCTATTACAGATCCCAATAAAATAAGAAAAGATGACCCAGCAGATCCTAATAAATGTATGGTATATTATTATCATAAATTGTTTAGTGAAGATAATTTAGAAACGATATGCGAGGAATGCAAATTAGGTAAGAGAGGCTGTGTGGTTTGTAAAAAGGAATTAGCTAAAAATATAGTAGAGTTTTTAAAGCCAATTCAAGAAAAAAGAAAATATTATGAGGAACATTTAGAAGAAGTAGACAAGATATTAAAAGAGGGGACTAAAAATGCTAAACTTAAAGCACAAAATACTATGATGGAAGTTAAAAGGGCTATAGGCATTAATTATTTTGATGATAAAAATAAAACAAAAGGGACTAACTAGTTCCTTTTTTTCATATAGTTTAATGGTGACATTATGAAAAAAATAATTTTGGTATTAGTAACAGTAATGTTATTGTTACCTAATCAAATTAAAGCTTTATCTGTAACTGCTTCATCTGCTATTTTAATGGATATGGATAGTGGTAGAATATTATATCAGAAAGACATTCACAATCAAAGATTGATAGCATCTATTACTAAAATTATGACAGCTGTGATAGCTATCGAAAATGGAAATTTAGACGATGTGGTAACTGTAGGGGAAGAAGTATTAACTATGTATGGATCAAATATTTATATCGAACTTGGAGAAACAATGACATTAAGAGATTTATTGTATGGATTATTATTGCGAAGTGGAAATGATGCTGCTATTGTTATTGGTACTTATATTGGTGGTAGTGAAGAAAAATTTGTAGAAATGATGAACAAAAAAGCAAAAGAAATAGGAATGATTCATACTATTTATCATAATTGTCATGGACTTGATGAAGTAACTAAGAACTATTCTACAGCTTATGATATGGCGATTTTATCTAGTTATGCTAATACGCTAGAAGTATATAGGGAAATAACAGGAACTAAAAAATGGGAGACGAAAACAAACAAGAAAAGTTATATTTGGTATAATCGTAATAAATTGTTAACATCTTATGAATATGCAACTGGCGGGAAGACAGGATATACTCCTAGCGCTGGAAGAACTTTAGTAACTACTGCAAAGAAAGATGGTTTAAATTTAACAGCAGTAACATTAAATGATCCTAATGAATATGTATCACATGAAAACATGTATGAATACGGATTTAATAATTATAAAAATTATTTAATTGTGGATAAAAATAATTTTAGTATCGATAATACTTTTTATAAAGATAAAATATATGTAAAAAATTCATTTTCTTATCCTCTTACAGATAGAGAAGTGAAAGAATTAACAACAGTTGTGGAAATTTTGAAATTAAAGGAATATAAAACTGGGGATAAAATTGGTGAAGTAATAGTTACTTTAGGAGAAGAAGAAATTTTTAGGGAACCTGTATTTGTTCAAGTAATTGAAAGTAAAAAATTGAATATTTTTGAAAAGATACTTGATTTTTTTAAATCGATATTTAGGTGATCAATATGATGAATAGAATATGGGGAGTATTTATAGTAGTAGGAATATTATTTTCTTTTTTTACAGGAAATGGAGAGACTATTAATAATGAAATTATTAATTATCCTAGTGAAATCTTAAATATATTTCTATCGATGATACCTTTAATGGTTATTTGGAGTGGTATTATGAATATAGCCAAAGAAGCTAAATTATTAGATAAAATGGCTAATCTAATGATGCCTTTATTTAAAATAATATTTCCAGATATTCCAAAAGGACATGAATCTCTTGGTTATATTGCTTCTAATTTAACTATTAATATGTTAGGAATCCATAATGCGTCGACTCCTTTTGGATTAAAAGCTATGAGATCATTAAATGAATTAAATAAAAACAAAAAAGTAGCTACTAGAAGTATGATTACTTTTTTAGTTTTGAATACTAGTGGAGTTACCATTATTGCTACCGATATTATTGCTATTAGAAGTATGTATGGAGCAGTAAATCCTACTATGATTTTATCTACTACCATAACAGCAACTATTATTACTACTATTTTTGGATTAGTGATAGATAGGATTTTATATAAGTTTTGGAGGAAGAAATAATGTTATTAGTGAAAATAGGTAATTTTTTAATTCCATTAGTAGTTTTATTTATTATTATTTATGCTAGTAAAAAGAAAGTTGCCATTTATGATAGTTTTGTAAGTGGAACAAAGGAGGGATTAGAATTAGCAATTTCTGTGTTTCCTTATTTAGTGGCAATGTTATTTGCTACTGATATATTATTAAAAAGTAATATTTTGAATCATCTTTTTACGGCTATGAAACCTTTCTTTGATATAATAAAAGTTCCTGTAGAAATCCTTCCCATGGCAGTGATAAGGCCAATTTCAGGGAATGCTTCTTTTGCTGTTATGATTGATTTAATAAAAACATTTGGAGTAGACTCTTTTATAGGAAGATTGGCTGCTACTCTTCAAGGCTCAACAGATACTACTATTTATGTATTATCGCTTTATTTTGGAAGTATAGGAATAAAAAAAATTGGTCATGCTATGTGGGCTGGACTTTTAACAGACTTAATAGCGGTAATTGTTAGTATCATTTTAGTAAGTGTTGTATTTGGTTAAAAAAAAGGGTATAATTCCCATAGGTGATTGAAATGGAACGTTTACAAAAAGTAATTGCTGCTAGTGGATTCACATCAAGAAGAAAGGCAGAAGAATTAATAGTAGCAGGTAAAGTAAAAGTTGATGGAGAAGTTATTACAGAATTGGGTTATAAAGTAAATGACAATAGCATCATAGAAATTGAAGGTTTAAAATTAAATAAAGAAGATAAAGTTTATTATTTACTTAATAAACCTCGCGGTGTAGTAACTACTACGCATGATGATAAGGGGCGTAAAACAGTTATAGATTTCATAGAGGACGATCGAAGAATTTATCCTATAGGTAGATTAGATTATGATACTACAGGGGCTCTGTTACTCACAAATGACGGAGAATTTGCTAATTACATGATGCATCCTAAAAATGAAGTGGATAAAGTGTATATTGCTAAAATTAATGGCTTTTTATTGCCAAGTGATCTTATGGCTTTAAAAAAAGGAGTAGTAATCGATGGAATAAAAACTGGAAAAGCTAAAGTAAAAGTAAGAAAGTTTGATAAAAAAAGCAAGACTTCTATTGTAGAAGTAATTATTCATGAAGGAAAGAATCATCAAGTTAAAAATATGTTTAAAGTATTAGGATATGAAGTTTTAAAACTGAAACGAGAAAGAATTGCTTTTTTAGATTTAAAAGGATTGAATTCTGGTGAGTATAGAGTATTGACTCCTAAAGAAGTGAAACAGTTATATGCATTAACACAACAAAAAAATACCAGGTAATCTAGTATTTTTTATTCTTCTACTTCAATGGCACCAGTTGGACAACTATCGCTAGCATCTCTTACTTCGTCTTTATTATCGTCCGTGATATTTTTTTCTTTACAAGTTGCAAGTCCATCATCTTCTAGTTCGAATACATCAGGTAAGATAGCTTGACAAGCTCCACAACCAATGCATATATCTTTATTAACTTTTGCTTTCATTATTTCAGCTCCTTCATAAAAAGTATATAATAAATAGTGTAAAAATACTAGTGTATATTTACATTAATTTACTTAATAATTGATAGATTTGTTTTGTTTTTTGACATAATATGTTAAAATGAAGATAGTAGAGGGGTGGTATAATGAAGAGCCGCTTGGAAAGATATAATGTAGATGAATCTAGTGAAAAGAAACAAAAGCGAAGTAGTAGATTATCTAGAAATCAACATTTATATGACGATTTAAATAATAAAATTGGATTTGAAGAAATAGTTGATTTTAATACTCAAACTAAAATTGAATTATCTTCTTTAAATGAACCTAAAAAAAGTAGGGAAAGTTATCAACAATTAAAAGATTATCAGAGTTTGATGCGAGATAATAAGGAAAAAGAAGAAATAGTGGAAGAAGAGAAAGAAAAAGTATTTGATATTAATAGCATTCTAGAAGAAGCAAGAAAAAATCGCAGTGAGATTGATGAACTTGAAAAGAAAAGGAAGTTAAAAAGTGATGAATATAATGTTTTATCTGATTTAAACAAAAAATATTTATCTAGTAAAAAAGATCAACAGGATAAAGATGAATATGAAGGTTTAGAAGAATTAATTAATACTATTACTTCTAAGACATTAGCTAGTGATATAAAAGAACAAGAACAAAAAGAAGAGCAAGATTTATTAGGGGATTTAGTAGCTACTAATGTTGAATTACAGGTAAAAGCTCCCCGTGATTATGAGATGGATAGTTCTAGTAATCTAACTACTATAATACCTAAAGAAGATGATGAGGAAGAAGAGCAAACAGTCGATAATTCTTTTTACACTAGATCTATGGATTTATCGGAACAAGATTTCGATTTTGATGAAGAGATAGAACATTCTTCTTCTCTTAAAAAACGAATATTAATAATTGCGATTACCATTATTTTATTAGCTATTATAGCAGTAGTTATTTATTTTGTATTACAGCATTTTGGAATTAAAATTGATATAAGTCAAATATTAAAATAAGCTCTAGATACTTTCTAGAGTTTTTTCATATATTTTATTAGGTGATAAGATGAAAAAAAGAATTCACTTAAAAAAACGTCATAAAAAAAGATTTAAAAAACAATTTTTATTCGTAACTTTAATTTTAATAGGGGTAGTTACTATTTTTTCTATTCATATTTTGGGAGGAGTATTAGGAGATACGTTAATAGAATATGCTAAAACAGAAGTAGCACGGATTGCAAGATATGTAGTTAATTATGCGGTTACTACTGAAAATATTAAAGAGTTAGAATTTGATAATTTATTAGAAGTTACTAAAAATAAAAATGATGAGATTCAGACAGTAGATTTTGATCCTGTCATAGTTAATAATGTTTTAAATTCTATTACAGAAACAGTTATAAGACACTTTAAAGCAATTGAAGAAGGAAATTTAGATGTGATTGATTTGTCAGAAGGATTTTTAATAAATACTGATATTGATAAATTGAAACAAGGAATTATTGCAGAAATACCAATAGGAGTAATCACTGATAATGCATTATTATCTAATTTAGGTCCTAAATTACCAGTAAAGTTATCAATAGCAGGGGAAATCGAATCCTATGTGGATACCGAAATAGAGTATTATGGAATTAATAATGTTTTAGTTAAAGTGTATGTAAATATAGATGTTAGTCAACAAATATATATGCCTATAGCAACGGGAAGAGTGGTAATTAGTCAAAAAATTCCTATTGCTATTAAGATGTTGCAAGGAGTTGTACCAGATTGTTATTTTGGTAATTTAAATAGTTCTTCTATTGTTACTGAAGAAATAAAGTAATATACAAAAAAAGAGAAAAATGTTATAATGACAAAAGAGGGATCAGTATGGAAATAGTAATAAATAATAATAAATATGATTTAGTAAAAGAATATAAAAACGCATTTAATTTTGAAGATGTGTCTACTCTTTTTACAGATTATTTTGATGATTTTGATTATATATTAGGAGATTATGCTTATAATAAATTGCGTTTAAAAGGTTTTTATGAGGATAGTAATAAAAAAGCTAATGCAGTTAATAAATTCAGCTACATGAATGAATACATTGACAAGTATTGTGCTTATGAGTGTCGTTATTTTATTTTAAAAAAGAAAATATGAAAATTGGGTTGAAATATATGGAATTTATGATAAAATAGTTATATATAGAATGTATAGAATGAAAAGGAGGACTATATAATGTCAGAAGATAAAAAGATTATGTCAATCGTATTAGAGGATGGATCTATAGATGAAGTAGAAGTATTATTAACATTTGAATTTACTGATACTAAAAAAGAATATGTTGTATACACTAAAAATGAAACAGATGATGCTGGGAATGTAACTATTTATGTTGCTTCATTAATTAGAGTAGAAGGACAAGATCCTAAACTAGGAAGTGTAGAAACTGACGAAGAATGGGCTAGAATTAAGAATGTATTAAAAGAACTTTCAAAAGATGATGACGAACAATAAGAAAGGGAGGTTTTGTTATGCCAAACCAAGAAGAATTAGAATCAATTATAAGAGAAACTTCTTCCCCTTCTAGAGTAGACGGAAGAGATAGAAAAAAATCTAAAGTAGCTAAATTAACGGGGCGTACTATCGGCTCTCTTAGAAGAAAAATAAACGAAAGAAGAATGGATCGCGCCTATAGAAAGTATAATGAAAATTATCGAAAAATGCGTAGAACTTTAAAAGAAGCTAATGAAGTGCGATTGGATCAAGAAAAGGGAGAAAATATAACTGATTCTGAAGTAGTATTAGCATATGATGAAGTTGCTAAATATGGAAAAAAATTAGCTAAATATGGTGCTGTATTATTGGAAGAAGATATTGCAAGAGTGGTTGCTAGTCAAAAGGCGAAACCTAAACCACTTCGAGTACCTAGAGTTTTAGTTGGTGCTGTTAGAAAGGTATTAAAAGTAAGAGATAAACGTAAAACGAAAAAAGTTCAAAAAGCTATGGTCAAAGATATTAAGGCAACAACTCAAGATTTTATTAGAGATTCTTTAGATGCTGCTATGTTTAAGGATAAAGATAGTGGAGAATTAAGAAGTCAAATAGATGCTACTGTAATACAAGATTTAGGAGTGAAAAAAGGTGCAGATAGTATGGAAGATAAATTGTCTTCTTTAAGAAGATTTATTTCTAAAGATGGCGAAACTTCTTTATTAGGAGAAGAAATAGCAAAAGTAGAAAAACCAACTACTGGTGTACCTCCTGTGGCACCAACAGCTTCTGTACCGAAGGAAGAAAAATCTATGAGTGTGGAAGAGCTATTGGGTGATTTAAAAGCTAAGAAATCTTCATCTCCTGAAGTACAACCTGAACCTGTTAAAACGGAACCTCAATTTACAGAAGCAGATTTAACAAGTGATCTAGCAAGTAAAAAGTCTGCATTTACTATGGCGGATGCATTAGATGGTTTAAAAGGATCTGCTCCTAGAGCAAAAATAGAAGAGACCAAAACTCAAGAATCAGCAACTAAAGCACCTGAAGAATCGAAACAAGAAGAAGCATCAATAGATTTGACTCCAGAAGAAAAAGAAACGATTAATAGAAGGCAAAGAGAAGTTGATGTTATTCTTAGTTTACAAAGTTCTTTGAGGCAATTAGAGCAACAAGCAAAAGAAGTGAGTGATCCTCAAATTCGTGAATTAATTAGTAGAAATATTAGAAGTATTAATTCTGAATTCGAAGATATTATAAAAAGAGATACTAAAGATTCAGAAGTAAAAAAAGAAGATCAAACTTCTAAAGATATTTTGAAACCTGTTATTGTAGAACCTAAACAAGAGGAAAAAGCACCAGAACAGACTATGGAAGCGCCAATAAGTACGATTAAAAAAGAGAAAGAAACAGTAGATGATAGGCCTAAAATAGGTGGTGTACCAGTAAGTGCTCCACAATCTGATGGATTTAGAAGAACACCTTCAGGTGTATTAGTCAATAATAGTGTGCCAACAGATCCTTTAAATAAAGTTCGAGTAAAGGAGAATGAGTCAATGAGAGCAGAACAAGTTTCTCGTCCTTCAGCTTTAAGAGTAACTCCACAAGATATTAAAAATATGGAAGACAGAAATAAATCTGCAGAAGCAAGATTGACAGATTTAGCTAAAGAAAAGCAAGAATTAGAAGAGCAAAAGAAAATGTTACAAGATTACATTTCTGTAGCAAAAGCTACGAGAGATAATGAAATGCGAGCTCAAGAAATGGCTAGATCTAATGCGGCTTTAGCAAGTGAAGTAGCTGAATTAAATTCACAAAGAGCTGCTATTGATGCAGATTTAGGAAGAACAAGATAATAAAAAAAGACTTTTCAAAAGTCTTTTTTTTATAGTTGAACATAAACTTTAATGAGGGAATTGTATGAAAAATGTTATTAACTATTTTTATAATTTTAATATTGATAATATTAGAATGATTGGAGACAATTATTATTTTGTATATAAGAATCAAAATTTTTTGTTCCAAGAAATCAAGGATCCTCAATTTGATTATCAAGCAATTTTTGAATTGAATAAAATCTTAATAGATAATCAAAGAAATTTTTATCATATTATTTTAAATAAAAATAATGAGATACTTACATATAATTCTAATAAAAGATATATATTAATGATGGATAATTCTATTTTAGATAAAAGCTTTGATTATATTGATATATTAGATATTAATATTCCTGTAAGCGAGAGCAATAAGGTAATAACTAGACTAAATAGATTTAATTGGATAAAATTGTGGGAGGATAAAATTGATTATTTTGAAATGTTTATTAATCATAATGTTCATAAATATCCAAAACTTAATAAATATGCTAATTATTTTATAGGAATGGGTGAGGTAGCTATTTTATATGTAAAAGATACTTTTGAAAATACTAAACCTAATAGTTATGATAATTTAGTTATTAGTCATAGAAGAATTACTTCTACTACTACCTTAAGAGAATTATATAATCCTGTTAATTTAGTGATTGATCATCCTGTAAGAGATATTGCTGAATATTTAAAGATGCTCTTTTTGTCTGAGTCATACCAAAGTATAGATTTAAAAGAAATACTATCACAAATAGTATTGTCAAATTATGGGGCTAGATTATTTATTGCTAGAATGTTATTTCCTTCTTTCTTTTTTGACTCTTTTGAGATGTTAGTAGATCATAAACTAGAAGAAAAAGATCTTATTTATATTATTAATAAGATGAATTCTTATGAGGAATTTATTTTAAAAATACATAATATGTTGAAAGAAAAATATCTTTTACCAGAAATAGAATGGTTAAAAAAAGTAGATTATTCATCTACTCTTACAACTCCTAATACTTCAGGAACTTCATTTACTAGTATTGATTCTATGCCATCTTTAAGTGTTACGTCGATCATGCTACAGTGACTACAAGCACCTAGTAATTTTAAATAAACGATTCCATCCTCAAATTTTATAAATTCTAGATTACCGCCATCACTAATTAAAAAAGGCCTAATTTTATCGATTATTTCAATTATTTTGTCTTCTGTATTCATAATATCACCAAAAACAGTATACTATAATTCATTACTAATAGTAAAGCAATTTGCTAAAAGAAAGATATAATGTTATAATACACAAAGAGGGTGTATTATAAGATGTCAAAGTATGAAAAAGGTAAAATTATAACTGGTTGTGTCACAGGAATTGAAAATTATGGTATATTTGTTACTTTAGATGAATATTATAGTGGATTGATCCATATTTCTGAAATTTCTAGTAATTTTGTTAGAAATATTAATGATTATGTTAATATTGGGGAAACTATTAAGGCTAAAGTAGTGGATATTGATGATGAAAATTATCATGTAAAATTAAGTATTAAAGATATCAATTATCGTATGAATAATCAAAAACGAACTAAAATAGTTGAGACTAATGAAGGGTTTATGCCTTTAAAAAATAATTTAGATCGATGGTTAGGCGACAAATTATTAGAAATTAAGGCTAAAAATAGTAATAACTAATAAAAAAACTATTTTTTTGTTGACAAATATATGGGTAAATGATATATTTATAACTGTCCAACGACAATTTATCTTGGGCGATTAGCTCAGTTGGTTAGAGCACCTGCCTTACAAGCAGGGGGTCATAGGTTCGAGTCCTATATCGCCCACCATTTTAGTGCCGAAATAGCTCAATTGGTAGAGCAATTGATTTGTAATCAATAGGTTACGGGTTCAAGTCCTGTTTTCGGCACCATTTATTTGGAGAGGTAGCGAAGTGGCTAAACGCGGCAGACTGTAAATCTGTTCCTTCGGGTTCGATGGTTCGAATCCATCTCTCTCCACCATGTTTATATTGCCTCGTAGCCAAGCGGTAAGGCATCAGACTTTGACTCTGACATGCGCTAGTTCGAATCTAGCCGAGGCAGCCATTTTTGTTTAGTTGTTCCGCTAGCTCAGTAGGTAGAGCATTTGACTTTTAATCAAAGGGTCTGGAGTTCGAATCTCCAGCGGGACACCATTTGTGAAATTACTACTATTAAAATAGTAGTTTTTTTGTTTATTAGGTCATATTTTGTCGGTAAATAATCATAAATTATACTTATAAAAATAGTATATAGTTAATATATTTTATTGGAGGACAAACTATGAATAATAAAAATATAATTGGACTAAATGACGAAGAAGTGATGAAGAGTAGAGAAAAAAACGGAAGTAATAGCATTAAGATTAATAATAATAATAGTTTTTTTAGTTTGTTATTAGAATCATTAGGGGATCCTATTATTAAAATTTTATTGATAGCATTAATGATTAAAGTAGTATTTTTGTTTAAAAATTTTGATTGGTTTGAAACTATAGGTATATTAATTGCTGTATTTGTAGCTTCTTTTATTTCGACTATTTCTGAATATGGTAGTGAAAAAGCTTTTAATCGATTGCAAGAAGAAGCTTCAATGACAAAATGCCGAGTAAAAAGAGAAAATAATATTTTAGAAATACCTATTGATGAAGTTGTCGTTGGAGACATCATTCTTCTACAGGCAGGGGATAAAATTCCTGCAGATGGATATTTGGTATCAGGAAATATTACTGTTGATGAGTCTTCTTTAAATGGAGAGGCAAAGGAGATGTATAAAGAAGAAATTAATGTATATAGTAATCATATTACTGAACAAAATAAAGTATTTAGGGGAACAGTCGTATATTCTAATGAAGCTATTATGAAAGTAGATAAAGTAGGAATTAATACGATGTATGGGATTCTAGCAAAAGAATTAACTGAAAAACAAGTAGATAGCCCTTTAAAAATAAAATTGAGAAATTTAGCTAATATTATTAGTAAAATAGGATATATTAGTGCTATCTTTGTTTCCTTATCTTATTTATTTTCTGTAATTGTTATAAATAATCATTTTGATATCAATTTAATTAAAGCAACTATTACTAATTTTCCAGTTATGTTTAACTATGTCTTATATGCTCTTACACTTAGTGTTACTATTATTGTAGTAGCTGTTCCGGAAGGATTACCAATGATGATAACTTTAGTATTATCTTCTAATATGAAACGAATGTTAAAAAATAATGTTTTAGTAAGAAAATTAGTAGGAATTGAAACGGCAGGTAGTCTTAATATTTTATTTACAGATAAGACAGGAACTTTAACTAAGGGGAAATTAGAAGTAGTAGGCATTTTATCTGGAAATTTAAATGAATATAATAATGAGTTTGAATTAAATAAATATCCTAAATATTTAGATATAGTAAGAAAATCCATTTTTTATAATACGGCTAGTTACTTTGATTATAAAGATAAAAAAATTATTGGAGGAAATATTACGGATAGAGCCTTATTAGGATTTTTAAATACATTTCCAACAGATAATTTAAAGAAAATAAAAACAATTCCTTTTGATAGTAAAAATAAGTATTCAGTTACTGTTATTAACGATCAAGAAAGAATTAATTTAATTAAAGGAGCTCCAGAAGTTATTTTACCTTATTGTAGTTATTATTATGATGAAAATGGTTTAAAACGAGATTTATCTATTAAGTTAAGTTCTATTCATAAAACAGTATTAGACATGCAAAAGCAAGGAATTAGAGTATTAGCGCTTGCTACTAGCAATGAATTTATTCCTAATAGATTTCATAAATTAACTTTAGTAGGAATAGTATTTATTAAAGATGAAATAAGAAATGAAGCGAAAGAAGGAGTAAAATTAGTTCAGGATGCTCACATCCAAACTGTAATGATTACCGGTGATAATAAAGATACAGCTTTTTCTATTGCTAAAGAAACAGGTATAATTCATTCAGAAGAAGATATTGTGCTAACTAGCGATGAATTAAATAGTAAAACGGATGAAGAAATTAGTAAAATGTTATCAAAAATAAAAGTGGTAGCTAGGAGTTTACCACAAGATAAAAGTAGGTTAGTTCGAATTGCCCAAAGGAAAGGATTAGTAGTAGGTATGACTGGGGACGGAGTAAATGATGCTCCTGCTTTAAAGAAAGCGGATGTAGGAATAGCTATGGGAAGTGGTACTGAAGTTTCTAAAGAGGCCAGTGATATTGTGATTTTGGATGATAATTTTTTATCTATTTCTAAAGCAATTCTCTTTGGACGTACTATTTTTAAAAGTATTCGAAAGTTTGTAATTGTACAGTTAACGATTAATTTATGTGCAATTAGTTTATCTATTATATGCCCGTTTATAGGAGTAGATACACCTGTAACTGTAATTCAAATGTTATGGGTCAATATGGTAATGGATACTTTAGCGGGATTAGCTTTTGCATTTGAGCCTCCTTTATTAGAATATATGAAGGAAAAACCTAAGAAAAAAACAGAATCCATTATTAATGGTTATATGATTAGTGAAATAGTATTTACAGGAATATATTCAGCACTTCTTTGTATTATATTTTTGAAGTCTCCTATTATTGCTAGTATATTTAAAAATAATGAGGCATATATTATGACGGCATTCTTTGGACTGTTTATTTTTATAGATATTTTTAATAGTTTTAATGCTAGAACTAATAGATTAAATATATTTGCTAATCTAACTAAAAATAAAGTTTTCATTTTAATTATGATATTTATTGTAGTAGTCCAGATTATTTTAATCTATAAAGGCGGTAGTATGTTTAGAACAGTAGGACTTCCTTTAAATGAATTAATTCTGATGATTTTATTAGCTGGTACGGTAATACCTATTGATTGGATCAGAAAACTGTTTTTGAAAAAAAATACTATATATAACGGTGTATAGTTATAAAAATAAGGAAATACATATAAAAAAATAAAAAAAGTATTGCACAAAAAGATAATTTAAGTTATAATCAAATAGTCTCGTATGAATTAATCTTTATTTTATACGATGCTCTTTGTTGCCTGAGTGGCGGAATAGGTAGACGCACAGGACTTAAAATCCTGCGAGATTCAAACCTCGTGCCGGTTCAAGTCCGGCCTTAGGCACCATTTTATGGAGGAATACCCAAGTCTGGTTGAAGGGACCGGTCTTGAAAACCGGGAGGTCGTGCGAGCGGCGCAGGGGTTCGAATCCCTTTTCCTCCGCCATTTAAAATTTTATACATCGCGGGATGGAGCAGTTCGGTAGCTCGCAGGGCTCATAACCCTGAGGTCAAAGGTTCAAATCCTTTTCCCGCAACCATATGGTCTCGTAGTGCAGTGGTTACCACGTCTGCCTGTCACGCAGAAGATCGCGGGTTCAATCCCCGTCGAGACCGCCAGATGGCTCTGTAGCTCAGTCGGTAGAGCAGAGGACTGAAAATCCTCGTGTCGATGGTTCGATTCCATTCGGAGCCACCATTTATATAGAAACATTTATATCCTATCTAGGGCAATGCACCCATAGCTCAATTGGATAGAGCGTTTGACTACGGATCAAAAGGTTATGGGTTCGACTCCTATTGGGTGCACCATATATCGGGAAATGGCTCAACTTGGTAGAGCACTTGGTTTGGGACCAAGGGGTTGCAGGTTCAAATCCTGTTTTCCCGACCATTTTTGTATGATATCCTTGTATTTCAAGGATTTTTTTATTTTTCATTATACCTTTCTCTTAAAAATCTCTTAGATTATAAATTACATTTTTAGAATAGTGCTGTTACTATTCTTTTTTTTATTTTGTTTATTGGGTTTTACTGCTATACTAATTTTTTTTTGGTAAATATATTAAGTATAGAAGGGGTGACTATATGAATGAAACCTTTAAGAAATGGATAAAATGCGCTGGTATTAGAGCTATTAAAACAATAGCGCAAACTGCTATTGCTACTATTGGTACAGCAATGGCTTTAGGAGATGTTAATTGGTTAATGGTTGGTAGTGCTAGTTTACTATCAGGAATATTGTCTTTATTGACTAGTATTACTGGTATTCCTGAAGCGAAAAATAAAAAGGAGTGATAATATGGATAAAGAGTATGCAATATATCCCTTTAGATATATGAATATAACACAAAGACATGATCAAGGAAATCACGTTCCTCACTGGCAAGGATCTACTAATTATAGTGATAAACCTTGGGATGAGGCTTGTAAAGATAGTGGAAGAAGTTACTTTGAACCACAAAATGATTTTATAATAGAACAGGTATTAGGATTAAATGGGGATAATACTACAAACAGTGTTAGATTAAAGAGTGTCAATAAACTTTATATACCTTATAAAAAAGATCCTGATTATTTATATATTACATTAACTCATATGAATGAAGATAATTTAAAGTTAGTATATAAAGGAGAAATATTAAAAAAGGGAACTAAAATTCTATTAGAGGGTACAGATGGATTAGCTACTGGGAATCATTTTCATATAACAGCTAATTTAGGTAAATATTACGGATTATTAAAAAATTCTAATGGTTCTTGGTGTTACACATATGATAAATCATTATTACCAAACGAAGCCTTTTATGTAGATACAGATGATACAATTTTGATAAACACTGCAGGATATAAGTTTCAAAATTTACCAAAAGAAGAGCCAGTATATATAGGTAGTCCAGTTGCTAGAAATGAGGAAGCTAATCAAATAGAAGTAATAGTAACTCAATTAAATTGTAGAAAAGATCCAAGTTTAAATGGAGAATTCATTGGATTTGTTAATAAAGGCATATATAATTATACTGATACTAAAATAGTAGATGGTTATACTTGGTATCATATAGGGATAGGATGGATTGCTTATAATTCTAATTGGGAAATAGTATATCCTAAAAAAGAATTATCTATAGTAGATACTGAAGATTCGAAGGAAGAAAATTTAGCACAACCAGAGTCATCTACTGAAGAAGGAAAAACTTTAAATATATTGCAAAAAATAATCAAATTTATAGTAGACTTTTTTTTGAAAATATTTAGAAAGTAGTAGCTTTGATATAATTATGCTAATATCTAGTAGAAATATTATATAATCTTTTTAGTAGTAATTATTAAAATAAAAGAACAAATAAATGATGTATTTTATAAAATTAGTGTCGAAGTATGTTAAAAAATTGACATTTTACTAAAAAAGTAGTATATTATAGCTCCTTATTGGGGGGATGGTTATATGAATAGTAATGATATTAGTATAAATACAAAAATAATATCTTTAAAAGACTTTTTGCAAGTTTTATCACCTGAACTAGGTAGTGGTGGAGAAGGAAGTTGTTATTTGTATCGAGGAAAAGTAATTAAAGTGTTAAATGGTCCGGATTATTGTAAAGAAGTACCAATATCTTCTATATTTAGTTTGAATGATGAGTTTAACGATCTTTTGGAAGTTGATGAATCATTAATTCCAAGCGAAGAGTATATTATGAGATATGCTAATATAAAAAATGATGCTTTTGCTTTTGCTAATGGTATATTTAGAGTAGATAATAGAATAAGAGGAGTGGTAATGCCATATATTGATATTCCTCAATTAAGTAAGTTTAATTTATCAAACACTAAATATGATTCTTTAATTAAAGCTTGTCGAAAATGTAGTAAGGATCTGAAAGAAATTTCTCAACTTGGAATTGAAATATTTGATATTGCAGACACTAATATTCATTTTGATGGAAGACAATTTAAATTTTGTGATACTTTAAATTGGCATGATCATAATATAGATTCTTTTGATGAAGTTTGGAAAAAAAATAAGTTATCTATTTCTAGTTTTTTAATTGAATACTTTACTAAAGGAAATATTAGACGAAGTTTAAAGCTTAATCGAAACATGATACAAATGTACCGAGATCGTGGAAATATAGAAGATCCAGCTATATACTTTTCTGAATTAAAAGAACATTTAAGTAACATTTGTGATGAACCAATTAATTCAGCTGGTAAAGCAAATAAGATTTTAAGTAAAAAAATATTTAAGAGCAGTTAAGCTCTTTTTTTGTAAATATTTCGCTTTAATAGTGTCAAATCAGTTTAAAAATATTTACTTTGTGGTATAATATTTCTGTAATAAAATTAAGATATGGAGAGTGGTAACATGATAGAGGAATGGAAAGATTTTATTGAAGGAGATTGGTGTAAAAAAATAGATGTAAGAGATTTTATACAAAAAAATTATACACCATATGAAGGTGATGAATCGTTTTTAAAATCTACTTCATCTAAAACTACGAAAGTATGGGATAAATGCTTAACTCTTTTAAAAGAAGAGTTAAAAAAAGGTGTTTTAGATATAGATACAAAACATGTGTCAGGTATTAATTCTTATGATGCTGGTTATATAGATAAAGATAATGAAGTAATTGTTGGATTACAGACGGATAAAGTATTAAAAAGAATTGTTAATCCCTATGGTGGTATTCGAATGGTTTATAATTCTTTAGCTGCATATAATTACAAATTAGATGAGAATATAGATAAATATTTTAATGAATTTAGAAAGACACATAATCAAGGCGTTTTTGATGTATATACTGATCAAATGCGTAGGGCAAGAAAAGTTGGACTTTTAACTGGATTACCAGACGCTTATGGTAGAGGAAGAATTATAGGAGATTATCGTCGTATCGCACTTTATGGAATCGATTATCTAATGGAAGAAAAGAAAAAAGATCATGATAATTTAACCGGGGTAATGACAGAAGACTTGATTAGGTTGCGCGAAGAAGTAACTGAACAATATCGTGCTTTAGATGAAATGAAACAAATGGCTTTAAAATATGGTTATGATATATCAAAGCCAGCAAAAAATGCTAAAGAAGCTGTTCAGTGGACTTATTTTGGATATTTAGCAGCTATCAAAGAAAATAATGGAGCTGCTATGAGTTTGGGTAGAACTTCAACCTTTTTAGACATTTATATAGAAAGAGATTTGAAACGAGGAAGTTTAACCGAAGAACAAGCACAGGAATTAATAGATCAATTTGTCATTAAATTAAGAGTAGCAAGGCATTTAAGAACGCCTGAATATGATGAATTATTCTCAGGGGATCCTACTTGGGTAACAGAATCTATTGGTGGAGTAGGAATAGATAGGCGTCCATTAGTTACTAAAAATTCTTATCGTATGTTACATACACTTATTAATTTAGGACCAGCTCCTGAACCTAATTTAACAATTTTATGGAGTAAAGATTTACCTGATAATTTTAAAAAATATTGTGCACAAATTTCAATTGAAACAGATTCAGTACAATATGAAAATGATGATATTATGCGTCCTATTTATGGGGATGATTATGCTATTGCGTGTTGTGTTTCTGCTATGAAAGTAGGAAAACAAATGCAATTTTTCGGGGCTAGATGTAATTTAGCAAAAGCTTTACTATATTCTATTAATGGAGGGATAGATGAAGTTAAAAATATTAAAGTATTAGATGGTTATGAAATCATGCAAGATGAAATACTAGATTATGAGAAAGTTAAGGAATCTTATTATAAAGTGTTGGAAGATGTTGCTGCACTTTATGTAGATACTATGAATATTATTCATTATATGCATGATAAATATGCTTATGAACGTGGGCAAATGGCTTTACATGATACTGATGTAGAAAGATTAATGGCCTTCGGAGTTGCTGGATTGTCAGTGGCAACTGATTCATTATCCGCGATTAAATATGCTAAAGTTAAACCAATTCGTAATAGTGATGGTATTAGTGTTGATTTTGAAATTGAAGGAGATTTTCCTAAGTACGGTAATGATGATGATAGAGTTGATTTAATAGCTACTGAATTATTAGAAAAATTCTATAAAGAATTATGTAAACATCCATTGTATAGAAATGCTAAACATACACTATCAGTATTAACAATTACTTCAAATGTTGTATATGGAGAAAAAACAGGGTCAACACCAGATGGTAGAAAAGCAGGAATTCCTTTTGCACCAGGGGCTAATCCAATGCACGAACGTGATACAAGCGGAGCATTAGCATCATTAAATTCAGTTGCTAAAATTAATTACGGATGTTATTGTCGTGATGGCGTTTCTAATACATTCTCTATTATTCCTGATGCCCTTGGAAAAGATATGGAATCGAGAAAAGATAATTTAGTTGATATATTAGATGGATATTTCATCCAAGGAGCGCATCATTTAAATGTTAATGTTTTAACAAGAGAGACTTTAATTGATGCCATGGAACATCCAGAAAAGTATCCATTATTAACTATCAGAGTATCTGGCTATGCAGTAAGATTTAATCGTCTAACTAGGAAACAACAACAAGAAGTGATCAGTAGAACGTTCCATTCAAGGAGATAGAATGATTAGTGGTAGTATCGATTCTATTGAAAGCTTAGGTTTATATGATGGCCCAGGGATTAGAGTAGTAGTATTCATGAACGGTTGTATGCTACGATGTAAATATTGTCATAATCCTGAAATGTGGTTAATGCGGGATAAAAATATAACTAGTGATGAATTAGTTAAAAAAATATTACGATTTCAAAGTTATATTTCTGATGGTGGAGGTGTTACTTTTTCCGGTGGAGAACCATTATTACAACCTGACTTTTTAATTGATTGCTGTAAAAAATTAAAAGAGCATAACATCCATGTAGCTCTAGATACAGCTGGAGTAGGTGTTGGTAAATATGAAGAAATATTAAACTATGTTGATTTAATTATTTTTGATGTAAAAGATGCTGATCCAGTTGGATACAAAGAACTTGTCAGTCATGATATAGAGGAATCTCATAAATTTTTAGAAGTTGCTAATAAAAAAAATAAAAAATTTTGGATTAGGCAAGTGATTGTTCCTGATGTTCATGATAATTTAGAATATTTAAACAAATTAAAAGAATACTTAAAAAGAATTAAAAATATAGAGAAAATTGAATTCTTACCATATCATAAATTAGGAACCGAAAAATATGAAGCTTTAAAGCTTGATAATCCCTATAAAAATAAAAAGGAAATGGATAAAGATAAATGTGATAAATTGTATCAACAGTTTATGAAAATATATGAAGAGTGATTACGAATATCATTCTTTTTTTTATGTCAAAAAAGAAAATAAATGTCAAAAAGGTATTGCAATTTTTCTAGGGGGGGGGGGGGGGGGAAAGAAGTGAAAAAAAAAATGGAGGTGGAAAAATAGGAAGAGTGATGGTTGGGAAA
>CALVYA010000021.1 GCA_944371905.1 uncultured Bacilli bacterium | reverse complement strand
ACATTAAAAAGTAATGTAGAGAAGATACCATATTTAAATATAGCAATATTAAAAGATAACATAGCCCAAATAGATACTAATATCGATTTTAGTAAGACAAGCGAAGAAGATGGAACGAAAGGATTATATTATACAAATACTAACACTGAAAATAATAAGACAACGTATTATTTTAGGGGAGCAGTGGAGAATAATTATGTATATTTTGCAGGATACTATTGGAGAATTATAAGAATCAATGAAGATGGAAGTATTAGATTAATCTATCAAGGAGAAACTCCTAATGCAACAGGAAGTGCTGCTACGATAGGAAGTAGCGCCTTTAATAGTAATAATAATGATAATGCGTATGTAGGATATATGTATGGAACACCAGGAAGTGATACATATGAAGAAACACATGCGAATATAAATAATAGTACAATAAAGACAGTATTAGATAATTGGTATAAAGAGAATTTATCAAGTTATGCTTCTTATTTAGCCGATAGTGGATTTTGTGGGGATCGAAGTATCGCTAGTACTGCTGGATTATGGGATTCTAATGATACAGCCTTAGGATATGGACGAAATAGGACATATTATGAGGCATATAATATATATGCAAATGAATATCAACCACAATTTTTATGTCCACAAAGTCAAGATTTATATACAACAAGTAATAGTACGAAAGGAAATAAAGCTTTAGATTATCCAATAGGGTTAATTACATTTGATGAAAGTGTGTATGCAGGAGGAAGTTTGTCAGTAGAGGAAGGACCGAAAGCCAATGAAAGTTATTATTTAAATACTGGTGATTGGTATTGGGGAATTACCCCTGTTGTCTTCAATGGGTCTCATGCTAACGTTGGCCTCGTCCGTTCCAATGGTGCCTTGGGCATCGACTTTGTCTCCCTTTTTGGCGGTGTCCGCTCGGTCATTAATTTAAGATCTAATATTGAAATTACCCACGGAGATGGCACTAGTTCAAATCCGTATGTCATTACCTGAATAACGGATAGTTTTAAAAAAGAATTGAAAAATAAGAAAAAAATAAAGATAAAAGTACGACCAATCATGTACGAATTAGTAAAAATAACGATAAAAATAAAAAATGTAACTTTTCAACATTGTAAGTTACATTTTTTAAATACAATAAAGCACGACAAAAAAACTTTAGATATTTAATTTTTTTAAATATCATAAAGAGTAAAAGAAAAGGGGAGTCTAATATGTTTGGAGGAATTAAAAGCAAGGAGAAATAAAGTAAGACCAGTATGAAATAAAGACATAACCCTTTTCTTAACTTTAATACCATTTTTAAGAAAATATTTATGAGTAGTAAGTTTAACAGATTTATAACATTTCAAGTTTTTAGAATAATCGGCCCCTAAAATAGTTAAGAAAAGAGTAGAAAAACAAACTTATAAATCTAATCCTGATATAAAATTAAATATGAGTAAATATAATATTGAATTAGTACCTTTAGCGGAGAAATATGTTAAAGGTTTTTATATATTACAAAGGATTATAGAAAAGAACACGAAGAAAGAATAAAAACAGAACGAGAAGATAGAACGGAAAATTTAATGTTATGTTAGATAATTTAAAAAATGTAGTTGCTGATGAATTGCTATTTACAGCTACTAATAGATTCTTTAAAAATATGAGTAATGAGGATTTAATGAAATGGGCTAATACTTGTATGGAACTTGTTTATAAAGATTTAGGTTATACAAAAGAACAAGTATTACACGCAACATTTCACATTGATGAAAAACACTACATATTCATTGCGTTGTTGTCTCGCTTATTAAAGAAGTTTGATAAGAGAACTAATACAGAAAGATATACTATATCTAAAAAACAATATATAAAAGATAAAATACATTTGTCTGGGTTGCAAGATAAATACCACCAAAGACTAACTGAAAGAGGCTTTGATTTAGAAATAGGAATCAAAGGTAGTAATAATATAAATATAACTGTAAACTTTAGAGAATTAAAGAAAATAACTAGAAAATTTAATATTGTTTTAAATAATAAAACACAAAGATTAAGTAAATCTGTTAAAGATTTACAAAATAAGACGAGATCAAACAAAAATGTATTATTTGATAAAAAATATGTAAAAATTAAAAAAGATACTTTTGATACTATGAATAAAGTTATAGATGCTACTACAAATGTAATGAGCTTACAACCTAAATTAAAAAAAGTATATAAAGAAGTTGATAGTTATACTAAAAGTTATCAATATTTAAAAAGAGAAAACATTTTATATGAAAATGAAATTAAAGTTTTAGAATTTAACAATAATAAACTTAATAAGAAAAATACAGAACTAACTAACAAAATAAATGGTATTTTAAAGACAATTAAGAAGTTTTTTAAGAGGTTATTACAATTTGGTAGTGAAATAATAAAAGCAGCAACTATGAACGAAATAAAACAATGTTTTAATGATAATTTCTTTAAGAAAAAAGATGTTGTTGATATTTCTATAGATACAACAGAAGAAGATGAATTATTTGATTATATATGTCAAGAAAGATATTATGAAAAATCTTATTATAATGAGTTAGAAGGTGAATATGATAAAAATAAAGCTGATGATTTTGATTTATCACTTTAAAAAGATATATTTTTAATATAATTTGTTATTTCTTGTTGCAAAATAACAAAAATTAATAATTTTTATGATAAAATAGATAATATGAACAGGAGGTTTTATAATTATGTCAAAAGGATTTGAAGTTGTAAAAGAAAAAGTTGTATCTACTATAATTGGTGGAGATGGAAATTGGCATTGCAATGCTGATAAATATAAATGTTTTTTAAAAAATGAAAATAATGAAAAAATAGTTACCATATAGTAATGAAAAGTTAACATATTTAGATATAGAGCATGATAGTGAAATTTATGGGTAACAACTTGTTCCTTGTATTCTTGAACATGTAGTTCCTTTTTCTACAGACTATGATGATTTTACAGAATGCAGTATAAAGGGAATAACGGGTTATTTACCAAGAAGTTGTAAAGCAAAAGATGATATTGATGGTAAAGAATTATTAACTGAGAATCAAATAAGACTTTTATCAAAATATTTAAATTCAGATGCAAGATTTATTTTAGATTTTGAAACTATATCTGCATATTTCAATTTGACTGGTATGAGATTGCAAAAAGAACAAGGACATTCGTTAATTAAAAGAAAAAAATAGTTTAGGAGTTTTGTATGGGTAAGGTAAAAAATAAAAAGAAGATAGATATAGAAGCAAGATTATTTATGGTTTTATTACATTTAAAGGAAGAAAAAAACAAAAAATATTCAGTAAAAGAATGCGAAAAAAATATTGCTTATTTATTTGACAATTATGCAGAGTTTAAAACTTATTTTGAATTAAATGGTTTTTCCGATATTAGTGAAGATTTATTAGAAACATGTAGAATGAAAACAACAAAAAAGGGAACTATTATAGCTTTAAAAGGATTATGTGATTATGCTATAAGACAACATAATTTTATATATTCCAATATTACAGATTTATCAAGTGAAGATAAGAAAAAAGAAATTTTATTTAAAGATTATCCATCATTACATATAACTGAAGAAACAAGACAAGCGATATTAGAACATCCAGAATTACATAGTGGATTAAGTGTAAGAACAAGGATGGGAAGAATCTATACAGATGAAGAATGGGAACGAAGAAGAGAAGAAGTATTAAGTAGACCTTTACCTGGTGGAGAAGAAAAAAGTCCTACATTAGTAAAAAAAAGAAAACTTACTAATCCAAAAGACAAAAAGTAATTATAAAAAAACGAAGCAGAAATCCAAAAAAATTTTCATAACTAATGGATTTCTGCTTTTTTATTTATTCTTTTCCCCATAAAAGTTTAGAAGTAACTTCTCGTTAGTATAAAAGTGGGAAGTTAAGTAAATAATTTACGGATATAATACTCTGTCAAATAATGTAAGATCCTGAAAAAAAATTATTGAAAAATTTCTGGGAGGAGGGGTATAATGTATATGGGATAGACTAAAACGGAGTGATAAGGATGTATAGAAATAAGAAGAAAATAATGATAGGAATACTATGTATAGTAGTATTAATCATGGTAGTAGTGTATGCAGCATTTAATACAAGATTAACTATCAATGGAACAGGAAATATCACAAGTACATGGAATATAGAGATAACTTCTATTACTAGTAATATTACAGGAACAGCTTACAATATAGAAAATCCAACTTATAATGGAACTAATGCAACTTTTAATGCAGGTTTAATTAAACCAGGAGATAAGATAGAATATAATATTACAGTTACCAATAATGGAAGTATAGATGCTATTATTAATACAGTGGATATAAAAACAACAGGAAGTTATGTAATACTTTATACAATAGAAGGAATACAGAATCAAGAGAGATTAGCAAGTAAAGGAAGTAAGACATTTAAAATCATAGTAGAGTTTGATAGAGAAGCTACTAGTATACCAAATGATACCACAAAAGAAATCATAATGAATATTGAGTGTATTCAAGATGATGGACAGAGTTTAACTCCAAGTGATCCTAATATCGATAATGAAGATACTGGATTAACATTAGTACAGAAAATATTAAGAGATAATACACCACAAAGTGATGAAAGTATTGATTTTAGCAAAACGAGTGAAGAAGATGGAACGAAAGGATTATATTATACGAACACAAATACAGAAGATGGGAAGACAGTATATTATTATAGAGGAGCAGTAGAGAATAACTATGTAAAATTTGCAGGATACTATTGGAGGATTATAAGAATCAATGAAGATGGAAGTATTAGATTAATCTATCAAGGAGAGACTCCAAATGCTATGGGAAGTGAAGCAACGATAGGAGATAGTGCATTTAATAAAAAATATAATGATAATGCGTATGTAGGATATATGTATGGAACACCAGGAAGTGATACATATGAAGAAACGCATGAGAATATTAATGATAGTACAATCAAGACAGTATTAGATACATGGTATGAAGAGAACTTATTAAGTTATGCTAGTTATATAGCCGATAGTGGCTTTTGTGGAGATAGAAGTATCTATGAAGGAGAAGGGACCGGATTAGGATATGGAAAGAACTTAACATATTATCAAGTATATAACAGATATAATAATACTTATAAACCACAATTTTCATGTCCGCAATCAAATGATTTATATACAACTAGTAGTAGCAATAAAGGGAATAAAGCGTTAGATTATCCTGTAGGATTAATAACAATAGATGAAGTTCTATATGTAGGAGGAAGAAGTTCTAATAATGAAAGTTATTATCTATATATAGATGATTGGTGTTGGACAATGAGTCCTGTTGACTTTGATGGGTCTTTTGCAGTCGTTGGTTCCATCCTTTCTGTTGGTCGTTTGTACAACGAAGGTGTCGTCTATTCAAGGAGTGTTCGCCCAGTCATCAATCTTAAGTCTGATATTGGATTTACTCAAGGAGATGGGACTGGTAATAATCCATACCTCATTACTGAATAACGGACAGTTTTAGAAAAGATATTGAAAAATAAAGATGAAAGTATGATTAAATGATGTATGACATATCTAAAAAGTTTAACAAAATTTTATGCGTTTTAAGTTGTAAGATAAATAGGAGGTAGTTTTTTATGTTATTAAATGAATTTAAGGTTGGTATTGCTAAAAAAAATTTAATTGTGTTCTTAATTTTCTTTTTCATTGTTGAATTTGCATTAATATTTATGATTTTATTTTCAGATTATGTACTTCTTGGTACAGTTTTAGCTATTTATTTACTTGTACTTTGTCTTATTGCCGTATTTTCAGTATTATTATTTTCAGTAAAAGTAAAACAATCTAATATAAAAGTTAGGACACGTTTAGGTAGACAATATGAATTTAACTGTTCAGATATTGATGAAGTAATTTGTTCTAGAAGATACGGAGTTAGATTTGGCCCTGAATTTTATATTACTATAATGACAAAATCACATAAATTAACTTTAGAAGCTACAATGACAGGTTTTCAGAAAATGGCCAATTATATTCTTAATAAATATGAAACCGGTGAAATAAAGGATATAGCAGTATCTGAAAATTGCAAAACAATGCTGTTCAAATATAAAAACGGTGATATCTTTAAAAAATAAATAATTCATATGAAAAAACTAAGCTAGATATTTCTTAAATATTTGTTAAGTTAAAAGATAAGTTTGCTATAACGATCATATGAGATTTTATTAGAATTTTTTCTAAAAAGAGACCTTCTTGATAAAAGAGTTAATTGAGATAAAATGAGGGTCAAGAACCATTGTATTATTTAAATTAGGTTTTTCTGTACTTATAGTGATTTCTACATCAAAAATGGCAAACTAAAGAGATAAATAAAATAATAAAAGAAAAGATTGATAAATTATGTAAAATTAACGTAAAAATCTTTTCTCTTTTATTTTATAATGATATAATTTAATTACGACAGTTTTGAAAGGGTGATATGATGAAATATGTTTATTCCTTCAAAGAAGGAAACAAAGACATGCGTAACCTTTTAGGTGGAAAAGGTGCCAATTTAGCTGAAATGACTAATTTAGGTCTTCCTATTCCTCAAGGGTTCACAGTGACAACAGAAGCTTGTACAGAATATTACAACAATGGAAAGAAAATTAGTGATGAAATTCAAAAGCAAATTTTTGAAGCTTTGTCTGAACTAGAAAAAGTACAAGGTAAGAAGTTTGGAGACAATAGTGATCCACTTTTAGTAAGTGTTAGATCTGGTGCTAGAGCTAGTATGCCTGGTATGATGGATACAATTCTTAACCTAGGATTAAATGATGAAGCAGTAGAAGGATTTGCTAAAAAAACCGGTAATCCTAGATTTGCTTATGATTCTTATAGAAGATTTATTCAAATGTATTCTGATGTAGTTATGGAAGTGCCTAAAAGTTTCTTTGAAAAAATTATCGATGAAGTAAAAGAAGAAAAAGGAATTCATTATGACACAGAACTTACCGTAGATGACTTAAAAGATTTAGTAAAGAGATTTAAAAAAGTATATAGTGATAATATGAATGGAGAAGAGTTCCCACAAGATGCAAAAGAACAATTAATGGGGGCTGTAAAAGCTGTATTCCGTTCTTGGGATAATCCTCGTGCTATTGTATATCGAAGAATGAATGATATTCCAGGAGATTGGGGAACTGCTGTTAATGTTCAAGCTATGGTATTTGGAAATATGGGAGATACTAGTGGAACTGGTGTTGCTTTTACTCGTAATCCATCTACTGGTGAAAAAGGTATCTATGGTGAATACTTAATCAATGCACAAGGTGAAGACGTTGTTGCAGGTGTTCGTACCCCACAACCAATTACTAAATTGCAAGAAGATCTACCTGAATGTTATGAAGAATTTATTCGTCTTGCAAATAAACTAGAAAATCATTATAGAGATATGCAAGATATGGAATTTACTATTCAAGAAGGTAAACTTTATTTCTTACAAACTCGTAGTGGAAAAAGAACTGCTCATGCAGCAATTCAAATTGCGTGTGATTTAGTGGATGAAGGAATGATTACGGAAGAAGAAGCAGTATGTAGAATTGATGCTAAATCTTTAGATCAACTATTACATCCAACATTTAATGCTAAGGCATTGAAAGCTGGAGAAGTAATCGGTAGTGCTTTACCTGCCTCTCCTGGTGCTGCTGCTGGTAAAGTAGTATTTACAGCACAAGATGCAAAAGAACAAGGTAAAGGTGGTAAAGGCGAGAGAGTTATTCTTGTAAGACTTGAAACTACTCCAGAAGATATTGAAGGTATGGTTGCTGCTCAAGGTATTTTAACAGTTCGTGGAGGAATGACTTCACATGCGGCTGTTGTTGCACGTGGTATGGGAGCTTGCTGTGTATCTGGATGTGGCGATATTAAAATGAATGAAGAAGCAAAAGAATTTAGTTTAGGTGGATATACATTCCATGAAGGAGATTATATTTCATTAGATGGTACAACTGGTAAAATTTATAAAGGAGACATACAAACAGAAGAAGCTTCTGTATCAGGAAACTTTGGAAGAATTATGGCTTGGGCTGATAAATTTAGAAAATTAAAAGTTCGTACTAATGCTGATAACCCTCGTGATACTAGAAAAGCTGTAGAATTAGGTGCTGAAGGAATTGGTCTATGTCGTACTGAACACATGTTCTTTGAAGAAGACAGAATTCCAAAAATTAGAAAAATGATTTTATCTGAAACGGTAGAAGAAAGAGAAGCTGCTTTAAATGAATTAATACCATTCCAAAAAGGTGATTTTAAAGCAATGTATAAAGAATTAAAAGGATTACCAATGACAGTACGTTATTTAGATCCACCTCTACATGAGTTCTTACCTACGTTAGAAGAAGATATTATTGCGTTAGCAAAAGATATGAATGTAACAGTAGAGCATTTAAAAGAAAAATGTTCTGAGTTACATGAATTTAATCCAATGATGGGACATCGTGGATGTAGATTAGCAGTTACTTATCCAGAGATTGCTAAGATGCAAACAAGAGCTTTGATGGAAGCTGCAATTGAAGTAAGTGAAGAAGAGGGATTTGATATTGTTCCTGAGATTATGATTCCGTTAGTTGGTGAAAAGAAAGAATTAAAATTTGTTAAAGATATTGTAGTAGAGACTGCAGAACAAGTGAAAAAAGAAAAAGGATCTAATATGGAATATCATATTGGTACTATGATCGAAATTCCAAGAGCAGCCTTGACTGCTGATGAGATTGCTGAAGAAGCTGAATTCTTCTCATTTGGAACTAATGATTTAACACAAATGACCTTTGGATTCTCAAGAGATGATGCTGGTAAATTCTTAGATTCTTATTATCAAAATAAGATTTATGAATTTGATCCATTTGCTAAACTTGACCAAGATGGTGTAGGAAAATTAGTTCAAATGGCTGCTGAAAAGGGTAGAAGTACACGTCCTGATATTAAATTAGGTATTTGCGGTGAACATGGAGGAGAGCCAAGTAGTGTTGAGTTCTGTCATAAAGTAGGATTAACCTATGTATCTTGTAGTCCATTTAGAGTGCCTATAGCACGTCTTGCTGCTGCACAAGCTGCTATTAATAATAAATAAAAAATATAAGTGATTGTTAAAAAGCAATCACTTTTCTGTTGCTTCAATTATTTTTTTAAATAGGGTTGCTTTTTTTCTTTTGATGTTATATTCTTTTTATAGGATAGGGAGTGTTATTATGAAAAAAATAGTAGGATGGATAGCCGTCGTTGTAATGTTTACTATGTCACAAGAAGTGAGTGCTGTTACTTTTGATGAGTTATATAATCAAATAGCACCAAATGGTAAAATAGAGTTAAATTCAGTTGTTCCAAAAGGAGATCCTAACAGTACTGAAAATGAAGCATATATTAATAAGTACTTAAGTGATTATGTAATGGATGGGATTTCTTTATATGGACATTGTGATCAAGACAATTTAAATAAGTGTCATATTAATATGCAGAAAGAAGGAGAATCTGGAAAATCTTATGATGTAGAAGTAACGTATTTACCATATTCGAATCAAGACATATATGATAAAATTCAGAAAATATTACTTAAGATACCTTCTGCTAATCCAGATGATATTACAGGAGTGGATGAGAGTCGTTTATATGAAATAAATGATTTGGAAATTATAAATTTTATGTTGGCAGGTGGATATTCTAAAGATCCTGATATTACTATAGCTGCCAATTCTGAAATTAATTATTCTACTACATTTAAACAGGTTTTAGGAAACAATAATATTGAGGGATACTTCTATGCAAGAGCAGGTTGGGTTGATGAATTTTCGTCAGGTAGTTTTGGAGATATTGTGTTAAGCTATAACGATTATATGTATGGAATGGTAGATGCTGCTGGTTTTAGAGGTAGTAAAGTGATTTTTGTAGATGATAATACATTAAATACAAGAGAAGCAATGATGAATGCTGCTCAAGAGAGGTTAGATGATTATCTTGGAAAGGGAAAGCTGGAAATTAAATATGCTGGTAAGATTGATGGTTTAGATGATTCTAATTGGGTTTTAAAGTTAGATCAATTAATTGATGTTAGTAAAACCAATGGAGAATACTATAGTATTAATATTTTAGGGTATGATTATAATTTCTTTATTGTAAGGGATTCTTCTAAAATAAAAGATCCAAAATTAATTACTCAGGATTTAAAAACTATGGCTGTAATTAAATCTGACAATTATATAGTACCACTAGATTCTAATATTATAGCAACTAGGATAAATAGTGATTCTTTGGATTACCAAAAAGTATTGAATCATTTAAATTTAGATGATGGAATTATATATGATTTAAAATTATATTCTAATTCTACAAACAGTTACGTATCAAAATTAAATAATGATAGGTTTGAAGTATATATTCCCATAACTAATGATTATTCTAATGAGACTTTAGTTGCTTATTATATAGATGAGAATGGAAATATTGAAAAACATCCAGTAACGGTAGAAAACGGTTATGCTAAATTTGAAACTGATCATTTTAGCACGTATACAATAGGAGAAGATAATAGTAAAATTGAAGTCATAAATCCAAGTACTAATGATAACATTATAATTTTATTTGTGTTGTTTGGTTGGTCTATCATAGGGATTATCTTAACTAAAAAACATTTAAGAGAAAGCAAGTAAAGTGGATGAGCGCTAAAATAACTTTAGAATAAGTAGTATAGTTTTGCAATAGATGTGTTAAAGGAAACTTTTTAGCTATCGAAGAAAAAGACGGAAAGAGGAAAGTGGTTACATTATTATATATAATGATTTATGTAGTAATGCCTGTGTTAGGATTTGGATCGTAGTTTATATTTTTATTATCATAAAATTAAATCACTTTTATTTGTTTTACTTGATCTTCTTTTTTATGAATGATATCATTTTAATGTATGGTAGTGTGAGGTAAGTATGAAAAAGAAAGATATAGATAAGATGAACGAATCATCCGATCAATTAAAAAAAAGGACAAAGAGAAAAAAGAATAAATCAACTGTATTAGTCATTGTTTTATCGATTGTTTTTGCATTAATTGGAATCTTTTTTGCTTTATTAGGCACTAAAGTTATCTCTTTTGAGCAAGGAAAACAAGCCCCTGTCTTATATTTACTTAGTGAAAAAGTAAAAGTAGGGGATTATGTTGCTTATGATAGTGGTACTTGGGAGGAAGATAAAATTATCCCTAATAGTAGTACACAATTTACTTTCGGTGGGTACACTAAAGATAGTAATAGATCGGATGGGGTTAGTTGTGACTATGATATGGATAGTCCGGGTTGGCGTGTTTTTCGTATAGAAGATGGTGTAGTTACTTTAATTCAAGCAGGATTATCTATGTGTTATTATCATGGATATGGTGCTAATACTAATGATAGAAGTGTAAAGATTTTAAGTGGTCAAGATGAGAATATGCCGTTTGATTATTTCATAGATGAAAGATTTGCAGATAGTGCTACAGTGTTATCTAAAGAAGAGATAGATAAATTCTATGAAGAAGATAGTAGTTATAAAAAAATTACTAATGATTTAATCCGTGTGGGTGCTCCTTATTGGTTAGCTAGTAAAAGTGGTAGTTATTATATGTGGTATGTGACTGAAGGTGGAACAGTTGCTACGGATCATGTTGGAATGTATGGAGTTCGTATGATAGTAACTTTGAAACAAGACGTTAAAACGGAAGGTCAAAACGATAAAAAAGAATGGATATTAAATGAAGATGTAAAAAAAGATGAGTAATTTCAAAAAAAGACTTTGAACTTTACTCGTCTTTTGTTATAATAAAAATAAGGTGATAGGGTATGAAAGCAATATGCATAGGGCAAGCTGCCTATGACATAACATTACCAATGGATCACTTTCCAATTGAGAATAAAAAGACAAGATCAAGTGATAGGATCGAATGTAGTGGTGGAAGTGCTTGCAATTGTGCTTATTTACTAGCGAAATGGGGAATAGAAACTTATTTTGCCGGTGTCGTTGGAAATGATTACTATGGGAACAGAATTAAAGAAGAGTTGGATAAAATAGGTATTAACACTAAGTATTTAGAAGTAAATCCGATGTATCAGACTACTTCTAGTTATATTATTGCTAATACTACTAATGGTAGTAGGACTATTATTACAAATCGTCCTAAAGAACTTATTTTAGAGGATAGAGATATTCCTGAAAAGTTCGATGTTATTTTATTAGATGGATATGAACGAGATTTTGCTAATAAAGTAATTGAGAATAATCCGAAAGCAATTAAAATTATTGATGCTGGTTCTATGAAAGAAGCAACGATTGAATTAGCTAAAAAAGTAGACTATATTGTTTGTTCTAAAGATTTTGCTGAAGAATATACAAGAAAAAAAGTAGATTATCAAGATTTAACTTCTTTGGTAGTCATTCATAGAATTTTAGAAAAAGATTTTAAGAATAAAATAATTATAACGCTAGAAGATAAAGGATGTTTTGTTTATGATGATGGCTATAAGTTGGTTCCAACATTAAAAATGAAAGCAGTAGATACTACAGGAGCAGGAGATATTTTCCATGGAGCCTTTACCTATGCCATTGCAAATAATTTTGATATGATAAAAACTTTGAAAATGGCTAATATATCTGGGGCATTATCAGTAACTAGAATCGGAGGTCAATTTTCTATTCCTACTTTGGATGAAGTAGTGAGAAAATATAATGAATGTACTAAATCGTGATAGTTTGCCTAAATTAGATTTACATGGAGAAGATAGAGATAGTGCTAGAATATTAGTAGAAGAGTTTTTAGAATATAATTATAATCTCGGGCAATTAGAATTGGTAATTATCCACGGGATTGGAGAAGGAATATTAAAAAAGGAAGTGCATAAAGTGCTAAAAAATAGTAAGAAAGTAGTTGAGTTTGGATTAGATATGTTTAATCCTGGATGTACACTAGTAAGATTAGGGGTAAAGGTTGACAATAAAGAGAAAATCTGTTATAATATGCAACATAACTTAGAGGGGGGATACTGATGTATACAGAGTATGAAGAAAAGAAAGGTTTTCCGATTAGAGATTTTCTAATCAAGTTAGTATTAATTATTATTTTCGTACTCCTTTTATTATGGTTATTACCAATACCTAATTTAAAAGGACTTAATGAACAAATATTTAATGCTAATATTCAAACAATGAAAGATGCGGCAATTCTTTATTTTACAGAGGAAAGATTGCCAGAAGAAGTAGGAGACAAAGTAACATTAACATTACAAGATATGTTAGATCTTAAGTTATTGTTGCCATTTGTCGATAAAAATGGAGAAGCGTGTGATACTAATAAATCATATGTTACTCTGGAAAAACTGGAAACAGAGTATTTAATGACAGTACACTTGAAATGTAATGATCAAGAAGATGAGATTGAAGTACATTTAGGATGTTATGCTTATTGTACAAGTGCAATATGTGAAAAACAAGAAGAAGATGAAGATGGTAATGTAACAGTAACATCTGGACCTTCCTGTGTATTGATGGTTTCTTCTGGAAAAGCTGGAGAAAACGGATGGTATGTGGGAGATGTTACAGTCAAGTTTAAGAATAAGTCGACAACCGGCGGAGCTAAAATTACTAATTATAGTATAGGATTAAGTAGTAATTATAATGGTCAAGATACTTATAAGGTGACGAAAGACGGAATTACTAAAGTCTATGGTTATGTAAAAGATTCGAACGGTAAGACGGCAGTTTGTAGTATCGAGGTTAAAAAAGATACGGTATCACCAAATTGTGATTTAACAGTATATAGTGGAAGTACATCATCTAATGGAACTTATATTAGTGATGTAGTTGTTGGATTCAAGAGTAAAACAGATGCAACAAGTGGAGTAAAAGCCTTTGGTATGGGTACATCTTCTAAACCAGATTATAATAGTAAAGATCGTTATACCATTACTAAAAATGGTACTACGAAGGTTTATGGTTATGTAAAAGATGCTGCTGGACATACTAAGACTTGTGATATTACGATTGATAGAAATGCTACAGATAAAGGATCTGTTCCATCATGTAACCTAGAAGTTCAAAGTGGAACTATGGGTAATAACAATTGGTATACAAGTAATGTAGTAGTAAGATTCAAAAATAAATCAACTACTAATGGTGCTAAGATAACATCTTTTGGAATAGGAACTAGTCCAACTTATGGAAATAATTCTACTTATACTATTAATAAAGATGGTAATCATGTAATTAAAGGTTATGTAAAAGATTCTAATGGTAATACTGCTACATGTAGTATCACAATTAAAAGAGATGCTACTAAACCAAATTGTGAATTAACTGTATTAAGTGGTACAAAAAATAGTAGTGGTAACTATACAAGTAATGTAATTGTTGGATATAAAAACAAATATGATGTTACTAGTGGAATGAATTCTTATGGAATTTCTACTGGAAATACTCCTGTATATAATGGAACTAACAATATTACTATTACTAATAATGGTACACATACTATTAAAGGTTATGTAAAAGATAATGCCGGTAATACTAATGTATGTAGTTATACGGTTACTAAAGTAGCTCAAACTTATGAATATGAGTATAGTAAGAAAATAGATGCTCAATATAGTAATTGGGGAAATTGGACAACAAAAGAATACAATCCTTCTAATCCACCAAAATGGGGATTATCGAGTGATGGATTATCTTATACTGAAGATTTAGGTAAGACCACACAATATAAATATACTGTTGGGGATGCTATTTATGCTAATCAATTAGTAGAAACTACGAGTGTGTCAACTAAAACATGTGCTGGTTATACTTATTATAGAAGTACAACAAATTCAAGTACGACATATGCAATTAAAGTAACAGATGATTGGCAATATCAAGGATTAGTATCATTATCTGGAGCTCCTAGCGATTCATTATCAGTTAAATATGTATTCGTGGGAATGGACTGGGATAGATGTGGTGATTCTTGTACAACTACACCATATACTGTTTGGCAAAAATATACACGTAATGTTTCAGTTGTAACAGCAACGGATACTATTACATCTTCTAATGGTGTGTCTGTAAAATGTAGTTCATATAGCCAAACACCTATCAAAGTATTCAATACATTTAGTAATATTGTTGGATACGAAAAAAATAGAACTTTACAAGAAGTATATACTTATAGAATTAAATATCGTACAGTAATTAGTGCTGGTTATACAGATATAAAATGGAGTTCATATAATAATCCAACATTATTAGCTCAAGGATATAAGATGACTGGTAACTATAGGTTAGTAGGTTAATAAGGGGTGAATAACATGAATGATAAGCCAAAGAAAATATTATTTACATATGTAGAAGAAGAAGGAAATTTAAAAATAAAAGATGTCTATATTTTAAGAGATGGACATTTGCAAAGAGAAGAATTTGATTCTGAAAAACATCTTAAAATGTTTGGAGAATTCTTCAAAGATAATGGTGTTAGCGGAGTAAAAGAAGCAGAAGAAAAAGGTTTATTTGAAAGAGTTAGCGAAGAAGAATTAAATGCAGAAAAAATCAATGAATTTGTGGGAGATGATATTGTAAGGGTTACAGGAATGGGAAAATCCACTCCTGAACCTAACCCATACGATATAGAGGATGATTATGATTTAGATGATGAAGATGAAGAATTAAAACCAGATCGTAAAGGATTAAAAAGAGCAGCAGCAGTAGTTGGATTAGCAGCAACGATTGGTGGTTTAGCTTTAACTCATAGTTGTAGTCAAGAACAAATTGTAGATGAGAAAAATGAACAAGATTTAGATGATTTATTTAAAAATATGACTGATGAACAAAAAGCCTTCTTTGAACCAACCTTGAAAGCAGTAGAAGAATTTAATACTAGAACTACAGAAGAAGGTACATTTAAGTTAGAAGAAGATAAATCAACATTACATCTTACCGTTGACGAAGCTATAGCATTAAATATTATTTTAAATAATTATACTGCAGATGAATTGTACGATGTATTTGGAACTTTAGAGTTTGATACTACTAACTTAATGAATTTAGCTCGTAGTGCTTATTCTAAATTATCTACTTATTATATGAATGCTACTAAGGCTAGTGGATTATCAGTATTAATTAATGATGAAAACGCACGTGAATTCTTCGAACGTCATGAGCAAGCAGTGATCGATTTTAATAATAATCCATCTACGGATTTATCTGATAAAGTAATTAAAGGATTATATTATGATTACGTATATGCTGGATCTACTGGTGAATATGCAAAAATTAATAATGACGGTGTAGCATGGTTTGCAACTTCTGCTGGATTTGGTTTTGAACTTGCTAATAGAAATGTAGAAGAATTTTTGAGAATTAATAACGTTAGTGAAGAAGAAATCAGTAAATATCAAGAAGCAGCTGCTAAAGTAGGTATGTCTTTAAATCAAATTACTACTAGTGAATTATTAACTGGTATTAATGAAGAGATTGATATTGATGTTATGGACGACATTGATAATAAGAGTCTATGTGCTGCTGTTACTGCTCAAACAAGAGATAAAATAGAAGCATTAAATATGAAACAACAAATAGCTTCCACAATTATTGCAACTAATGCTAGGGATCAACTGGCAGAAGGATTAAAGAATATTGGTCAAAATTCACTTGCTAATAAAGTAATTGCATCTAGTGATATTACACCTGAATTATTAGAAGAAATTAGTTCTAAGAGTAGTGATGCTAATCAATTAGTAGAAGAATATAGTGGTAGAATTAGTTCTATTAGCGATAGAGAAGCTAAAGTGTTAGCACTTATTGAAATAGCAGAAGAAAAATATAATATGAATTCTGAAATTGATCTTCCAGATTTAATTAATAATAGATTTAGATCTTTACAAAAAGAAGATAAATTAGAAACAGAAGTTGGTAATGATGGTATTCCTGTAGTAGATGGTGAAGAATTTAATAAGTTAACTCCTGAAAAACAAGAGGAATTTATTAAAGATAACGGTGTAGTTATTGATAGTAGTACTACAACTACTACTGAAGAAGTTAGTAAAGATGAATTAACTCCTGAAGAGCAACAACAAGCAACTTCACAAGAAAAAATTATTGAAGAAGTTGATGCTTTATCTAATAAATTAATTACTAGAGGAGTAAATGATGCTGTTGCTTATACGGATGAAGTAGGAGCTTACAATTATTCTAAAACTATTGTTATACCTTTCAATAATCAAACTATAGATACAAGTAATATGTCATTATTTAATATAGTTGCTTATGCTAGTGCATTTGGTGATGGTGCTAATGAAATTAGTAGTAGCGATTCTCAAGTACAAGCTCGTATCAATAGTGATGTAGCAAAAGTTACTAGTGAACTTGATTCTTTGTCTAGTGAAGCTCAAAACTATTTACAAAATAAATATGGTAGTGGATGGAGAGAGCAATTTATTAATGATACTTATAGAGATGGTTATACAAGGCAAGTAGATGGATCTTTAAGTGAAGCTCGTGCTATGGGGGCTCAATTAAGACAAACAGCCGAAGAAGAATATAATAAAGCTCAACAAGAAGTAAATGAATTAAATAAACAAGAAGTTGCGCAACAACCACAGCAGCCTCAACAACCAACAGAACCCGAAAAACCTGTAGAACCAGAAAATCCAGGAATTGACTTAGATGATCCTAATTTAAATCCTGGAACAGGGGAAGGGGAAAAACCAGTGGAACCTGAAAAACCTGTAGAACCAGAAAATCCAGGAATTGATTTAGACGATCCTAATTTAAATCCAGATTATGGACAGGAAGATGAAATTCCATATGAACCAAAAGTTGCTGAAATTGAAGAACCTGCATACTATTTATCAGATGAGCAATGGGAAGCAGCTTATGGTGGTACTGAAATAGTAGAAGAGGCTCCAGCAAAAACTAGATAAACTTTAATTAAAAGAAAGTGAAAAATAATTTACTTTCTTTTTTATTATGATAAAATATATTATATAAGATAATATAGGAGTGGCTTTTTATGTTAAAAAAGAATAATAAAGGTTTTACTATGGTTGAGATATTGGGTGCTGTTGTTATTATAGGAGTCTTAACATTAATTGCAGTTCCAGCAGTATCGAAAATGATGAAGCAATTTAGAGAAGATTATTATATGAGTTTAGAAGATACGATAACTTCTTCAGCAAAAGAGTTTTTTACTGATAATAGAATTTATCGTCCAGAAGGACTTTTGAGATCTAGCTATGTTAATGTAAGTGAATTGATAGAAAAAAAATATGCCGATAATTTATTAGATTATAAAGGAAATAGTTGTTCTTTAGAAGATAGAGAAAGTTATGTAGTGGCAATTTATCGTGGAGAAGATAGTTATGAGTATAAGGCATGTATCAAATGCAAGGGAGATGACTATACTAGTGATGCAGTAGATTACTGTGATCCAGCATGGTTAACGAACAATAATATTGAATATGATTTTGGAACGAGTGAAGATTTGTATATTTATTATAATACTTCCAGAGATGTAATAAGAGAAAAATTAATGAGGACATTAAATATTGTAAAATATAATGATGATGGAGATGAGTTAGATAGAGTATTAGCGGAAGATAGTGAAGAAGAGGTATTACCGACTAATATAGATGAACTAGATACAACACCAATCTTGGACGCTGATAATAAAAAAGAGTTTATTTTGACATATGAAGATAGAAATACAACGAATCCAAATGATGTTATGGAGTTAAAAGCGATTGTATATAAACATAAAGCTCCAACCATTACTATTAAAAAGACAAGTAATAACGAAGAATATGAATTAGGAACATGGAGTAACGGAGTGATCATAACATTAAAGACGAATGATAATTTTTACGAGTTAAGTGGGACAAGTGTAGGGAGTTTTCAATGGTATATCGATGGAGGATGGAAAGATATTCCGTGTAGTATGACATCAAGTAATTCCTGTAGTGTAGCTATTAAAGAGAATGTAAATGATAATTATCGATTTAGAATAGTGACGAATGAGGGAAATGTTTCAGATGAGACAGGGGATTATCTAATCAAAGTGGATGTAGATAAGCCGACAGTAGTAATAGATCCTAATGGAAGTGAACCAATAGTAAAAGTAGGGACAACTAGTGCAAATATTATTTTTAAGTTAACTACAGCAGATACAGGAGGAAGTGGAATAAAGACAAGGAAATATGCGATAAGTACTAATGGAAGTAGTGCCCCAACAAGTTATACAAACTTTACAAGTAATACTTTAAATGTAAATAGAAATATGGCGGGGAATAAATATTATGTATGGGCTCAAGTAGAAGATAATGCAGGTAACATATCAATAGGAGTATATCCATCGAAAGCCTTTCATATGAAATATGAAATAAAGTATAATATGAATGGAGGAAGTGGAGGACCAACGACACAATACAAAATGCATGGAGAGAAGTTAACACTATCTACAGTGAAACCAACAAAGACAGGATATGATTTTGTAGGATGGAGTACAACAAGTAATGGGACAAGTGCGACATATAATGCAGGAGGAACATATTCAACAGATAAAGCAGTAACATTATATGCGCATTGGACGATCAATAGTTATACTGTAACGTTTAATGCGAATGGAGGGAGTGTAAGTCCAAGTAGTACAAAAGCGAATTATAATACTAACATAACATTACCAACGCCAACAAGAGCAAATTATAAATTTGATGGATGGTATACATCTTCTAGTGGAGGAACAAGAGTAGGAGGAGGAGGGAACAGTTATAAAGTAACTGGTAACACTACTCTATATGCGCATTGGACGGCTAATACTTATACTATAACATTTAATGCCAATGGTGGAAGTGGAGGTCCATCTACTCAAACAAAACGTCCAGGAGTTAATTTAACTTTAACGACTTCAAAGCCAACTAGATCAGGATATGAGTTTATGGGATGGAGTACTACTAAGAATAGCACTACTATCAATTATAAATCTGGCTCTATCTATTCTAAAGATCAATCTATTACTCTTTATGCTGTTTGGAGAAAACAAATAACTGTAACATTTAATTATAACAAAGCGTTGTGGAATGGTACATCTACTACTAGAAGTTGCTATATTTATAATAATCAAACTAGTTGTACAATAACATCTCCTGGTATTGCCAATTTAAATCAAACTAATTTCCGAGGAGACTCTACCGATGCTTCTCTTAGTGCTAAGGGTAATCAAAGTTTCTCTACTTTATTTACTATTAAAGGATGGAATACTTCTAGTAGCGCAACTACAGCCTCTTTAGCTACTAACAAATCTTTATCGGTATCTTCTAATAGAACGTATTACGCAATAGTTATTATTAATTATAGTAGATTTTTAGCTTTCCCAAATGCTCAATGGGGATTATATTGCAGAAAATATGTGGATCAACCATATAGTCCTACTAAAAATATGGCAGGAATGATTGCTACTAATTATGGAATTCCCGCTTATTTTAAAACAACTACTTGGGAATATTCTACTAGTTCAGGGAAATTATGGTTAAGAGGGTCTTTAGAAAATAGCAGCTTATGTACACCTAGTGTTGCTAATATCGTTAATCCTACTTGTAGTAACCAATGGGTTCCTGCAGAATGGGTTTCATGGTAAGAAGGAGGACTATGAAAAATAAAAATATAATTATTGCTATATTAATATTGTTAATATTAATCTTAGTATCTATTTCTATTTATATGGGTTTTAATTATAAAAAAGAGGAAAATGAGGTTCCTCCTTCTACGGAAGATGAAGAATCGATTCCCACGGAGGATCCTGGTTATCCTTTTGATACTAACAATGTAGAGTACTGTGATTTATGTATTATAGATGAAGAAGGAAATTTGTTAAACAATAGTGATAATTTAAAAAAACAACACACCAATGAAAAATTCGTGATTAATAATATGAGAATAAATGTTGATAAAAATAATCCGGATATGGCTAATATTAGCTTTGAAGTAAAAAATATTTCTAATTTAAATTATGATAATTTAGATTTAATAGTTAATTTTTTAGATGAATTTGGAAACTCTAAAAACAAAATTATGATTCCTGTAGGAAAAATTTCTTCTTCTGAGACAGTAACGGTAAAAGAGAAAGTTTTATATCGAATTATTGATAGTTATGATTTTTCTTTTGAAGAGAACACCAAAGAAGGATATTGATATTTTGAAAGAGTTAGTTGTCATGAAACTATCTCTTTTTTGTTTAAATTATCAACATTTATTTACTTTTTTCCGTTATGTGATAAAATAAAATTATAAAGTATCATAGGGTGGTATGTATGTTAAAAAAGAATAATAGAGGATTTACTATGATCGAAATTATAGGTGCCGTTATTATCATAGGAGTCTTAACATTAATAGCAGTTCCAGCAGTATCGAAAATGATGAAGCAATTTAGAGAAGATTATTATATGAGTTTGGAAGATACGATAACATCTTCAGCAAAAGAGTTTTTTACTGATAATAGAATTTATCGTCCAGAAGGACTTTTGAGATCTAGCTATGTTAATGTAAGTGAATTGATAGAAAAAAAATATGCCGATAATTTATTAGATTATAAAGGAAATAGTTGTTCTTTAGAAGATAGAGAAAGTTATGTAGTGGCAATTTATCGTGGAGAAGATAGTTATGAGTATAAGGCATGTATCAAATGCAAGGGAGATGACTATACTAGTGATGCAGTAGATTACTGTGATCCAGCATGGTTAACGAACAATAATATTGAATATGATTTTGGAACGAGTGAAGATTTGTATATTTATTATAATACTTCCAGAGATGTAATAAGAGAAAAATTAATGAGGACATTAAATATTGTAAAATATAATGATGATGGAGATGAGTTAGATAGAGTATTAGCGGAAGATAGTGAAGAAGAGGTATTACCGACTAATATAGATGAACTAGATACAACACCAATCTTGGACGCTGATAATAAAAAAGAGTTTATTTTGACATATGAAGATAGAAATACAACGAATCCAAATGATGTTATGGAGTTAAAAGCGATTGTATATAAACATAAAGCTCCAACCATTACTATTAAAAAGACAAGTAATAACGAAGAATATGAATTAGGAACATGGAGTAACGGAGTGATCATAACATTAAAGACGAATGATAATTTTTACGAGTTAAGTGGGACAAGTGTAGGGAGTTTTCAATGGTATATCGATGGAGGATGGAAAGATATTCCGTGTAGTATGACATCAAGTAATTCCTGTAGTGTAGCTATTAAAGAGAATGTAAATGATAATTATCGATTTAGAATAGTGACGAATGAGGGAAATGTTTCAGATGAGACAGGGGATTATCTAATCAAAGTGGATGTAGATAAGCCGACAGTAGTAATAGATCCTAATGGAAGTGAACCAATAGTAAAAGTAGGGACAACTAGTGCAAATATTATTTTTAAGTTAACTACAGCAGATACAGGAGGAAGTGGAATAAAGACAAGGAAATATGCGATAAGTACTAATGGAAGTAGTGCCCCAACAAGTTATACAAACTTTACAAGTAATACTTTAAATGTAAATAGAAATATGGCGGGGAATAAATATTATGTATGGGCTCAAGTAGAAGATAATGCAGGTAACATATCAATAGGAGTATATCCATCGAAAGCCTTTCATATGAAATATGAAATAAAGTATAATATGAATGGAGGAAGTGGAGGACCAACGACACAATACAAAATGCATGGAGAGAAGTTAACACTATCTACAGTGAAACCAACAAAGACAGGATATGATTTTGTAGGATGGAGTACAACAAGTAATGGGACAAGTGCGACATATAATGCAGGAGGAACATATTCAACAGATAAAGCAGTAACATTATATGCGGTATGGAAAGCAAAAAATTATACTGTAACATTTAATGCGAATGGAGGAAGCGTAAGTCCAAATAGTAAGACAGTTACCTACAATTCTACGTATGGGACATTACCAACGCCAACTCGAACAGGATATACGTTTAATGGATGGTATACATCTTCTAGTGGAGGGACAAAAATAAGTAGTAGTAGTAAAGTAACGATTACAAGTAATCAGACATTATATGCGCATTGGACGATTAATAGTTATACTGTAACGTTTAATGCAAATGGAGGAAGTGTAAGTCCAAGTAGTACAAAAGCGAATTATAATACTAACGTAACATTACCAACGCCAACAAGAGCAAATTATAAATTTGATGGATGGTATACATCTTCTAGTGGAGGAACAAGAGTAGGAGGAGGAGGGAACAGTTATAAAGTAACTGGTAACACTACTCTATATGCGCATTGGACGGCTAATACTTATACTATAACGTTTAATGCCAATGGTGGAAGCGTTAGTCCTGGAAGTAGAACAGTAAATTATAATACTAGTATTATTTTACCAACGCCAACTAGAAGTGGTTATACTTTTAAAGGATGGTATACTGCTGATAGTGGAGGAAGTTTAATAGGGTCTGCCGGATCTAGTTATACAGTAACATATTCTAGAACGATGTATGCACAGTGGAACTACAAAGTTGAAGTACATACTCATGTATGGACAGCAAGGAGTGCAGCTAGTAATATGAGAATAGTCTATAAGGGAAATACTTGGCCATGGACTATTGTTGGAACTAGTAGATATGGTTGTAGTACAGTAAATAAAGCAAATCCCAATACTTGTATTGCAGATAATCAAACTAGTGATGGATTATGGAAAGCGTATTATGTAACTTGTAAATTCTGTGGAGAATCTAATGGTACCAATGTTTGGTGTCCAGTTCATGATGGAGGTTCCCAAGCCTATGGTGGTGGGGGAGCTTATCGTGAAATATGTGATGCTACGACGAAAAAGTATTCTTCTGATACTTGTGAACGTGGAGCAGGAGAAGGATGGACAAAAGTTTCTAAAAGTGGAAATTAAGAAATCGTAATGATTTCTTCAGAGTGTAGACAAACCCCTAGATTTTTTCTAGAGGTTTTCTTTTGCATAAAAATTTTATAATAATTTTCAACATTT
>CALVYA010000020.1 GCA_944371905.1 uncultured Bacilli bacterium | reverse complement strand
AAAGATTAACGATTTAGTTATTAAATAGTGAGGTGTGAAAAAAACTAGTTTTTCATAAATAGGTCAAATCGTTAAAAAACCTATTTTGATTAATACTGTCAGGGAAATACTAATCAATATTAAATTAACATTGATTTTTTTTACTTCCGTAAAACCAAAAAAAAATTAGCAAAAAGTTGCTAATTTATACTTATTATTATCGATAATAACAATTATGTTATCAGTATTATTACGGTTATACTCGTGTACTAAATCACTCAACCGATATTTTAAAATTCTTGATAAATCTTCAAAATTATCAAAATATCCAACAATATTATCATTTAAATCATATAAAACAAAATAATTATCTTTTTTAAAAGTTTTACTTCTATATATCAAATAATCCTTTCCGATTATTTTATATATGGGTTCAAATCCCGTACTGGTCACCATAAGTGAGTTAGGTCTTTATGACTTTATCAAAAGAGAACTTGTAAAAAGTTCTCTTTTATGTTATCATGCATATGAGTGAAGGATGCTTCATACAATAAAAAAGGGAATACTTAACTTTTGCGTGTTGAGTACTTACCTTAAATGCTTGGTTAGTACTTAATCTGCGTAAGTAAATTGAGTACTATTTTTTTATACATAGAATCATTAAAGAAACTATTAATAAAATGACAATTATTCTTAGAAAAGAATGACATGATATATTTAACTGAAATAATTTAGTTACCAATTAGTTAACTTTTAACAATTGCCTTAATAGTTTACATATAATTAACCTCGAAATATGAGGTGTTTTTTTGTGGATATATTGTGTAGAAGATTGAAAGAATTAAGAGAAAAACATAATCTAACACAAGAAAAATTTGGAAAAATTATTAACGTAAATCGAGGAACTATTTGTTATTACGAAAAAGGAAGAAATACTCCTTCTATAGAAGATTTAGCTAAGTTAGCAGAACATTTTAACATTAGTTTAGATTATTTTATAGGACGTGATGATTATGTGATTTCGGAAGACAATCTAGAATATGGGATGAGTATGAAAAATGAAGAGATTACTTTTATTAAACAAATCAGAAGTGATGTAAGACTTCATAATCAATTGATGGATAATCCAATTAATTTAGTAGAGAGAATGAAAATAAGATTATAGTACTTTCAGTGTTTATTATTTTTTATTTTCATATACTTAATTAGGTGAAGGTTATGCGATTATCTGATTTACAAAGTAAGGACATTGTGAATGTCGCAGATGGGAAAAATATTGGTAATATTATAGATGTTAAAATCAATGAAGAGACGGGTGTAATAGAAGCATTAGTAATAGAAGCTAATCGTAACTTTTTGTCCTTTAGAAATAAAGGTGTAGATACTGAGATTAATTGGAAGAATATTACTAAGATAGGGGAAGATGTTATTTTAGTAAATATTACTTTATAATTGTCTTTTTTTTTGTTAAAATATAATAAGGTGAACTTAATGAAAAAGATAATTTATTGCATAGCAGGGATTGGTATTCTTTTAGATCAAATTACTAAGTTATTAGTAAGTATATATTTAGAACATATAGAAGTAATTTCTAACTTTTTTAGTTTAACTTATGTAGAAAATAAAGGTGCCGCTTGGGGAATTCTTAATAATAGTACAATTATTTTAGTAGGAATTAGTGTGGTTGTTCTTTTGATGATTAGTAAATATATTAGTAGTACCATAGAATTTACTAAATTATCGGTAGTAAGTTATGGATTATTAATTGGTGGAATTTTTGGTAATTTAATTGATCGGATTTTTAGAGGTTATGTGATAGATTTTTTGAATTTTAATATTTTAGGATATCATTTTCCAGTTTTTAATATAGCGGATACTATGATAGTAATTGGAGTAATACTTATGTTTATTGAGGTAATAGGTGATACATATGGAAATAAGAGTAGAAAAAAATAATATTCGTTTGGATAGTTATTTAAAAGATGAGTTAGATATTTCAAGAAGTAAGGTGCAAAAATTAATTAAAGATGGACGAGTTCTTGTGAATCAGAAAGAGGAAAGTTCTAATTATTTGGTAAAAGAAAATGACGTAATTCAGGTAAGTGATGATTTATCTTTTGAAATACATATTGAACCAGAGGATATTCCTATTGATGTTGTTTATGAAGATGAATATTTATTAATTGTGAATAAAAAAAGTGGGATGGTGGTGCATCCTGCTCCCGGAAATTATTCTGGTACTTTAGTGAATGCTCTAATGGGAAGATTTCAATTGAGTAATAAAGATAATATAAGACCGGGGATTGTTCATAGGATTGATAAAGATACTAGTGGCCTTTTAGTTGTCGCTAAAACAGACGAAGTTCATGATAAATTAAGTGAAATGATTAAAAACAAAGAAGTAGAGAGAATTTATATTGCACTAGTGGAAGGAGTCATCAATCACGAAACGGGGACCATTGATGCTCCTATTGGAAGAGATATTGTAAATAGACAAAAGATGATGGTAACAGATATCAATAGTAAAGATGCTATTACGCATTTTAGAGTATTGAAAAGATATAATGATAAAACATTAATTGAATGTAAACTAGAGACAGGAAGAACTCATCAAATTAGAGTTCATATGGCTTATATAAATCATCCTATTGTAAATGATCCGGTGTATGGTAAAAGTAAAAAAACAACTCCATTTGGACAGATGTTACATTCTAAAAGTATAAGATTTATTCATCCAATAACTAAAAAAGAACTTTATTTTGAAAGTGAATTACCTAGAGAATTTAATGAATATTTAAATCATTTAGTTTAATTATTTGTCGTAAAAAATAGGTATATACCGTATTTAAAATATTATAATATTCTGTTATGATAATAATAGAATCCTAGGAGTTGGGTACTATGTATGGGAATAAAAAGACCAAAATAATTATAGTAATGTTAATAATAGTAGTGTTTATGGCAGTAGGGTATGCAATACTTTCAACTAATTTAAATATTCAAGGAACAAGTAATTTAACTGATAGTTGGGGGATAAGGATTAGTAGTGTAGAAAGCACTCCAACAGGAAGAGCCTATAATATAAGTGATCCAACCTATAGTAATACCACTATGACATTTAATGTCGGAGTAAAAGAGCCAGGAGATAAAATGACTTTTACAGTAACTGTACAAAATTATGGGACATTAGATGCTATCCTAGATAATATTGATGCTAGTAGTAGTGGAAGTTATGTAATTAAATATGGAATAGATGGAATCCAAGAAGGAACTAGATTATTAGCAGGAGAAAGTATCACATTTACAATCACAACCGAGTTTGATATTAATGCAGAATCATTACCATTAGAACCCATAAAAGAATTAACAGTAACGCTAAATTACATTCAAGATGATGGACAAGTAATTACGCCAAGTGATCCTAATATTGATAATAATGATACAGGACAGCCAACCTTAATAAATGCTATATTAAGAGATAACCAAGCTCAAAGTGATGCAAATATAGATTTTGGTAAAACGAGTGAAGAAGATGGTACAAAGGGATTATATTATACAAGTGAAAATACGGAAGATAATAAAACAACGTATTATTTTAGAGGAGCAGTAGAAAATAACTATGTAGAATTTGCAGGATTTTATTGGAGAATTATAAGAATTAATGAAGATGGTTCAATTAGACTTATGTATCAAACTAAAACGGATGATATTATAGAAAATATATCATCTGTAGGGAGTAGTAAATTTAATGAGAATTTTGATGATAATACATATGTGGGATATATGTATGGAACGCCAGATTCCCAAACATATTCAGAAACACATGCCAATGTAAATAGTAGTGCTATAAAATCTGTAGTAGATGCCTGGTATGAAGAAAACTTATTAAGTTATGCCTTGTATATAGCGGATAGTGGATTTTGTGGGGATCGAAGTGTAGCTAGCGAAGATGGATTATGGAATAGTTCTGATGCCTATTATGATACGGCGTTAGGATACAAAAACAATATAACGCATTATGGTGCTTATAATAGATTAGTAAATAACAAAACACCACAGTTTGGTTGTCCTCAAGAAAATGATTTATATACCACAAGTAATAGCAATAAAGGAAATAAAGCACTATTGTATCCCATTGGATTAATTACAACAGATGAACTAGCCTATGCGGGAGCGGTTTATCAGAAATATAATACAAGTTATTATTTGTATGGTTTAATACCATATTGGACTATGTCTCCGCTACGTTTTAATGGTACTGGTATTGTGGTCTGGGAAGTTTTTAATCAAGGAAGTATGATTGATGGGAATTATGCAAATGTCAAAGTTTCAATTCGTCCTGTAATTAATTTAAAAGCAAATATCGAAATTGTTAGTGGAAATGGTACCAGTGGTAATCCCTATGTGATTAAAACTAACTAGTATATTAAGATTAAGTAAAAATTTTATTTAGTCTTTTTTCTTGTGAAAAACATTCAAAAATATTTAAAAAAGTTCTGACATATGATATAGTTAAAGTAATAGAAATAAGGAAGGTGATCTTATGAATATAGAATTCTTAACTAATGATTATCTTTTAGCATGGAATTTATTATTTAAACCTTCTTTTTCTGAAGAAGTACAAAATTTAAAAGAAAAATTATGGCAAAATTATCCGAAACAATATATGAAGTTAGAAAAAGAAAATATTGAAATATTAAAATATAATGATGATTTTATACCGGATGATGATACAATTTATACTTATGTATTTGATACAGAAGTGTTTAAGAAAATAAAGAAAGAAACTGATAAGCATCGTCGATTTCTTATGAAATTTTGGGATGAGCATCAAAAGAAGATTAATGAAGAATTAAAAGATATAATCAGATTTCCTATTAAAGATACCTATCATATTTTAGTAATTCATCCATCCTTGGATACAGTAGAATTTATGGGGACAAATCCTAAACGAAATATATCTTGGGGAAAACTTAATGATAAAGAAGATGGATTAAAAGCTTTAATGCGCATTATTTATACCTTAGTAAAATATGAAATAGGATCTCATCAAAAAGAAAATCGTGAAATAGTAGCGGCAATTATTGATTTAGCTATTACCAACGAATTACATACTAAAATCACAGGAATTAGTAAATATAATGAAGGATTTAAAAATCTTCGTTTATTGAAGCGTCAGTTATATCCTTATTGGCTTATGTATTTAGGTGCTGAGAAGGAAGAGTTAGTAAGTTATATGATGAGAGATCAAATAGCTTTTGATTTTGAAAAATATCCAATTGAAAAAGAATTGAAAAAAGTAGATTTGTATGGATTTATTGATTTTTGTTGCAAGAATCAAAGATATATTATTAGATTAGATAAAATAGATTTAGTATAAAATGGGTGTAGCCCTTTTTTATTGGGGGAGAAGTTATGGACGAAAAGTTAGAATTCATTTTAAATAAAATATCTTTAGATAATAAATATTTTCATGAGTTTATAGATGCAAAGTTAGAAAAAGTAGTAATATATAAAAAAACAGAGGAAGTAAAAATTAGTATTCGTAATAAAACTAATTTTTCTTGCGAATTATATTTTGCGTTAACAGAATGTTTTCATAAATATTTTGATAAGAATGTGTTATTGGAAGTTATTGTACAAGACGTAAATTATGATTATGTAGAAGAATATTATAAAAAGATCATTGAAGAAATTGCTAAAGAAAAAGTAGTTGCTCATATTTTTATTGATAGACTTGTTAAAAAAGAGGAAGGATATTTTATTGAATTAATTAATCAAGTTGAAGAAAAACAAATTTCCACCTTTTTAGATAATTTAAAAAATAAATTTAAATTATGTGGATTTGATATGGAATTGTATACTTTTATTGATGAAGAAGAAAGCAAAAGAACAAAAGAAGAAATCAATAATGCTTTGAAAATCAATGTAGATACTTTAAAGATAAATAAACCTATAGAGAATAAAACTTCTTCTATAAAACCAAAATATGAAAAAAAAGAAGTAAATGAAAATACTATTAAAGGAAGAGTAATTAAAGAAGAACCAGTATTGATTAAAACGATAGTTGGCGAAGAAGACAGTGTTACGATTGATGCGGAAGTTTTTGGTCAAGATGAATTTGAACCCGCAAGCAAAGAGTTTAAAATTCTTACTTTAAAATTAACGGATTATACAGATAGTATTTATGCTAAACTTTTCTCTCGTGATGAAGAAGAATTTAATGCAATTAAGAAAAAAACGAAACCTGGTACTTGGATAAGAGTAAGAGGAAATACTAAAAACGATAGATATTCTAACAACGAACTAGTATTAAATTTGCGTGATATTAATGCTATTGAACCGAAAACTACAAATAGGAAGGATACTGCGGAAATAAAAAGAGTGGAACTTCATGCTCATACACAAATGAGTCAAATGGATGGAATCTGTGATCCTAAAAAGTTAGTGAAACTTGCTAGAAAATGGGGACATAAAGCCATAGCTATTACGGATCATGATGGATGCCAAGCATTTCCTGATGTGTATCATGCCGTCTGTGATATCAATTCTTCCTTAAGCGAGGAAGAAGAACCTTTTAAAGCTATTTATGGATGTGAATTAACACTAATCGATGATACTGTCAATGTCGTAGTAAGACCGGATGACTCTATGTTATTACAAAATACCTATGTTGTTTTTGATTTTGAAACCACGGGTTTTAATGCTGGTGGAGGAGATCAAATTATAGAAGTTGGAGCTGTTAAATTATGTAATGGAGAAATTATTGATAAATTCTCTGAATTAATTGATCCTAAAAGACCTCTACCTAAAAAGATTACGGACGTTACAGGTATTACTGATGAACTATTACAAGGAAAAGATGATGAAGAGACGGTTATTAAACGTTTTGTTGAGTGGTTTGGGGATTTACCGATGGTAGCTCACAATGCTAAATTTGATGTGTCTTTTCTAGAACGTGCTTATCAAAAATATAACTTAGGAACATTCAAAAATCCTGTGATAGATACACTAGAAATATCTAGAACGATGGATAATAATTTTGGAAGACATTCTTTAAGTGCTTTAGTAAAAAGATATGATGTACCGTTTGACGAAGACTCCCATCACCGTGGAGATTATGATGCGGAAGCTACAGCATTAGTATTTCATAAAATGATGAAAAAGTTATATGATCGTAACTTTGAGAAAATGAGTGATTTAGATAAATTAGTATCCAAAGATGAGATATATAAATATGGTAATAGTTATCATGTTAATATTTTAGTAAAAAATAAAATTGGATTAAAAAATTTATTTAAAATTATTAGTTATGCTAATACAAAGTACTTTTATAAAGGTAGTGCTAGAATCTTAAGAAGTGTATTAGAAAGTCATAGAGAAGGACTTTTAATTGGTAGTGGATGTTATGAATCAGAAGTATTTTTACAAGCAAGAAGTAAATCGGATGAAGAATTAACGAATGTAGTTAGTTTCTATGACTATGTGGAAGTACAGCCAATAGAGTGTTATGATCATTTGTTACAAATGAATGATTTTGCTAGTAGGGATGAGTTAATAGAACACATAAAAAAAATCATTCGTATTACGAAAGATTCTGGAAAAATTATTGTGGCAACAGGGGATGTACATCATATAGAAGATAGCGATAAGATTTATCGTGAAATCATAGTAAATCAAAAAGTACCTGGTGGAGGACGCCATCCACTAGCTAGAAATAATATAACAAATATTCCTAGTATGTATATGAGAACTACGGACGAAATGTTATCATCGTTTGATTTCTTGAGCCCTGAAGAGCGTAATGAAATAGTAATTACTAATCCTAATAAGATTGCAGATATGATAGATATTATTGAAGTTATCATTGAAACGGGGGGAGTACCTTTTTCTCCTAAAATTGATAACTCTGTAGAAACTGTGACTAATCTTGTATATGGAAAAGCTAGTAGTATGTATGGGGAAGTATTGCCATATAATATTGAAGAACGTATTGCTAAAGAATTATATGGAGATGCAGTGTATGATGCTATTAAACACAATTTAGATAAAGAAGGAACTTATGTTAATGAAGAATATATAAAGGAATCTTACAAAAGGTTACATGAAGTGATTCTTCAAGGATTTGATGCTGTTTTTAACCTAGTAAAAGAAGATATCAAAAGTACACTAGAGGAAGAAATAGAAGATAAGGAATTAGATAAAAAAGTAAAAAAAGCTTTAGGTGGAGTTATTGGTGGGGGATTTGATGTTATTTATTTAATTGCGCAAAAGTTAGTTAAAAAAAGTAATGATGATGGTTATTTAGTTGGTTCTCGTGGTTCTGTTGGTTCCAGTTTTGTTGCTACGATGATGGGAATTACAGAAGTAAATCCATTACCAGCACATTACCTATGTAAAAATTGTAAACATAGCATTTTTGAAATCGATGGGAAGAGTTTAGGAAGTGATTATTCTAGTGGATATGATTTACCAGATATGACTTGTCCAGTTTGTGGTAGCCCTATGGGAAAAGAAGGGCAAGATATGCCATTTGCTACTTTCCTGGGATTTAATGCAGATAAAGTTCCTGATATCGATTTAAACTTTTCAGGAGATTATCAGTGGAAAGCTCACGAATACACTAAAGTATTATTTGGAGTAGATAATGTATATCGTGCAGGTACGATTGGTACTGTCGCTGATAAAACGGCTTTTGGATATGTAAAAGGTTATTGTGAAGATAAAGGAATCGATAATATGCGTACGGCAGAAGTAGAACGTATTGCAATTGGTTGTACTGGTATTAAAAGAACTACGGGACAACATCCTGGAGGAATTGTTGTTATTCCAGATTATATGGATGTTTATGATTTTACCCCATATCAATATCCAGCAGGAGATACAGAATCTCTATGGCGTACTACACACTTTGACTATCATGCGATTGATCAAGATGTATTAAAACTAGATATACTAGGACACGATGATCCGACCATTCTTAGAATGTTACAAGATTTATCTGGAATCGATGTAACCACACTACCTATGGATGATAAAAAAGTAATTAGTTTATTATCTTCTACTGATGCACTAGGAGTAACTGAAGAAGAAATTATGTGTCCAACTGGAACTCTTGGGTTACCCGAATTAGGAACTAAATTTGTTATTAATATGTTAGTAGAGACAAAACCTAAAACATTTGCAGAATTAGTTAAAATATCTGGATTATCCCATGGAACTGATGTATGGGCAGGAAATGCTAGTGAATTAATTCGTAATAAAGTAGTAGAATTTAAAGAAGTTATTGGTTGTCGTGATGATATTATGGTTTACTTAATGTATCATGGATTAAAGCCTATTGATGCTTTTAAAATTATGGAGTTTGTAAGAAAAGGTAAAGCTAGTAAAGATCCCGAAGGATGGGCGAAATGGGAAACAAAAATGAGAGAAGCTAATATTCCTGAATGGTATATTGATTCTTGTCGTAAAATAAAATATATGTTCCCAAAAGCTCATGCTTGTGCTTATGTAATGAGTGCTATTCGAATTGCATGGTTCAAAGTATATAAACCTATCTATTATTATGCTTCTTACTTTTCTATTAGAAGTGATGACTTTGATATTGAGACTATGATTAAAGGATATGATGCTATTAAAAGCAAAATGGAAGATATCAAATTAAAAGGATTTGAAGCTTCTAACAAAGAATCTAATATTCTAACGACTTTAGAGATAGCTTTAGAAGCTACTGCTCGTGGGATTAAATTTGCTAATGTTGATTTATATAAAAGTGAATCTCGTAACTTTATAGTGTCTAGTGATGACGATATGACATTGATACCACCATTTAGAACGATTGATGGATTGGGAGAAGCTGTTAGTAATGCTATTGTAGAAGAACGAGAAAAACAAGAATTTATTAGTATTGAAGATTTACAAAAACGTTGTAAAGTATCAGTTACTATTATTGATAAAATGCGTACTATGGGGATACTAGAAGGACTTCCTGAATCTAGTCAAATGACTTTAAATCTCTTTTAAAAAAGTATAACGAGTTTGTTATACTTTTTTACATATATGTCTTTAAAAATTCTAAGATTACTTTATTAATATAATAAGGATATTCTAAATAAGGAAAATGTGAAGCGTTAGGAATAATGACAAGACCAGAATCTTCTATTTCTTTATTCATTAATTTTCCATCTTCTAAAGGTGTATCTTGATCCTGCTCTCCCCAAATAAGAAGAGTAGAAGAATTAATATGTTTTAAATATTTTGTTAAATCTTCATTTACTATATTAATAAAAGTTTTTCTAATATTAGGATCTAAATTTTTAAAATCGGTGGATCCAAAAATATGAATTAATTTATTTACATAGATCTCTCTTATTTTTTTAGGAAGAAAATATTTTAATTTTTTAAGAAATTTATAAATTGTTTGTCGTAACTTTGCTTTCAGACTTTTTCTTCTTTTAATACCCGCAGAATCCATTAAAATAATTTTTTTAATATTTAATTTATAAAGACCAGCTAATAAAATAATAATTCTTCCTCCAAAAGAATGACCGATTAAAACTGGATTATCAATGCTATGAATGGTTATAAAATTTTTTATTAAATTGGCATATTCATAAATATCTAAATCACGATCGGGAAATTTGCTGTTTCCAAATCCGGGATAATCTATAATATAGACTGTATAATATTCTTTTAAGATATTAATCAAATTATAAAAAGTACTTCTAGTTTCTCCCCAACCAGGAAGAATGATAATATTAGTTTTTCCTTGACCATACTTTTCATAAAAAATATTAAAATCATTGATCATAAAATTCATATAATCACCTAGTATATCTTATGTTTAAAGATTATTATTGTTAATTATCAGGACTTGTGGTATAATCTATTGCGGTGATTTTATGGAGTGCCAAGAAATAGAACGATCTATTATTAAAAGATTCAGAAAAAAGCTATGGTGTCGTTTTGTAAGAGGAATAGAAGAATACGATTTAGTGAAAGATAAAGATAAGATAGCGGTGTGTATTTCTGGTGGAAAAGATTCCTTTCTTTTAGCTAAATTGTTTCAAGAATTACGTCGTCATGGAAGAATTCATTTTGAATTAGAATTTATCGTAATGAACCCTGGATATCAGGAAGAAAATTTAACTTTAATTAAAAATAATTTACAAAAGTTAAATATTCCAGCACATATTTTTGAGAGTAATATTTTTGATGTTGTGGATACTTATGGAGAAAATTCACCTTGTTATCTATGTGCTAGAATGAGACGAGGAGCATTATACAATAAAGCGAAAGAACTAGGATGTAATAAAATAGCTTTGGGACATCACTTTAATGATATTATTGAGACTATTATGTTAAATATTTTATATGCTGGTGAATATAAAAGTATGATGCCTAAATTAAAAAGTAAAAATTTTCCAGGATTAGAATTAATTCGTCCCATGTATTACATAAAAGAAGAAGACATTATTGCTTGGAGTAAATATAATGGATTGCATTTTATTGATTGTGCTTGTAAATTAACCAGTCGTAATGATAATGACGGGAAAAGAAAAGAAGTAAAAAAGTTAATTGAAGAATTAAAGAAAATTAACGAAAATGTTGATATTAACATTTTAAGAAGTTGTGAAAATGTCAATCTTGACTCTATTGTAGGGTATAAAAATGGAGATGAAAAGGTCAATTTCTTAGACAAATATTAATATTAACGCTATAATATAGTTGTAGAAAAGAGGGAGTATATGAAAAAAACAAAAATTATATGTTCGATTGGTCCAGCTAGTTGTGAGTATGATGTTATGAAACAAATGGTTTTATCTGGTATGAATGTAGCTAGAATTAACTTTTCTCATGCAACACTAGAAGAACGTAAGGAAGTAGAAGAGACAGTAGCAAAAGTAAATAAGGACTTAGGAACTAACGCAGCCATTTTATATGATACCAAAGGACCAGATTTTAGAACTGGAGTTATGGCTGAAGGTGGAATTAAACTAGAAGAAGGAAAAACAATTAAAATTGTTAAAAAAGATGTGTTAGGAACGGAAGAATCCTTTACTGTTAATTATAAAAATGTATTAAAAGAAATTAATATTGGAGATAAGGTCTTACTAGAAGATGGATTGATGAAACTAGAAGTAGTGGATAAAGAAGGAGAAGATCTTGTTTGTAAAATTCTAGTAGGAGGACTATTAAAAAGTAAAAAAGGAATTAATGTCCCAGGAGTAGCATTAAATATTGAATTTTTAAGTAAAGAAGATGTGGATGATATTATTTATGCTTGTGAAAAAGAAGGAGACTTTTTAGCGCTATCTTTTGTTAATAGTAAAGAAAATATTTTAGCTGTAAGAGAAATTCTAAAAGAACATAATTCTTCTATGAAAATCATTTCTAAAATTGAAAGTGGCTTTGCCTTAAAAAATTTAGATGAAATTATTGAATATAGTGATGGAATTATGGTAGCAAGAGGAGATTTAGGAGTAGAGATTCCTTGTGAAGAGATTCCTATTGTTCAAAAAGAAATTATTAAAAAATGTCGTGAACAAGGGAAAGCTTGTATTGTTGCAACAGAAATGTTAGCAAGTATGTACACATCCGCTCGTCCTACTAGAGCAGAAGTAACGGATATTGCTAATGCTGTATTAGATGGATGTGATTCTGTTATGTTAAGCGGAGAGACAACAGTTGGTAAATATCCAGTGGATGCGGTTAAATATATGGCTAGAATTTGTGAAAATACAGAAGATCATATTGATTATGATTTAGATCGAAGAGAAGCACATTGTGATATTACAGGAGCGATTGCTCATAGTGTAGTAGAAGTATCTAATAGCTTAAAAGCAAAATTGATAGTAGCAGCAACGATGAGTGGATATACAGCAAGAAAGATTAGTAATTTAAAACCAAGATGCCTAGTATTAGCGACTTGTCCAAATGAAAAAGTAGCAAAAAGTCTAGCTCTTAACTGGGGAGTATATACTACCATTACTAAAGTATATGATTCTACAGATGAAGTCATTATTGATTCTAAAGAAAAAGCAAAAGACTTTATGGAGTTAGAGGAAAAAGATATTATTGTTATTACAGGTGGATTTCCTAATAATGTGGAAAACAGATCAACTAACTTAATGAAAGTAGAAGAAATTTAAGACAACGAAAGTTGTCTTTTATTTTGTCGAAAATTATAGGATAGAGGGGTATTTAAAAGAAGAATATTATTTGATAAAATAAATATATAAGATATGATGCCCTGTCAAAAGTGTAAGCTCCTTTAAATTTTTTCTTGAAATTTTTCTGGGGGGGGGGTATAATGTATATAGAATAAATAATAACGGAGGGAGTATGAAAGAGAAGTATATGAGAGAAAAGAAAATAATCATAGGAGTGATGTGTAGTTTAATTTGTATTATGGCAATAGCATTTGCAGCATTTAGTACAACATTAAATATCAATGGAACATCAAGTATCGAATCGAATTGGAAAGTAGTATTTACGAATATTCAAGAGTTAAGTAAAACAAGTGGAGTAACAATAAATAGCGCACCTACAGCAAGTGGAACGACAGCAACGTTTGATGTAGATTTACAAAAACCAGGGGATGAAATAGAGTATCAAATTACAGTAGAGAATAAAGGAACATTAGATGCCATAATAGAAAGTATTGAGGCAAGTGAAACAGGAAGTGATGCAATAAAGTTTGAGATAAGTAATATAAGAATAGGAGACAAATTAGCAAAGAAAACAAGTACAACATTTAATATCAAGATAAGTTATGATGAGTCAATAACTAGTCAACCAGAAGTGACAAATAATACACTAACAGTAAGTATAGATTATGTACAAGATGTAGGCCAAGTAATAACCCCAAGTGATCCAGAGATACAAGGCCCAATAGAATTAGTAGATGCAATATTAAGTGATAATACACCGCAAAGCGATGCCAGTATAGATTTTAGCCAGATAAGTAGTGCAACCAATGGACAGGGATTATATTATACAAACCAAAATACTGAGAATAATGGAACAACCTATTATTTTAGAGGAGCAGTAGATAACAATTATGTAAGTTTTGCAGGATTCTATTGGAGGATAATAAGAATCAATGAAGATGGCTCTATTAGGCTTATCTATCAAGGAACAACTCCTAGTGCTACAGGAAGTGCAGCCACCATAGGTTCAAGTGAATTTAATGAAGAACGGGATGATAATGCATATGTAGGATATATGTATGGGACGGCAGGAAGTAGTAGTTATTCTGCAACCCATACAAATACGAATGATAGTACAATAAAAGGAGTACTAGACTCTTGGTATGAAGAAAATTTAATAGATTATAGTACATATTTAGCAGACACAGGATTTTGTGGAGATAGGAGCTTATCTAGTGGGACAGGAATTGCGGAAACTACTACTTACTATGGAGCATACAATAGATTATATAATAATAAAACACCACAGTTTGCGTGTCCACAAAGCAATGATTTATATACAACAAGTAGTAGTAATAAAGGAAATAAAGCATTAGAATATCCAATAGGATTAATCACAGCCGATGAAGTAGCATATGCAGGAGGAGTAAATAAATCAAATATTAATTATTATTTGTATACAGGAAATTATTATTGGACAATGTCCCCTTGGCTCTTCGCTGGGTCGAATGCTAATGAGTGGCTCGTTATTTCGGTCGGGACCTTGACGGGCGACGGCGTGGGCAACAGTTACGGGGCTCGCCCGGTCATCAATCTGAAATCTGGAATAGAGATAACAAGCGGAGATGGAACTATAGGGAATGAGTATATCATAAAAGTAAGTTAAAATAAAACATCTAGAATCTGACAAAACCAGTGGCAAAACCCTTTGCCACTGGCGGGAAGTTAGGTCAAAGTAAATATAGGGTAATGCTATAAAATGTCCCCTAGGAACTTCAACGGGTCGAATGCTAATGAGTGGAACGTTAATTCGGACGGGAACTTGACGGGCAACAACGTGAACAACAGTAACGGGGCTCGCCCTTGGAATTTCTTCAAATTATGGATGAATTTATGACAAGTATATTGTTATGGTGAAATGATTCTTGAAGAAACAAGTATTATCCTTGCCATAGGCTAAATATGAAGTAAGAAGTAAATGTGTTAGTAGTATATAAATTATATTCGAAAGTGCGTTTACTTTTCTTTTATATAAGGAGGTATATGCAAGAATTTTTATTACTAAATAAAATTAAAAGTTTAAACATATATGTAGAACGATATATATTTTCTTCTTTTCCTAAAAAGGATATAGGATTAAAAATTAAATTAGAAGAAAATTTATATTCTTTAGTTGAATTAACGATTAAAGCAAATGTTAATAAAGGAAATATTAGAAGTAAATATCAAACAGAATTAATTTCTACTATTTATCTATTAGATTATTATATTGGGATTATTTATGAAAAGAAAATTATAATAAAGAAAAGGCTGGAAGGGTTCATTAGTTTTCTTTTGGAAATAAAGAGGATGGCTATTAAATGGAAAGAAAATGAAGCGTAAATCTAATTTATATCAACAGATGTTAGAATATGAAAATGTTTTATCTGTATCTCATGATGTATTAAAAAAGTGTCGCAATAAAGAGGAAAGTTTAGCATTTAGAAGAGCACTAAATACTAATATCTATGATATTATTACTAGATTAAAAAATTATGAATATGAGTTTTCTTCCTATCGTATTTTTCTTATTCGTGAACCTAAATATAGAATTATTATGAGTGAAAATCTTAGTGATAAAATAGTTAATCATTTAATTAGTAGATATATTCTATTACCATCTTTAGAACCTGTTTTAATTGATACTAATGTAGCGACTAGAGTAAATAAAGGAAGCGATTACGCATTTAAAAAGTTTTGTAGCTATGTTAAGAAAATAGGACTAGATAAAAAAATATATGTATTAAAGCTCGATATTTCTAAGTATTTTTATAACATTAATCATTCTATTTTATATGAGAAATTAAAAAGAAGAATCAAAGAAAAGGAAAGCCTTGAAATAATTAGAAAGGTTTTAAATACTACTAATTATGAATATATTAATTCAAGGTTAAATTCTATTATTAATTATGAATTATTAAAAGTTAATAATAGTAAATTGTCATTAAAAGAAAAGTCTTTGAAAACATATATGTTAGAGTCTCTTCCGAATTATAGATTGAATCGGGGCTTACCAATAGGAAACATGACTAGTCAAATTTTAGCAGTATTTTATTTAAACGATGTAGATCATTATATTAAAGAGACATTAGGTATTAAGTATTATATTCGATATATGGATGATCTAGTTATCTTAGATACTTCTTTGGATAAATTAAAAGAGTGTTTTTCTTTAATAAAAGAGAAGATTATGCAAGAAGATTTGGAAGTTAATAAAAAGTCATCGATCTATTCTTTAAATAATTATGTCTCGTTTTTAGGATATACTTTTAGAATTAAATACAATACTTTATGGATTAGATATCATAATAAGACGATTAGAAGAATTAGTAGAAAGTTAAAAAAATATAAGATATCTAATTATGATTTATATTATAAAAGTAGAGGAAGTTATCAAGGATATTTTATGAAGGCTAATACTTCTTTTTATTATAAAAATTTAAAAAGAAAGGAAATTACTAATATGTATAATAAATATTTGGAATTGAAAAAAGATTGGGAAAGCGCTATTGTTCTTTTAAAAAGTGGAAAGTTTTATCGTACTTATGATGATGATGCTATTATTTTAAGTTATTTATTTAATTATCAAATTGTAGATAATCGAGTAGGTTTCCCAATTGAAAGTTTGTTTAAAATTAAAGGAAAATTTAAGAATAGTAACATTGATTATATTGTGTTAGATGGAAGTGATGTATATCATGAGACTTATGAGGATAACTCTTATCATGATTTGTTAATATCCACTAGGGTAAAATATGATTATGAAATGAAAAAAGAAGAGTTAATAAATTCGGTTAAAGAGAAATTAAATAATAGTTCTTGTTTTTATGATGAGTTAAAGTCTTTTTTATTAAATAATTAAAATTTGTATAAAATTATTTGTTTGGCATATATTTCATTAGGAAGGAATGATTTTATGAAACAAATAATACCTTTTAAGAAGGAAATTACATTTAAAACAATGATTAGTAAGATTACTAGTATTTCTTTAGAACATACATTAGAATTAAAAGATGAATATAGTATTATAGGTGATTTCATTGTATCTGGTTCTTATAAAATGACAGAAGCTAGTCAAATTGATGAAGAATTTAGTTATAAAGTTCCTATTGAAATTGCAATTGATAGTAAATATGATACTAGTAATATTACTATTGACATTGATGATTTTGTTTATGAAGTAGTGGATGAGGAAAAATTACTTTTAAATATTGATTTATGTCTTGATAATTTAGAGTTAAAACAAGATAAGGAAATAGAAGAGATAGAGACAATTTCCTCTTATGATGAATATGAAGAGTTAGATCAGAAAGTAAAGGAAATAGAAGAAGATTGTAAGGAAGAGGATAAAGAATTAGTTCGTATGGAAGAAGAAAAAGAATTAGAAGTTAAAAATACTCGTAATGATGATTTGTTTTTAGATACTAGTAAAGAAGAAGCTCTAGAGATTCCTATTAATATCGATAGTATTCATACATCGAATCAGGATATGAAAATGCCAGTGGAAACGATTCCCTCTTCTATTTCTATGACGACTTCTAATATAGAGACTCCTACAGCTTCTAATGACAACGAAGATAGTGAAAATTGTCAAGATGTATCTTCTATTTTCTCCGCTTTTAAGGATACAGATGAGACATTCTCTACTTATTGTATTTATATTATGCGTGAAGGGGACAGTTTAGATACGGTTATGAATAAATATAAAACAACTAGAGATGTTTTAGCAGAGTATAATGATTTATCAGATATTAGAATAGGAACAAAAATTATTATTCCAAGTGTTAATGAATAATTTAAAAGATATTGTTCATGACTTTAATTTTCGAGTAAAAAGATGTTCATATTATCATAATACTAGAATCCTAGATACCGATAGAGGTAGATTTATTGTTAAAAAAAATAAACATCATAATAATGACTTATTTCGATATTTACAAGCTAAGAATTTTAATAATTTTGTCAATATTTATGATGATAATTCTAATTATGAAATCTATCCTTTTATAGAAGAAGTTACTACTACGAAAGAAGAAAAAGCATTAGATATTATTTATTTAATATCTATTTTGCATAATAAGACTACTTTTTATAAGACGATGGAACTTGATATGTTAAAGAATATTTATGAAGATATCAATAATAAATTAATGTATTTATCGCACTATTATGATAATTTAAAAATCATTATAGAAGAGAGTAATTATATGTCTCCTAGTGGATATTTATTACTTAGAAATAGTTCTATTATATTTAGGGCAATAGAGGAGAGTAAATATTTTATTGATAAGTGGTATGAAAAGGCAAAACTGAAAAAGAGTTATCGAGTTTCTACGATTCATAATTATTTAGAGTTAGATCATTTGATAAAGAGTGATAGTACTTATTTGATTAGTTGGGATAAATCTTGTAAAGCATCTCCTATTTATGATTTGTTATCTTTATATAAAAATACTTATGATCAAGTAGATTTCTCTTCTTTATTTGAAATATATAATTCTAAGTATCCTTTATTTGAAGAAGAATTATATTTATTATTTGCCTTATTATTAGTACCTAATAAAATAGATTTATCTAATCGCGAAATTTTGAATACAAAAGAAGTCTATGAATTAACTAATTATTTGATGATAACAGCTAATTTTGTATCAAAATATCATTCTAATAGCACCGATCACTAAACACACTAATTCAATAAAGAGAATGATAGCATTAATTTTAGAGGTGACAAAAATTAATAATAATGACTGATAAAAAATGACAATAATTAAACCTATGAGACAGGAAGAGTATAATAAACTTGCTCTTCTTTTTGCTTTACATACATCACACATACAAAAAAATCCATGTCTTCTTCCTTTAAACATATATTTCACCTATTATATTTTATTCTTTTATAGAAAAGTATGTTTCAATTATTGAAAATAATTTGATATAATTAAGAAGAATAGGAGTTATTAAGGTAGAGTTGTTTTTATATTTTGTAAATGTAAGGTGGTGGTATTTTTAGATAAGAATAGTGATTATATTTAATGTTGAATTATAGAGGCTTTATTCTTGTAATTATACTATTCGTATAAAAATAATAAGGAGGTATTGATTTTATGAATGATAAAATCTTATTTGTAGAATATTTTTCTAGTATTGTAGCCTTTCTTTTAAAACCATTTACGGCATTGAAAGAAAAGTTAAATTTATTTAATGAATTCAAAAATTCAGCTATTTTAGCTCTTATTGTATCTGGTATAACTACTGTAATTAATTTATTAACATCTATGTTTAATGTCATTAGAGTAAAGAGTTTTGATTGGTCTAGTGGTGATTATAAAACAACCTGGGTTTGGGATAACTTAACGGAATTAAATTATATTGAAATCATTGGAAAGAACTTTTTAATTTGTTTAGGGGTTATTTTCGCTATTGCTGTTGTATATTATATTGCTAGTTTAATTGTAAAAAAACAAGTAAACTTCTCAAGATTAGTAGCCATATCTACTTTTGCAATTATTCCTGCATTAATATCATCGTTGATTTTATCGCCATTAGCATCCGTCATTTGGATACAATTAGCAATGCCGGTAGCAATTATTGGGGCTATGTATACTTTGGTACTTCTATATGAAGGAATGAATCATGAAATAAAATTAGAAGGAGATATTAAATATTACTTCAATTGTATTTGTCTTTCCATTTTACTAATTGCTGGTTACTATTTATGTGTCAATTTAGTAATTGGTTCTATTACCAGTGAACTTGGGGATGTATTGGAAATATTTAGTTAATTTGTAATGAATTAAGATAAGCTGTTGGATCAATTTGATAGATAAAACAGCTTTTTATATTTATGAAAATGATTGCTAGAATTATTTTATAATGGTATAATTACTATTGTAAAATAAGGGTGATAACATGAGAAATAAAAAGGGATTTTCTTTAATTGAATTATTAGCTGTATTAGTTATAATTGGACTAATTTTAATTGTAGTAATTCCTGCTGTGTCTAGATTATTAACTAGTAATGATGAAAAAGATTACAATAATTATTTAACAATTATTGAAGCTGGTGCTACTAGTTATGCTAATTATCAAGTGGATGATTTAGGTGGTAGTAATGATACTGGTTGTGTAGAAGTAACTTTGGAAGAATTAATAGAAGAAGACTATATTAAAAAATTTAATCATAATGATATTACTTGTAGTGGAAAAGTAAGACTAAATAATAATAAAGGTAATTTAGATGTTGCTATTAATATGACTTGTGTAAATGATAAAAATGAAGAAACTTTTAAAGTAGAAGAGATTACAGAGGGAACTTGTGTTGCATTTGCTCCTCGAGATGATGATGGATTAAAAAATAAATTAATTGCTAATGGGGTAGGAAATAATGGAAATTTTTCAAAGCCTACTTCTACTTCAGATACTTATATTACAGGTTCTAACCCTAATAATTACGTATGGTACTCTGGTAAGTTATGGAGAATAGTTAGTTATAGTGATACTTATGTTAAATTAGTTGCTAATGATATTATTACTGTAATTCCTAGAAATAATACAACTAGTTTAACTTATGCTAATAGTACAGTAGATACTTGGCTTACGGAGGTATTTCTACCAACATTAAAAGATCATGATAAATTTTTAGTTAACGCTAGTTGGGATGTTTCTCCTACAAGTTTACCTAGTAGTGCACCTAATGGTACGGATAAAGTTCAAAGAAAAGTTGCTCTTTTAAATAGTTATGATGTGGCTAAAATGGGATCATTTCTTCCTAATACTTATGAATGGTTAACTTCTAATTATAAACAAAATAGTTCGATTGCAACGATAAGATTAGCTACACGTGGTGGATCTACTAGTGAACGAGCTTATAATTATAGAAGTTATTATGCGATTAGACCAGCCATTACTATGAAAGTAGATAATTATGTTTTAAGTGGAGATGGTACAGAAACTAATCCTTATATTTTAGAAGGAAATAGTACAAATATTGCTCCTGATACTTTATTAAATACTAGAATTAGTGGAGAATATTTGTATTTAAATAATGTAATGTATAGAATAGTTAATGTTTATAGTGGATTAACTAAGGTAATTATGGTAGATAATTTACCGTCTCAAGTATTTGATAGTTCTACGCAAAGATATTCTACGTCGTCTTTATATACTTATTTGAATAATGATTGGTATAATAATAGTTTAGGATCTGATAAACAGTTAGTAGAAATAAATGGTTCATGGTGTGATGAGGTTATCAATTATTTTGAAAAATATAATCGTAGTTGTAGCGTTGATTATACTACTGGGAAAGTAGGACTTCCTACTTTAGGAGATATCTTTAGTGCTTATACTGGTGGAAAAACAGGATCTTTTTGGACTATCAATCCATTTTCACAGACAGTAAATACCTATAATATGAATATTATTACTACCAATAGTGCAACTACGGCTAGTATCACTAGTTCTGTTTCTGTAAAACCAGTGATGTATTTAAAGAATAATGTAGTGATTGCTAGTGGGGAAGGAACTAAGGATTTTCCATTTAGATTAAAATTAAAATAGTATTTACAAAAGTTTAGATTTGGAATATAATCATATACATAAAAACGGCGATACTGAGGAGTACATAATTAATTATTTGATAGAGAGCTCGTGATAGGTGAAAACGAGTAATAATTTTTATGGAAGGTAGCAGTGGAGTTTGATTTCTGAATTTATAGTAAGTTGTCACGTATATATGCGTTAAATATTTAAGTGTATATCTTGATAGATATAAAGTAGGGTGGTACCGCGGAATTTCGTCCTTATATATTAGTATATAAGGATTTTTTTATTGGAGGGATAAAATGAATTTTGATTTAATAGATAAAGAATTTAAAAAATATGTATCGACATTTAATTTTGAAGATGAAAAAATCAGTTTGAAATATTATCATACATTAGAGGTAGCTAATATTAGTTATGAAATTGCAGAGGCACTAGGATTAAATGAAGAAGATAGAAATTTAGCTAAATTAATTGGTTATCTTCACGACTTTGGCAGATTTGAACAAGTAGCAACTACTAATAGTTTTAAAGATAAAGAAGTAGATCATGCCGATAATGGAGTAAAACTTTTATTTGAAGAAGGATGGATCAGAACTTTTATTCAAGACGATAAATATGATGAGATTATAAAAAAAGCAGTAAGAAATCATAATAAATATCAAATATTAGATCCTGTTAATGAGCGTGAGAGGTTATTTGCTAATATTATAAGAGATAGTGATAAAATTGATATTTTCCGAGTCCGTACTAAATATTATCATAATGAAATGAAGTTAGTTCCTAGTATAAAAGTAGTAGAGGAATTGAAAAAGGAACATTCAATTCTTCTTAACGATATAAAAAATAAATCAGATTCTCTTTTATGTGTGATGGCTTTCATTTTTGATTTTAATTATAAAGAAAGTATCCAGATACTAAAGAAAAAGGGTTACTATAGTAATTTTTTAAATAGTATTGAAGTAAGTAAGGATAACGAAACTATATTTAAGGAAATTAAAGAAAAATTATTAAAGAAATTAGAGGTGTAATGATGTTAGATAAAAAATATGATCATAAAGAAGTAGAAAAAAATAAATATAACACTTGGAAAGAAAAGGGATATTTTACCTCAGGTAACGATCTATCCAAAAAGCCTTTTTGTGTAGTTATACCACCTCCTAACGTAACAGGTAACTTACATTTAGGACATGCATTAAATGGAAGTATTCAAGATGTAATTGTACGATATAAAAGAATGGATGGATATGATACTCTTTGGTTACCAGGAATGGATCATGCTGCTATAGCAACAGAAGCAAAAGTTGTAAATCGTTTAAAAAGAAAAGGTATTGATAAATATGAAATTGGACGTGAAAAGTTTTTAGAAGAATGTTGGGATTGGACTTATGAACATAAAGATAACATTCATAAACAATGGGCTAAATTAGGAGTTAGTGTAGATTATTCTAAGGAGAGATTTACTCTAGATGAAGGATTAAATAAGGCTGTAACTAAAGTCTTTGTAAATCTTTATCGAGAGGGATTAATTTATCGAGGAGAGAAAATCATTAACTGGGATCCAGTAGCAAAAACAGCCTTATCCAATGAAGAAGTTATCTATCAAGAGGATAAAGGAGCATTTTATCATTTAAAATATTATATAGATGGAGAAGATAATTATTTAGAGGTTGCTACTACTAGACCAGAAACACTATTTGGCGATGTTGCTGTTGCGGTTCATCCAGATGATGAAAGATATAAAGATTTAATTGGTAAAAATGTTATTTTGCCTGTTGTGAATAAAAAGATTCCAGTTATAGGGGATATTCATGCAGATCCTACCTTTGGAACAGGTGTAGTTAAGATTACTCCTGCTCACGATCCTAATGACTTTGAAGTAGGAGAACGTCATCATTTAGAACGAGTAGTAATTATGAATGAAGATGCTACGATGAATGAGTTAACTGGTAAATATTGTGGACTTACTCGTGAAGAGTGTCGTAGAGAGTTAGTGAAAGATTTAAAAGAAAAAGGATTACTAATAAAAATAGAAGAGATGACTCATAGTGTAGGTCATAGTGAGAGAACAGATGCAGTAGTAGAACCTTATTTATCAAAGCAATGGTTTGTAAATATGGATAGCATGGCAAAAGATTTATTAAAGGCTCAAAAAGATCCAAAAAGAAAAATTAATTTTTTCCCTAAAAACTTTGAAAAAATATTAAATCATTGGATGGAGAATTGTCATGATTGGTGTATCTCACGTCAACTTTGGTGGGGACATAGAATTCCCGCTTGGTATAAAGGTGACGAGGTCTATGTAGGAATGGAACCACCAAAAGAAGAAGGATGGATACAGGACGAAGATGTATTAGATACTTGGTTTTCTAGTGCATTATGGCCTTTTAGTACTTTAGGATGGCCAGATGAGACAGAGGATTTAAAAAGGTATTTCCCAACGGATGTATTGGTCACTGCCTATGATATTATTTTCTTCTGGGTAGCTAGAATGGCTTTTTCTTCCTTAAAACAAATGAAATCTAGACCATTTAAAGATTGTATTATTCATGGATTGATTAGAGATAAAGAAGGACGTAAAATGTCTAAAAGTCTTGGTAATGGAATTGATCCTATGGATTTAATCGAAGAATATGGAACCGATGCCTTAAGATTTTATTTAACTACAGCATCTGCTATGGGTACAGATATTAGATTTGATACAGAGAAGGTTGCTTCTACTTGGAATTTTATTAATAAATTATGGAATGCATCTAGATTTGTTTTAATGAATATAGAGGATTTTGATGAAAAAGATTTTACGTTAAAAGAGTTATCGATTAGCGATAAGTGGATTTTAACGAAATTAAATGAAACTATCAAAAGAGTAAGACATAATATGGATCGTTATGAGTTTAATAATGTAGGATCTGAATTATATTCTTTTATTTGGGATGATTTTTGTGATTGGTATATTGAACTTGCTAAAGTAAGTTTGAATGATACTACGAAAAGCGTATTGCTTACCGTTTTAAAAGATATTTTGTTGATGCTTCATCCATTTATGCCATATGTAACGGAAGAAATTTATCAAATGTTACCAATGAAAGAAAGCGAATCTATTATGATAGCAAGTTATCCAAAAGTAGATAAGAAATTTATGTTTAATGAAGAAAAAGAAAAACTAGAGAAGATCATTAAAGATATTATAGCGATTCGTAATTTGAAAGCGACAAATAGTATTACTAAAGAGTGTCATGTTGAGCTTAATTGTAATGAAGATATCAAAAATATTTATATTTCTCAATTAAAAATAAAGAAAGAACAATTAGAGGATAATTGTAGTAAGGATGATTTAAGTGTTAGTTATCAATCTAATTTAATTAATATTACTTATTATTATCAAGGAAGTAAAGAAGATAATAGTAAAAAAGAAGAGGAAATAGCAACACTAGAAGCATCTATTGCTAGGCGTGAAAAATTATTAAGTAATGAAAATTATGTAAATAAAGCACCACAACATGTCGTTGATTTGGACAGAAAAAAATTAGAAGAAGAGAAAGAAAGACTAGAAATTTTAAAGAACAGTTAATCTAAAAGATGAATTGTTCTTTTATTTTGTCGAATTTTATAGGGCATAGGAGTATTACAAGAGAAAGATATTTTTGATAAAATAAAAATATAGATAATTAT
>CALVYA010000019.1 GCA_944371905.1 uncultured Bacilli bacterium | reverse complement strand
AAACGAAAAAATCAATCATTTCTGATTGATTCCTATATCAAAAGTTCGAATAGTTCGAACAGATTTCCCAATGGTGGGCCTGGGGGGACTTGAACCTCCGACCTCACGCTTATCAGGCGTGCGCTCTAACCACCTGAGCTACAAGCCCAGTTATAAATCAACTGTACTTCTACATTCTATAATATTTTATTTAATATTGCAAGTTTTTTTTACTTTTTTTATTTATTTTTTTTCATATTTATAAAAAAGTACACTAATTTATCGTTGGTTCATTGAAATCATCCACTAAATTAAAGTCATAAAATTGCATATCAATAATGATATTATCATAATTTTCTCTCATTAATTTTGCATAACCTGATAAATCAAATTTAATCCCTGTGATATAAGAATTTCGATAAGTTAAAGTAGCAAAATTATCTCCAGAATCCACTTTAACACTATGACTACTCAAAACATCCGATATTCCTTGATTATCTATTTTATATTCCTTATTTGCTTCATCTATCAAAGTACCATTCATAATTAACATATCTAGAGTATCTGTATTAAAAAAGTCAAAGAGAAAATATGGCTTTACTTCTGTTAATACATAATGATCTCCTTGTTTTACATAAACATCTTTATCTAAAAAGTAATATTCTTCCTGTTCTTCGCCTTTTGTCAAAGTAACCATTTCTTTATTGTCATATTTCTTTCCTTCATAACAATAAATATCCTCATCTATAGTAACAGTATATTTATAATTAAAATTCTTATTATCAATTAATTCATATCCATCTAAATGACTAGCAGTAATAGTACCATTTTCGTTGTTAATACTACTAGGAACCCTTAAAATAGCAATCAAAACAGCAAAAAGAATAGCATAAAAAATCAAGATAGCAATCGAACGATATTGCCTATTAGAAAATATTTCCTTAACACTAAATTTTCTTTTTTTTGGTTCCTTCTTGTCGTCCATAATTACTCCTTATTAAAAATCTTACCTATTAAACTATATTTGTCCACTCCATTTAAATACTCTTTTACACTCATTTTCCTTTTTCCTTCAGGCTTAATCTCTTTCAATATAATTTCAGAATCAGAAGTAGATACTCCTATCCCATTCTCATAAATTCTTACTATCTCCCCATTTTGTTTTGAAGTATAAATATTATCCTTTATCATAGAAGAATATATTTTTATTATTTTTCCATCCAAAGTAGCATATGCTACTGGATAAGGATTAAGCCCTCTAATTTGATTATAAATTTCAAGAGATTTCTTATTAAAATCAATCAGTTCATCTTCTCTTTTGATAATAGGTGCGTACGTTGCTTCTTCATCATTTTGTTTTATAGGTTTTACCTTGTTTTGAATAATATCAGGCATAGTTTTTAATAATAAATCTCTACCTAATAAACTAAGTTTATCATGAATATCCCCAACCGTATCATGAAAATCTATTAATATTTCTTCTTTGTTAATCATATCCCCAGTATCCATGTGTTCATCCATATACATAATGGTAATACCCGTTTTAGATTCTCCATTAATAATTGCTCGATGAAGAGGAGCTCCACCTCTTAATCTAGGAAGAAGAGACGCATGAACGTTGATACATCCATATTTAGGGTACTCTAAAAGTTCTTTAGGAATAATTTGTCCATACGCACAAGTGATAATAATATCTGGTTTCATCTTTATAATCTCTTCATATTCTTTTCGTACTTTCTTTGGTTGCAAAACTGGAATATTATGCTTGATAGCACACTCCTTGACTGGAGAATAGGTAATTTTATGATTTCTCCCTACTTCTTTATCTGGTTGAGTTACTACTCCCACTACTTTATAATTTTCTATTAAACCTTCTAAAATAGGAACACTAAATTCCGGTGTTCCCATAAAAACTATTTTAACATCCATAGTATCACCCTAAAGATATTATATTATAATTACATTTTTTTGTCTAACAAAAGCTTACTTAAATAGAGTTAATACTTTCTTAACTTCTTTTTTCTTATCTTCAAACAAATGAACTAAAAAATCATTCGTTTCTGGTTTGATTCTTATTTGGCTATGATTCGTATTGTATTTCTCTAAAACTTCTAGATATTCGTCTCCATAAGCTAATCGTTCTAATATTGGTATTACTTCTTGATCATAATTAAAAGCAAGTTCTACCAAGTTAGGATCTAATCCATAATAATTTTCTTTTTTGGCTTCTGCTTCTTGTTTAGTACGGAATAACAAGTCAGGAGAATAAGGAAATAATGGCATCCACACTTCTCCAAGTGTATAACTTAAAGGTTTCTTATGATCCGCACCTAAACTTCTTTCACTATCATACATAACTGTGGGAAATAAATCTGGAATTCTCCAAATAGTCCCTTCATCAGTAAACGTTCCATATTTCGAAGCAAATTCCGGATGAAATACATTTAACCTCAATCTTTCCTTATAATTTACTCCTTCTATTTTAGGAATTTCAAAACTAATATTATGGTAATTTCTATCTAACTGATGAGTAAAATAATCACAAATAAATAATAACAACAAATAAGATTTCGTTTTTTCATAACATTCTTTTGTTGTTTGATTTTCAAAAAAATTCAATAAAGATTCCAATGAATAATCGCCATAACTTTTTAAATCAGAAATTTCACTATTTAATAATTCACTTACTAAATAATAATTTTTATCTTTTTTTTGGAAAGAACTAGATAAAAGACCACATTTTACTTGTTGTTCCACTTTAGGAATATAAATAGCCGTATCCTTCAAATACGCTACTTGATAGTCTAAAGTATCTAGTCCCATAATTTTTCCAAATTGACTACAAAATGATTCTGTTAAAAGACGATAATCGTTTCTTACTTTAAAATATTGTAGAGTATCATCTATTATGTACCATGTCGGTTTTTCTTTCAAATATCCTTTATTAATCCCTATTTGCTCTCTTAATTTTACCTCATCCACTCGACTTACTTGATAATGATGAATAAGGCTTTTATTAATTTCCATACAATCCCCTCTTTTTTGTGCTATATTTTAACATTTACCTAAATTTATGTCAAACAAAAAGAGTTCTTAGTCTAAAAACTCTTCTTGAACCTGCTCATCAATTTCTTTTTCTACTTTTTCTTGATCTACTTCATCATCTATGATATCCCATTCATCTTCATCTTCGTCAATTGCAATTTTTACTTTAGTATCTCCTACTATTTCTATTCCCAAATCTTTCTCGATTGTATATACTATCTTTCCGTCTTGAATCTCGGCTTTGACACAACTAGGTTGTCTTAGGCTTCGAACTATAATTTCTTCATCGCCAGTAATATTAGATTCATTTCTTCTTGGAACTGTCACCATTTCTTTATAAGTATCCGTTTTTCTTACTACTTCCGTTTTAGTATCATTTTGGCAAGAGTACCAAATATTAATATCATAGCTACCTTCTACAGTAATGGTATCCCCTGATTTATATCCTTGAAAATTATGATTAATAACCCAGCATCCTAAAATAGTACTGGCTTCACATTCTGGAACGACAGAATTAGTGGTAGTAAATGTTTTTTTCCCTTTTCCAATTACCGCTTTCGTAACTATTTCTTTAAAACTAGCCATAATATTCCTCCTCATTCTAATTTATGCAATTAGTTTTGATTTAGTTCAAAAAAATACAGTACATTTGTATTTATAATAAATGTACTGTATAAAATTATTTTAACTAGTTTTAATCACATATGGATTACTTTGAGTTCCATCTCCACTAGTGATTTCGATATTTGCTTTTAAATTAATTACTGGTCTTACTCCCGCAGTAGCAATTATATTATTATAATAGAGATATCCCATGTTACGAACAATAGAACCGAACGCCCCACTGTTATAATAAAATGGTGACATAGTCCAATAATCTATATTTTCATATAAATAGTAACTACTATTAACATTAGAAGCATTTCCTCCAGCGTAAATTACTTCATCTACTGTTATTAAAGCTATTGGGTATGATAACATATTATTACCTTTACCATACATCGTATACAAATCTTCAGATTGTGGACACTTATACTGTGGCTGAAAAATATTAAACATTCTATTTATCGCCCCATAATAAGTAACATACTGTTCATAACCAAGTGCAGTATCAGTAGGATCCCACGTTTGGGCAGCAGAAGCTACACTCCGGTCTCCACAAAATCCACTATCTGCTATGTAAGAAGCATAATCAAATAAATTTGTACGATACCAATTATCTAACATTATTTTTATTGTACTATCATTAACATTAGTATGAGTCGAATCATAATTATTACTTAAAACAAACCCATACATATATCCTATATAAGCATTATCATCAGTATCATTATTAAATACACTATCTCCTATCGTTGTTTCACTTCCTGTTGCATCTATACTTTCTCCTTGATAAATTAATCGGACAGAACCATCTTCATTTACTCTTATAATTCTCCAGTAAAATCCTGCAAACTTTACATAATTGTTTTCTACTGCCCCTCGATAGTAATACACTGTCTTTCCATCTTCTGTATTAGTATTTGTATAATATAACCCTTTCGTTCCGTCTTCTTCACTTGTTTTACTAAAATCAATATTAGTATCGTTCTTTGCTACATTGTCCTCTAAAATAATATCAACTAGAGTTGGAACTGGTATTACAGGATCACTTGGAGTCAAACTTTGTCCATCATCTTGAATATAATTTAATGTAATAATTAATTCCTTAACTGGATCTTCTGGAATAGAAATAGCATTGATATCAAATTCAGTTGTAATTGTAAATGTCTTCGACTCACCTGCTAATAATCTTGTTCCCGATTGGATTCCTTCTATTCCATACTTGATTACGCGACTTCCACTATTACTAATATCAATATTATCTAGGATAGCATCTAATGTCCCATAATTTTGTACAGTTACTGTAAAAGTCATTTTATCTCCTGGCTCTTTTACTCCGACATTAAAAGTCATAGTAGTATTACTATAGGTTGGATCACTTATATTATAGGCTCTTCCTGTTGAAGTACTTTCTACACTACTAATCCTTATCCCCCAACTATCAGTTAAATTACTCGTTCCTTGAATATTTAAATTAGTTGAAAGTATTGCATACCCTACTGCCATAAACACCACTAGTATCAACATTACTATAATTATTTTAGTCTTCTTATTAAAATACACGTTATCACTCCTGTACTTTTAATTTAATTATACCCTTTATTTACTAAATTTCCAACATTATTATGAAAAAAAACAATCTCTTGACAGATTGCTTTAATCCTTTTTCCTACTAACAGAAATGCCATCACCAACTTCATAAAAGATCGTTTGGTATTCTTCATTATTCTTTAAAAAATTTATATAATCTTTAATCTTTCTTACTAAACCTCGTAAATTTCTCGTTTTAATTTCACTTTCTTCTTTATCTACATAACCATGAAATTTAATATTATCCGTTATAATGTAACCCTCTTCTGTTAAATTTTTAGAAAATTTCTTAAAGAAAGCCATATTTTTTCCTTTTGCAGCATCAATAAATATTAAGTCAAATTGCTCTTTTAATTTAACTTCAACAGCATCATGATATATTAAAGTAATACGATTTTCCAAGTTAAATTTTTTTATATTTTTTAAAGCTTCTAAATATCTTTCACGATCACGTTCGATAGAAGTGATTTTAACATTGGGACTAGCTAGTGCCATCATAATCGCTGAATACCCAATAGCAGTTCCTATTTCTAAAACATTAGTTATTTGATGTTTAATAATAAAAGTCGTTAAAAAATTAATTCCGTCGTCTAACATAATTGGCACATTATTTTCTTTGGCATACTCTTTAATTTCTTTAATATCCGAATGAATAGTTTCTACCATTCTAACCATGCTCCTTCATCTTTTAACTCTTGTATTTTTGCTTCATGTTCCGCATAAGTTTTAGTAAAATACACCTTTCTATTCTTATCAGCTACAAAATATAAATATTCTGTATCTTTGTGATTCAACACTGCTTCTATACTATCCACAGATGGATTAGATACAGGTCCTACTGGTATTTTCCCTTCCATTTGTGGTCCTCTTGTATTATATGGATTATAGGTATTAATCTCGTCTGTTCTTAAATCACGTTCATTCATTTCCACTTTAAATGCATAATAAGTAGTAACATCACTACCAAGGCTCATATTATTATCCAACCTATTATAGAAAACACTTACTATATTTTGTCTATCTTCCGTTGTTACTCCTTCTAATTCTACAATAGAAGCCAATGTTAATAATTCATGCACAGTAATATTTTCTTCTTCTATTTTGCTTCTAAGTGGTGTTAATACTTTATTAGTCTGATCTAACATTTGTTTAAAAATATCTTTAACACTTACCTCTTTATTTTCTAAAAAATAAGTTTCTGGATATAAATATCCTTCTAATGAATAATAAATATCACTATTTTTGATATCTTCACTTAAAAACCAATAAGTAGCAATTAATTCATCCAAATAATCTTGATCTTTTAACTGCTGAAACACATCTTCTTCAGTATTATTAGTTTTATCCGCTATAATTTCTGCTACTTTACGCATATTAATTCCCTCTTGGAAAGTAATGCTTAAAGCATCTGGATTATAATTATTACCTTCTTGTAAAACTTTGACAATGGTCTGTAAATCCATACTAGGACTTAACTCATAAGTAGAAGCTTTTAAATCATTAATTTTGTATATTTTAGCATAAACACTAAAAAAGTGTGCATTGCGAATTAATCCTTCTTTTTCTAGAATATCACCTATTCCTTTTGTCGAAGTTCCACTAGGAATCACAACCATGATTAGTTCCTCAGATTCTTTATCCATAGGAGAAATATTAATATTAAAATATACTCCTATTACAATAATAAATATAGATAATACAATTAATAAAATTAAAGCTACATTTCTAAATATCTTCATACTTCACTACCTCGAACAAATAACGAGCATTACTGCTCGTTATCTCCACTTCCTTGACTAGTTTTTTTCTTGATTTCGTCTTGTAGAGTATTTAGAATAGTCTCAATTATTTTCCATTCCTGCTCTGTTTCAATTGGTTCTAGTCTAGGATTTTCTTGATTTGGATCATAGATAGATGCAAATACTTGAACATTTCCTTCCGCATCTCTACTATTATCTGTATATACAATATAACTTTTTTTAGTTTCTTCTGAATCAAAAGTAAATAAAATATCACAAACTATTTCTTGTCCTTCATCATTAATTACTTTAAATGTATTATTATTATTATCCATTACTGTCTCTCCTTTTTATCTAAATATGATTGTAATATAATAGTAGCAGCCATACTATCTATTACTTTTTTTCTTTTTTTTCTACTAGTATCATTACTAATTAATAAATCGTTTGCTTGCTTCGTAGTAAGACGTTCATCAATCAAATGAACAGGTTTATGAATTACAGATTCTAAGTCTTGTTTAAACTGAATTGACAACTCTCCCTTGGGACCTATTGTATTATTCATATTCTTAGGAAGACCCAAAACAATTTCATCTATTTTTTTATCTACCACAATATTTAACACTTCTTTTACTAATCGATCATATTCTTCATTATGTCTTATAATAGTATAACTAGATGCTATTAAACCCGTAGGATCCGAAATAGCTATTCCCAAGGTTCTACTACCAAGATCAAGTCCTAGGTATCGCATTATATTTTTTTAATATAATCCCTTAATAGCACTTCTAAAATTTTACTACGATCGATCTTTGTAATTTTATTTCTAGCTTCCTTATGGGAAGAAATATACCCCGGATCGCCACTCATTATATATCCAACTAATTGATTAATAGGATTATATCCACGCTCTTCTAAAGCAAGATATACATCTTTAATAGTATCACTTACTAATTTTTCTTCAAACTCTTCAATGGAATATAAATGAGTTGTACTACTTTCCATAAAATCACCTCTATTATCTTTTACAACTATATTCTAACATTAATTAAAAAACTAATCAACCAATATATTTAAATGCCATAAAAAACAAGAAAGATATTAGTAATAATAATACAATCCATCCATTAATCATTTCGAACTTAGTACTTTTATACTTTACACCTACAGCTACAGTAGCTAAACATCCTCCAATTAATCCCCCAATATGAGCAAAATTATCGATACTTCCACCAGAAGCAAAACCAATGAATAAATTAATGATAATAAGAGGAATTATTTGGCTTTTCAATACACTTCCTAAGTAAACTCGATAATGGTATCCAAAATATAAAAGAGAACCCATAAGCCCAAAAATAGCTCCACTAGCTCCCACACTAGCCGTATTATTTAAAATAATAGATAACAAACTACCAGTGAAAGCACTAATAAAGTAAATAGCTAAATATTTCCATTTTCCCATAAAATTTTCTATTTGTGTACCTATAATATATAAAGCATAACAGTTAAACATCAAATGAAAAATATTAGCATGTAAAAACGTTCCAGTGATTAAGCGATAATACTCATGATAATCTACAATAAAAGGACCATAAACTGCATATTTATTAATAAAATTATCATATTGACCAAATAGTGTCATTAATATAAAAACAACAACATTGATAGCAACTAAGAGAATCGTAACAATGTTTTTCTTAGGCCTAAACACTTCTTCTACTTTTTGAGCATCAGCTTTATTTTTATGATTAATATCATTAGTAATTTTGATAAATAATTGTAACCCTTCTTCAGAAAATTTTAATTTTTTATTAATATCAGGAAAATATTGATATAAAAAATCATATTTATTAATATCCTTTTCATCATATAAATAAATACAATCAATATCTCCAGTTTCTTTTAAATCAACATTATCCCCCAAATCAGTAAATATATTAAGAGCATTCATTTTTAAAGAAAATGTTTTCTTTTTAATTTTCTTTATTACATGTCTTGCCTTATATAAATCAAAATCCAACTGTTCCTCATTATGAATATGATTAGAAACAATTCTGATAATCTTATAATCATTTTCTAAATTTTCTAACCATATTTCATCTTCAGCACCTTGTAAAATAATTGGATTATAATTTTTTTCAGTAATAAAATAATGAAGCAGTTTCATAACAATTAAGTTTTTTCTATCTAGTGATTCATCCATATTCATTCTCCTTCGTCATATTATTATATACTATTTTTTCTAATAAATAAAGAGCGTTTTCAAAGTTAAAAATGATAGAAAACTTAATTCATCACTATTTTATGATTCTCATCTGGTATCTTAGAAATAGCTATCATACTATCTGTCATAATGAAAGAAAAATTAATAATCAGTGGTAATCCTAAAAATAAAACACTAGAAAATGTAATTAATAATCTTACAGAACCTCCATAATTATCTTGTACTAAAAAACGGTCAATCCCTAATAGACCTAAAGTAATCGCTAAAAACAAATACAAATATTTATTTACTGTAACTTTAGTATCATCTTTTGCTAAATCATGTTCACATTTTCTATAAATATTACGCATTTTAATTACAATACTAATATTTAAAATAATAGTAATCAATGGAATTAAGAAAAACAGAAGAAAAGAAGAATCTAATAATAGTTGTCCTAAAGATCTAGAAGAATCAAAAAATAATACTTTATCATACCTAAAATAATAATTCATTCCTTTAATAAACATAATTAAACATATCCCTATAGTTAAACAAGGCGAAATTACATTTATTGTCTTTAATTTATTTTCCAACTTTTTTATTTTTTCTAATTCTCTCATCATTACCTCTATTATAATTCCATTTTACTAAAAGATAATCATTTAAGCAATAAAAAAGTTACTCGCTAGTAACTTCTTCCTTTTCTTCCGGTAATAATATAACCGTAGAACTATTTTCAAAATTAAATTTTCCTCTTACTTTATTCAATTTTTCTAAATTCATATCTCTTATAATAGATATTTTATTAGGAATCATATGTCCATACTCGATAATATCATTGATTAAATTATCAACAGTAATTTCTATATTATCTGTCATAATTACTTCAGAAGAAATCCATACTTTCTTGCAACGTTCCATCTCTTCTTTGGTGATTTCACAATTATCGAATTGTTCTTTAATCTTTTTTATTAATGTCTTAGGATCATTACTTTCTATCCAAAAAGTAATTACCAAATAATCATCGACAATCGTTCTTTCCAAAATCAAAGAGTTAAGAAGGTTATCCTTCATCATATCTTCTCTAAAAGTAGAAGAAGAACCAAATAAAATATTTAAAATCATTCCAATATAAATATTATACTCATATAATTTATCAGTACTCATTCCTTTAATCGGTAATTTAATCGCATACCCTGCTTTAGGATTGGTTACATTGTGAAACGGAATTTCAACTAACGTTTTATTCACTTTTAACGGTTCTACTATTTCTTTCAATTTAGGTAAAGTCGTTTTATTTTTTTCTTTGATATATTGATTGTTTTTAATAATATCGATCAACTTATCTGGATCAAAATTACCACCAACTACCAGTCCCATATTGCTAGGTTGATAAAAAGTATTATAACATTGATACAATTCTTCCTTGGTAATTTTTTCTATAGTATCAATATATCCAGCAATATCATTCCTAATAGGATGATTCTTAAAAATTGCTTTTTGAACTTCCTCTGTTAATACCCATTCCGGATTATCGTCATACATTTTTATTTCTTCTGCAATAATTCCTTTTTCTTTTTCAACATTTTCATCAGTAAAATAAGGAGTATTAATGTATTTTAATAAATATTCTAAATTTTCTTCTAAATTATTAGTTCCATAAACAATATACCTAGTCGCTTTAAATCCAGTTGATGCATTACAACCTGTTCCACTCTTAGCAAAAAATTCGAATGGAGCTTCTCCATTTTCTTGTTCAAACATTTTATGTTCTAAAAAATGAGCAACTCCTTCGTGAACTTTTGTAAACTTTTTTTCACCATTAGGAATAAACTCTAAATTAATAGAACCAAATTTAGTAAAATAACTCATGAAATAATTATTTTTATTTTTAAAAGGAAGTAAATACACTTCTAAACCAGAAGGAAGTTTTTCATGATATACATAAGTATCTGTACCAACTAATTCGAATTTATTCATCTTTGTCTACTCCTCCTAGCAAATATATTGTATCTATTTTGATTTTTTTACTTAACTTCATAATATCTTCTTTCGTAACTTCCATTATTTTTTTCTTACGTATCTCAGGAAAATCAACACCTAAAATAATAGAAGCATAATAAGCAGAAATAATTTGATTAGGATAATCATAAATCTCATCTAATATACTATTATATCTAATTTTAGCTTGGACAATTGCATCTTCACTAAATTTACCTTGTTCAATATTTTTCATTTCTTTTTTTATTAAAGTAAGGACTTTTTTAAAATTATTTTTAGCAATACCAGAAGAGATTATTAATAAATTATCTACTTTATTAGAAGAGGAAGAAATGTAATAACATAAGGAATGTTTTTCCCTTACATTTTTAAATAATAATGATTCACTTCCACCACCTAAAATAATATTATAAATAGTTAATACATAATTCCTTTCAAATTCTGTTAAATCTTTTAGTTTACATCCAATAGTTAATTTTGACTGATTGATATCATCACTTTCTATTACTTTTTTAGCAATTGTTCTTAATTTATGATGAACAATAGTTGGATTCTCTTTCTTTTTCTTATAAACATTAAATTTAAACTGTTCCCTTATTATTTTTTCTATAGAATTAAACTCAATATCTCCTATAACGAAAATCTCAACATTACTATTTTTTATAAATTCTTTATAATATTCATACAAGTTTTCTTCGGTTATTTTTTCTAAATCTTCTAAATATCCAAATCCGTGATAGCTATATGGCATATTTTTATCCATATTCTCTAGCATTCGAATCATACTATATTTTCTAGTATCTTCTTTTACACTTTCGATCTGAAGCTTCATATTATTTTTAATTATCTGAAAAGAATTACTGTCAAATCTATTGTCTTCGATATTAGGATGAAAGATAATTTCTTTCAAAAAAGCCATACTCTTTTCCATCATGCCTTTTTCACTATATTTTTCATTTAAAAAGTACAGGTTAATATCCGTATTATAATAATTACCTAAACGATAACTAGTTGAGTAAACACTAGCCGCATATAATTCTTGCGACGCTATAGAAAGAGCTCTTTTAGTTTTATATTTTTTACAAGAATATGTAAGAATATCAGATAAAAAATTTCTTTTAGTTATATCTTCCTTTTTTATCTTATCACTTAATATTATTTGAACATTGACAGTCTTAAATCTATCAGTTTTAATCATATGTAAATTATATGATCCCAACTCAACTTTTCTGTATTGCATAATTCACCTCGCTTTATTATTATACTCAAACCTAGTTTTTTTATTTAAATAATTGATTCTAATACTAATAAAATCATATCATTGAACCCTTGTTCTCTTTGTTTGGCTGTCGTCTCACGTCCAGTAACAAACGAATTAGATACTGTAAGAACTGTACTAGCCTTTTTATTTAAGCTACTAGCAATATGAAATAGTGCATATGACTCCATTTCTACTCCTAAACAATTTTTCTCTTTAATCAAAGTAGAGTCTGTATCTAATAGAGAATAAAAACACTCACTACAATATATATTTCCAATATGTACTTTTTTATTTATTTTATTTGCTACTTCTTTTATCTTAGAATTGATTTCATAACTACCTATAGATACATTTGTATCTACACCACAATAAATTTTTGCAAAATTAGAATCACTCCATGATTCATCCACTAAAATAACATCAAATAGGTCTAAATTTTCTTGATAAGAACCGCAACTACCTACTCTAATTATCGTATCGACATTATAAAATTTATATAACTCATAAGCATAAATACCAATACTAGCCAAACCCATTCCCGATGGAAAAATAGTTACTAATTTATCTTTATAATATCCCGTATATGCTAACATATTTCTAACACTATTAACTAGTTTAACATCAGTTAAAAAATGTTCTGCAATATATTTAGCTCTTAAAGGATCTCCTGGCATAATAACTATATTAGCTATATCATTAATATCAGAGGTAATATGTGCTGTAGCCATTCCCCCACATCCTTTCTAAAATTATTATATCATAACTGGTTATTTTTTCAAATTGACTTTTCAGTGAAAGATCATTAGAATAACTATTTACAGGGGGATTTATATGCAGAAATTCAGGTGGAATATAGAATTATTACATTCTAAAAAACAAGAATTGGAAAAAATTGTCAATTTATATGAAGAACTATTGGAATTATATACTACTCTAATTCAAGAATATGATATCAAAATTAATTCCAATCAAATAGATTGGGATTTAGAAAAAGAACAAGAAACTATTACTGTGGAAAATTTTAAACGAGAAGTAGTAAATCGAATAAATCCAGAAAAATTAAGTATCGTTTTAAATGCTATTGAAGTAGCTAAAAACTATCACAGCAAATGGATGGAACCTCAATTTGATATTTATCCATTAAACGACGAGCAATTAATTGAATTAACAAGAACCTTATTTAGGCAAATACCTAATCTGTACTTTCAAGAGCAATTTGATAATATCACCAATCCTAATAATAATTTATTACATATTAAATACTTCAGAAAATTAATGACCGAAGAGTTTGGATTAACCTATATAGATACTAAAGATCATATTCCTTATGGCTTAGTGGCAAGGTATAACACTATCCAAGATATTATTACATTAGCTCATGAAATAACTCACATGATTATAAGAAAATTTGAAGAACCAATGTTTGTTTTTTCTAATAAAACCACTTATACAGAGACAGAAGGTTATTTTATCAATTTATTATTTAGTGAACTTTTAGAAAAACAAGGATTTAATAAAGCCGAATTAACCAATTTTGATAAAATCGACTTACAAACCATTTTATCTATTGTTAATGATACTTTTATTACCATATCAGGAATTCAGTTACATGATAACCAAACATCCATCAATTTTTCAAAATTAAGAAATCATTTAAAAAAATATAACATTCATACTCCTATTAATTCACAAAATTTTGAAGGATTTCTTCATGAAGATTTTGAAAAAGATATTAATTATGCTATCTCTTATTTAGCTGCACTAGATTTATATCAAATTTATAAAATAGATCCTGAAAAAGCTATAGATCATTTATTCGTTCTTCCTACTTTACCTGGAGAACATTTAAAACAAGAGTTAGAAACAATTGAAGTTACTTTCTTTGAAGACGGATATAATAACTTAAATAACCACTGCAAAAAATTGATAAAACAAAAGGCTACTCCAAAGTAGTCTTTTATTCTTCTTCATTTTCTTTTTCTATTTTTACTAGCACCTCTCTAGGTTTAGAACCATTTTGAGGTCCAATAATTCCACGTTCCTCTAATAAATCAATGATCCTTGCTGCTCTATTATATCCTAATTTAAACCTTCTTTGCAATAATGATGCACTAGCTTTACCACTAGTTACTACAAATTCTACAATATCATTATAAAGAGGATCATCATATTCTTCTTCTACGGTTGTCACTTCTCCTCCGGCATTTCCTTGTTCTTTAGCACTAGACAAATTCATAAATCTCTCATCATATTGAGCTTTTTGTTGAGATACCGTATAATCTACCAAACGTTGCAATTCTTCATCAGAAACATAAGCACCTTGTACACGTTGAGGAGCATTTTCTCCCATTGGTAAAAATAGCATATCTCCTTTTCCTAATAATTTTTCTGCCCCCATCATATCCAAAATAGTACGAGAATCAATACTAGAAGATACTGCAAAGGAAATACGTGATGGAATATTGGCTTTAACCACACCAGTAATAACATCCGTAGATGGTCTTTGCGTAGCAATAATCAAATGAATTCCAGCTGCTCTTGCCATCTGCGTAATACGCATAATAGAATCTTCTACTTCTTTACTAGCTACTAACATCAAATCAGCTAATTCATCTACAATTACTACAATATATGGCATTTTTTTGATTTTAGCATCTTCTGGTAAATGAGCATTTTGTTTATCTACCCACTCGTTATAAGTAGCAATATTTTTTACATTTTTATCACTAAATAAATCATAACGTGATTCCATTTCACTTACTATTTTTTGTAAAGCGACACTTGCTTTTTTAGGATCCGTTACTACAGGCATCATTAAATGTGGAATCCCATTATACATACTAAGTTCAACTTTTTTCGGATCGACCATCATAAGTTTAACTTCATCTGGTTTTGTACGCATCAAAATAGATGCTATCATACAATTAATACATACAGATTTACCACTACCAGTAGCACCAGCTACTAATAAATGTGGTGTCTTATCTATCTCACAATAAATACTATTTCCCATAATATTTTTACCTAGTGCTACTAATAATTTACTATTAGCTTTATTGCTAGGAACCGTCTCTAATATTTCCCTTAATGAAACTGGTGATGTTGTGTCATTCGCAATTTCTATTCCAACTGTACTTTTTCCAGGAATAGGTGCTTGAATACGTACATCCTTTTTAGCTAATGCTAAAGAAATTTCACGATTAATACTAAGTAATCTACTTAATTTAGTCCCACTTTGTATTTCCATTTCATATTGTGTAACACTAGGTCCACTATTTACTTCTACTACTTTACCAATAATTCCAAAATCTTTTAACACTTTCTCTAATATCACAATATTATTTTCAATTGTCGCTTGATTATTGTTATTTTTTACTTTTTTAGGTGGTGCTAAAATAGATAAACTTGGCAATTTGTAATTAGAATTAGATACTACTTCTCCAGAAGAGATACTATTATTTACTTCTTCTTTAGGAGTTTCTTCTTTAATATGCGTTAATTCATCAATACTAGATACTACCATTTTATTAGATGTGTTATCATTGATAATAACAGCAGGTTCCATCTCTTCTTCTTCCTCTTCTGTATGTCCTTTTTTCTTAGGTAAAATATTCTTACCTTTTTGAATACTATTTTTAATAAGATCCACTATAGATATACCAGTAAATAAACATCCTCCAGCAACCATTAAAACAATTGCTACTATTTTAGTACCAGAATAATCAAATAATTTATCAAATATAACTGACAAAGTACACCCAATTAATCCCCCTCCACTAGGAGAAAAACTAATATCGTGCATAATAAAATCAAAATTATTCATAAGATTATTCAGTGTCTCTTTAAATATAACAATAGACTCTCCATTATTTAAATTAACGTAACTTAAATGAGAAAATACCAAAATCCCCATCACTAATATATAAATGCCTATCATTCTAGTAGATAATAATTTAGGCCACTCTCTTTTTATTAATAAATATCCTCCAAGGAAAAAGCAAGCAACTAAAAGTACCAAATCCCATGATCCTACTAAAAACACAGCAAAAGCACGAGCAAGCTTACCAACTAATCCTAAAGGTTTATTCATTCCGATTCCTAATATTGATAATAATATTAAAATAATTCCATAAAGTTCTACCATATAGGGAAACTTTTTACTTTTTTCTTCTTTTCTCTTTTTCTTTTTTGCCATACTATCCCTCCATATGATTCAATATCATTATACCACGAGTAAAAAGATAAACAAATATTTTATTAGAAAAAAAGAATATATTTCTATATCCTAATTAAACAAGTTTATGACAATTTACGTAGTTTTAATACAATCACTTGATATTGATTTAACCTTTTTTCTACTCGGCCCCTAATTAATACTACATCTCCGCGTTCTAGATCCATATACTTACTATAAACATCAGGAAACATAGTAAAATCCATAGTAGTTGATTCATCACTTCCATAAATAAATGCCATTTTTTCATGATTTTTAGTTTCTATTACCTTAATTTTATCGATAAGTGCTAACATATCAATCGTCTTATTAAAGTATTTACCTACGTCGCTTAAATCAATAGTTTCAAATTTTTCCTTATAAATAGTAGTAGGATATTCACTTAAATAAAAGCCAAATAATTTTTTTTCATTTGCCATTAATACTTCTTTAGTAAACTCATCTATTTCCTCTATTTCTGGTTTAATAACTAAAGAAGGATCTAAATCTTTAGTAAGACTAGCATAATTAAGCAAATTATCTAAATTATTTAAAAGAGTTTTCTTATTGTATCCAAAAGAATCAAAACATGATGCTAAAATAAGAGTTTCTATTGTTTTTTCATTTACATTTCTAGTTACTATTTTAGAAATGCAATCAAATATATCACTAAATTTATCTTTGCGATTGGAAATAATATCACGGCAAGTAACAATTCCTATATTTTTTATATTAGATAAAGGATACCTTATCCCCTCATCTTCTACTTTATAGTAACCCATACTCTCATTTATATCTGGTAACAATATTTTTATTCCTCTACTTCTTACTTCGTTAATATACTCTTTAGTCTTAGTTTCACTTCCGATAACGGAAGTTAATAAATTACTAAAGAAATATTTCGGATACCTTGCTTTTAAATAAGCCATTTTATAAGCAATTAAAGAATAAGCTACAGAGTGGGCTCTATTAAATCCATAATTAGCAAAATTTAGTATTAAATCAAATACCTTTTTAGCCATTTCTTTACTATATCCCCTCTGAATAGCACCTGTAATAAAACGATCCTCTTCGTTTTTTAACACGTCCATTTTTTTCTTACTCATAGCACGTCTTAATATATCAGCCTCACCTAACGAAAATCCTGCCATCACACTTGCTATTTGCATAATTTGTTCCTGATAAATAATAATCCCATAAGTAGGTTTTAATATTTCTTCTAAACTGGGATCAATATAGTCAATTTGTTCTTGCCCATGTTTTCTTCTAATATATGAATCAATATTCACAGCAGGTCCTGGTCTAAACAATGCAATGGCTGCAAATATATCTTCAAAACTATTAGGCTTTAAATTTTTTAAAAAATTGCGCATTCCACTAGATTCAAATTGAAATATACCAGAAGTATCGGCAGTAGTAAATATATTTAAAGCTTCTTTATCATCTAAAGGAATTTTAGAAAAATCAATTTTAATATGTTCATTTTTTTCAATATCACTAATTACATTCATAATAGTAGTAAGATTCTTCAACCCTAAAAAATCCATTTTTAATAACCCAAGTTCCTCTAAATATTCCATCGAATAACCAGACAAATAAAGATTATCACTATTTTTAACTAAAGGAATCACTTCATCTAATTCTACTCTACTCATAATAATTCCTGCCGCATGCATAGAAGTGTGCCTTGGAAAGCCTTCAATTACTAACGCAATTTCAAATAATTTTTGTAGCTTCTCATCACTATCAATAATACTTCGAAATTCTTCATTTTGTTTATAAAAATCTTTTAATTTTAATTTGGTAACTACTGGAATATATTTACACAAAAGATCAACTTCACTACCTTTGATATTTAAAACTCTTGCAACATCGCGAATAGCTAATCTTGAAGCCATAGTACCAAAAGTAATAATACCAGCAACATTTTTAATTCCGTATTTATCTTTTACATAATCAATTACTTGATCACGATAAATATCAGGAAAATCAGTATCAATATCTGGCATAGTAATACGCTCTGGGTTTAAAAAGCGTTCAAATAACAAATCATATTGAATAGGATCAATATCCGTAATTCCTAAAGAATACGCAACCAAAGAACCACCAGCACTACCACGGCCAGGTCCTACTAAAATATTTTCTTTTTTAGCATAACGAATAAAATCATAAACCACTAAAAAATAATTAGAAAAACCCATTTTTTTAATAACATCTAACTCATATAGCAAGCGTTCCTTATATGTATTAGGAACATGATTATTTAATCTTTTATTTAACCCTTTCATACTAAGATTTTTCAAATAATCATCACTATCATGATTATCCGTTTGATAAATTGGTAATAAATTACTAGGTTTTGGAAATTCTAGATTACACTGATCACTAATAACATTAGAATTATTAAGTCCTTCCACATCACTTAAATGAATGACTTCATCAAATAAAAAATAATTGTAATGATCAACAAAATCAATATCATCACTTATCGTTTTATTATCTCTAATCATATAAAGATATTTTAAGTATTGCGCTTCTTCTTTATGAATATATAATGTTTGATTAATAAAAACAATATAATTACTTATTTTTTTTACCTCTTGTTCTTCTTCTTTATTACTATATCCTAAATATAGATCTGAATATATCGCGTTTATACTATCTAGTAATTCTATAGAAGCATATGGCAATACAGTTATTACTTCTTGATTATATTTTTTTAAATCATCAAGCGTAATACTTCTCTCACTGCTAATTGTAGATAATTTAATTAAAGACTTATATCCATCGTAATTTTTAGCATACAATAAAATATGATACTGATTATATTTGATATCTAATCCAATAATAGGCTTAATATGATTCTTCTTACATGCTTTATAGAAATGCATAACTCCCATCATATTGTCATCACATATAGCAATACTTTTAATTTTTTTATTCACACATTCTTCAATCAATTTATCTATAGAAATTAAACTAGATAATAGGGAATAATTTGTTTTCACATATAATCTTGTAAACATCTTATCACCCTTTCTTTATTTTTATTCTATCACAAATTAGGATTTTTAAAAATATTATTTGACTATTAAAGAATAATATGATAAAGTTATTAAGCAAGTATTATTAACTGAAGGAGGAGAATTTATGGCAATTAATGTATCAAATAGAAAACCAAATTGTAAAGCTAGAGACAGATCTCATGCTTTAAACACTCATAATCGTAAACAAAAATTAAATTTACAAGTGATAAGATTAGCAGATGGAACTAGAGTTAGAGTTTCTGCTAAAGAAAAAAGAACTTTATTTAAAGACTTTAATATTGCAGCATAAAAAACTAGATAAAAAATTATCTAGTTTTTTTGTTTTAGTTTGTTTTGATGACATACGGATTAAAAATAGTTCCATCTCCTGATATAATTTCAACATCAGATCTCAAATTGATGACCGGGCGCACACCTCCTAAACCGTCAACACTGTTGAAGTTCAAACCACCGTTGGAAGTGACATCACCAACATAAGCATAAAGTCCATTAAAGTCAATAGGGCTCATCGCCCAATACCAATTACCTGTATATAAGTAATAATTTGTATTATTTTTAGCCCGTACTCCACCAGCATATACTATTTCATCTGCTGTAATTAACCCTATGGGATACTCTAATACTTTATTTCCTTTTGTACTACTATCTGTCGTATATAGATCATTCTCCTGTGGACAACTATACTGTGGTTGATATGTCATTATTCTATTATATACTTGATAATATGTTTCGTTCTTTCCATATCCTAATCCGGTTCCTTCTCCTTCATAGATATTTCTATCTCCACAAAATCCATCATCGGCTAAATAAGAAGTATAACTCAATAAAATTTCTTCATACCAATTATCTAATATTGTCTTGATTGTGCTATCATTAATATTGGCATGGGTCTCTTCATAGGTATCACTACCTGGTGTCCCATACATATATCCTAGATAGGCATTGTCATTTCTAATACTAAATGCACTACTTCCTATCGTTGCGTTACTTCCTGTAGCATCTATACTTTCACCTTGATAAATTAATCTAACTGATCCATCTTCATTGATTCTTATGATTCTCCAGTAGAATCCCGCAAAATATACATAATTATTCTCTACTGCTCCTCTAAAGTAATATACTGTTTTATTATCATCCGTATTTGTGTTAGTATAGTACAACCCTTTCGTCCCATCTTCTTCACTTGTCTTACTAAAATCTATACTCTCATCGCTTTGTACTTGGTTATGATTTAATATTTTTTCTGTTAATAGAGGCTCTTTTAATTCTGGCAATAACTCTCCATCTGGTGTTGGATTACTTGGTACATATTGTCCGATATCTAACGTAATACTAATATCTTTCGTCTTTTCTTCTGGATCACTTGTGATGCTTGCGTCATACCCTACTTTTACTATTACCGTTACTTTGGGACATGTATTTTGTCCTTCACAACTTGCTATTCTTGTTCCTTTTCTTATTCCTTCAAACCTTACATAAATAGCTTCACTTCCACTTCCTGTATAGGTTGCTCCTTTTACTTCTGCTTCGATATCTCCATAATTAGTGATATCTATCTCATACGTAATTTCATCTCCTGGTTGGACTAAATCTACTTCAAAGTTAGCCGTAGTTTTACTTACTGTTGGTGTTACCTTATTCGTGGCTCCTCCTTTTTGTTCTACCGTTCTTATATCACTAAACTCTACTTGCCAATTAGAGGTAACCGCTGTACTTCCATTAATATTTAGACTAGTCGATAATAACGCATACCCTACTGCCATAAATACTATCATAATAATCATTACTATTATTACTTTCGTTTTACTTCGATACATATTACCACTCCGTTTTAGTTTATCACATATATCATTATACCCCCCTCCCCCAAGAATTTTCAATTAATTTTTTTTAGGATCTGACATTACTTGACAAAATATAATAATCTATATTTTTATTCTATCAAAAATATCTTTCTCTTGTAATACTCCTATCCCTATAAAATTCAACAAAAAAAGACATAACTATTTATGCCTTATTCATCATCAATGTCTAATATTTCTATCTCATCTACTACCGCTAGTTGTTGTTCAATTACTAATTTTAATTTCTTCTTAAATATTCTTACATTTCTTTCCAAAGTATCAGCTTTCAATTCTATTTTTTCAGCTCGTAATAGAGCATCATTCACTATACGTGATGCATTGCGTCTAGCCTCTTCTATAATCATCTTAGACTCATCCATTGCCTGTCTTTTTATATTATTACTTGCTTCTTCCGCTTTATACATAGAACCTTTTACAGTATCTTCCATCCTTTTATATTTCACAAGTTCTTCTTTCAGATTATTAATTTCTAATTGCTGAGACTTGACTCTTTTTATCATAGACTCGGTATTAGCAATAACATCATCAATAAACTTATTAACTTCGCTACGATTATACCCATTAGCCTCATAACTAAATTTATTCATGTCATCACCTCATTACTGATAACTTTACTACCAATTAAATTCTTCGTCTTCTTCCTCTTTATCTTGTTTTCTTCCTCTAGAACCCTTACCCGTAGGATTACTATCATCAGAAATTTTTCCTTCTACATTAATATTATTAGGAGTGCATAAGAAAATTCCTCCACCTAACTTTTGTAAGTCTCCCCCTATTGCATATAAAGTTCCGCTTAAAAAATCCACTATTCTTTTTGCTTGATCCGGTGTTACTCTTTTTAAATTGACAACAACTGCACTTCTATTTTTTAAATAATCTGCAATTTGTTGACTTTCAGAATAAGCACGTGGTTCTAAAAGCATCATTTTATTTCCAGCATCACTGGGTTGTTCACTATAATATTCAGTAGTAGATGCTTCATCTACTTCACTAGTATCTCCACCTGAAAAGAAATTTTTAAATTTATCTAAAGCCATAATAATTCCTCCAATATTTTTATTCTCATACTTTTATATAAATCATTGTAACATAGTTTTTTATATTTTTAAAGATTTATTTTTCCCCATACCATAATTTTGTTATATTACTATTACTACTTAATGGTTCTGGGTTAGGTTTATCAATTTTTATATCGACAGGAACTTTAAAAGCAGATCCAAAAGCGATTGCATTTCCTGGTTGTAAAGTTTTTAAATGAGCAATAATTTCTTCACTCACATTAGGTACCATCTCTTTAATATATGCCAAATCTTTTGGGTGAAGAGTTCTTAAGATAATAAAATTAGAACATTGAGAAATACTAGTATCACTAAGTTCACTAGGTCTTTGAGTAATAAGACCTAATAATACTCCATACTTTCTACCTTCTTTGGTAATTCTATCAAAAATATTATATCCTAATAAATCAGTATCGCGATCAGCTTGAACATATCTATGAGCTTCTTCTATAATAATATGAAATGGAATACTTCCTCGTTCTCTTGATTCTGTAGCAAAATCAAATAACATTTTAGAAATAATTTTAGTAAGAGTTTTAGCCATACGATCATTTACATAATTGATATTAAAATTAACAATCTGAGCTTTTTTTCCATCTGTAGTTGTTAATAGTTTAGCAATGAAACTCTGTCTATCGATCATCTCAGGATATTCAAAAAAATTTGCATATTCACTATTAATTAAAGTATGTAATCTAACACTTAAAACATTGGCATAATCAAATACCTTATCGCTTTTTAAAACTCCCTCGGAAATCAATGAAAAGTCAAGTGCTAATTCTAAATCTTTTAAAGTGTAAGGAATATCTCCTTTTGGATCTGGAATTTCTAATCCCTCCACTATAAACGTAGAAATAAAATCAACTACTAACTCCATTTCTTGCATTTTACCGGTTTTATCAATATACAAACATTGTCTTAAAGTTCTAACATATCCTGGTTGCGTAATTTGACTTTCTAAATTTAAATCTTTAGTTTGATAAGTCGTTAATATAGCAATAATTTGATCTCTTATTTTACTAGAATCTTTTCCACTTCTTAATATATCTAATAACGCTCTAGCCACAATATCATTACGATATTTAATTACTTCTGGATCATCTTCAGTAATATTAGAATTTCGTAATATAGGGACCAATTTCAAAGCTTTTTCAATAATAGATAATTGTGCTGGATCGCTAGCATCTAATAATAATGCAATATCATCGATTCCTAATAACCATAAAGGAATTCTTAACAATTCTCCGTCAGGGTATAAGGAATTTGTAGTATAAACTTTATAGTTTAATACTGGAGATATTTCACTAATTCTAGAAAAAGCATTAGTATATTCCCCATAGGCATCAAAAATAAATATATTGGCATTTACAGGTAAATAATTATTACTAGTAAAAATATTTTGAATCAGTCTTGCCACAGTACAGCTTTTACCAGATCCAGTATTACCTAAAATAGCAAAATGATTACTAAAGAAATTATTAACTCCAACATTGATACGGTAATTAGTATAAACACTAGATCTACCTAAATATATTTGATCATTATCGGTAATTTGCTGTTCACCTAATAAAAGAGCAAGCTCTTCCATGGTAATAATTCTAACACCTGATTTAAAAGAAGGTTTTTTAGTAAATCCAGGTAAAAAGATATGATCTGCAATTTCTCCAACAATAGATATTTTAGCATTATTGACATCAATATTTATAATTTCCCCAACAATTTTTTTCGTTCCATCTTCGAATATTACATGAATATTAATTAAATTAGTTTGAGTAGTAACATCAATCGCTAATTTAACTGTAACTATATTATCTTCTATATTAATAATATTTCCTATCATACTAATCAACCCTATTCTAGAAGAATTATAACATAATATTAAATAATTGAAAATATAAAAAGAAAAAATGTAAAATAAATCTACATTTCTAATCTAGTTGAATTGTATATGGATTATTTTTAGTTCCGTCTCCACTAATTATTTTCACATCAGGCGTAAGATTAATAACAGGACGTACACCTCTATCTGTCAACGAGAGATATCCGCGCTGTAATCTACTAACAGAGGAGACAACACCAACAGTAGCATAAGTTCCATTAAAATCAAATGGACTCATCGTCAAATACCAAGCATTAATATATAAATAATAGGTAATATTTTCAATATCCATTTGTGCACCCGCATATACTTGCTCATCTAAAGTTATTAAGCCAATAGGATACTTAAGAGCACTGTTTCCTTTTTCATTATTTTTTAAAGTATATAAATCATTTTGTTGTGGACATTTAAATTGAGGCTGGTGTGATGTTTTAACTCTACCTCCACTACCATAAAGTGTTTCATGCTTTCCATATCCTAATCCTAACTCTTCTTCTTTATATATACTTCGATCACCACAAAATCCACTATCTGCTATATAGGAATTATACGGCAATAAATTTTGTTCATACCAATTGTCTAATTCTACTTTTACTACACTATCATTAATATTCGCGTGTGTATCTTCGTAACTGTTGCTACCTGGCGTTCCATACATATATCCGACATAAGCATTATCTTCTGTATTATTATTAAAAGGAATTTGTCCTATTAAAGCTTCAGAAAACATAGCATCAGGAGTCTTTCCCTGATAAATTAATCTAACAGACCCGTCTTCGTTGATTCTTATGATTCTCCAGTAGAATCCCGCAAAATATACATAATTATTCTCTACTGCTCCCCTAAAATAATATACCGTCTGCCCTCTTTCTGTATTTGTTGAAGTATAATATAATCCTTTCGTTCCATCCTG
>CALVYA010000018.1 GCA_944371905.1 uncultured Bacilli bacterium | reverse complement strand
CTGCTTTCTATATACCCACTTACTGCTACCGTCCCTATGATCATTATTACTCCTATTATTATTATTACTCCTATTATCTCTATTAGTGTGAACCCTTGACTATTTCTTTTCTTTTTAGTTTTTTTTCTGCGCTTTTTATTCATTTGACACACCTCTTTTTACCATAATCACTTACCGTATCTTATTATAATTTATTATATCATTCTTTTTTAAAAATTAAAATAAAAAAAGATTAGTATCCTAATCTAATTATTTCATATTTAATATTTACTTCAGAACCCATATTAGCGGCATCCTTCTCACTTGCAAATAATAAATCAAATAAGAATTTTTTCCCTTTACCAATATTTCCTCCGCGATCTAAAACTATACCATAAAATGGCTCATCATTATAGAAGTCTACATTACTTACTTTCACTATAGTACCAAAAGGATATGAAGAATCTCCAGCTAAAATTCTAATTCTTCCATAAGTAGGATCATCAAAATAAATATTGCCCTCTCCAATATATCTACCAGATGCTGTTTGCATACTTGTACATCCAGTACAATCTGGTCCATATCCAGTAAGAGAGCCAACTAATGTTTCTAGTACATTCTGGTTATTAGATGGTTCTTCTGTTATTTCTACTTGATCTTCACTTTCTTCCTCTACTGGTATATTTACTTGAGGTTTTTCTACTTTTGGTAATTCTTCTTTTTTTATTGGCGTTATTTTTTCTTCCTTTATTTCTTTAATTTCTTCTATTTTTTCTTCAGGCTCTTCTTTCATAGATTCATTTAATAAATTATGGCTTGTTAAATTATCTATTTCTAAATAACTAATATATTTTCTATTTTGAGTTTCTAAAGAATAACTTCTTACTTCCTTAGTATCAATATCATAAGAAAATAAATTAAAAGCTATCAAACCTATTAAAATAATATTACATACATACAGCGAATATTTTATGCTATTTTTCACAATAATTCTCCTCTTCTATCGTACGAAAATAATTGTATCATATTTGCCTTATATGTAAAGAAGTTTACTATATTATTAATGTAAATCAATGTAAACAAAAAAAGGATTAGCATAAATCCTTTTTACGCTTATTATTTATAATTTTCTGCTCTTACTTCCATAAAACTTCTTGGATGCTTACATACAGGACATACATCAAGAGCATCTTTTCCTACATATACGTGTCCACAATTTCTACAAATCCAAATTTTATCTCCATCTTTGTGGAATACTTTATCATCTTTAACATTTTGTAACAAAGTTAAATATCTTTCTTCATGTTCTTTTTCTATTTTTGCTACTTCGCTAAATAAATAGGCTAATTCATCAAATCCTTCTTCTTTAGCTACCTCTGCAAATTCTTTATACATTTCTGTCCATTCATAGTTTTCACCATTTGCAGCATCTACTAAATTTTCCATAGTAGCTGGAATATCTCCACCATGTAAATATTTAAACCATAATTTAGCATGTTCTTTCTCATTATTAGCAGTTTCTTCAAAAATAGCAGCTATCTGTTCATATCCATCCTTTTTAGCCTTTGATGCATAATAACTATATTTATTTCTAGCTTGACTTTCTCCAGCAAATGCTGTCATTAAGTTTTGTTCTGTTTTAGATCCTTTTAATTCCATAATCTTTTCCTTCCTCTCTAAATTATATCTATATCAAGAGTCACCTCTTAATAACTTTTTACACTTTTCACAATAACCTCGAAATATAACTTCATATTCTTCTACTGTAACATGATGATTTTGACTGACATTTTTAATACATTCGTACAACTCCTCATCAAATATGTCAATGATTTGGTTACAAGATTTACAAACAAAATGACAATGATTATTAAGGTTACTATCATAATGAAAGCAATCACCATTAATACTTATTTTTTTTATTTTTCCCATATTAACTAATTGATTAATATTCCTATAAACCGTAGCTTGTCCTATTCTTTCATCTATAACGCGAACTTTCTTATAAATATCTTTTATACTAGGATGTGATTTATCATTAGAAAGAATTTGCATGATCAGTTCTTTTTGTTTAGTATTTCTAATAAATACCACTTCCTTATTGATAATCATTATCAATTTTATTATACTATATATTTTTTTATTTTCAATACCTAATACGAATAATTTCACCTACAACAATTAATTTATGCCTTTGTATTAAACACAAAAAATTTACTAAAAATATAATTAATAATAACAATAACAATTTGAACCACTATTTTTGCGATCACATCGTAAATATTAATAAGTTCTACTAAAATAAGCATAAGAAAAAAATCTATTAATAAAGATAAAATACGATATTTAAAAAAATTAATTATTTCAGCAAAAAAATCTTTTATATAATTCGTGTTACTTTTGAAAACAATTATTTTATTACTAAAAAAAGCAAATATTACTGTCATAAACCAAGATAGGATGATCGATATTTTATAATCAAGTTTAACTACTCTAGAACATAAATAATATATTAAAAAGCTAAAAACAGTAGTCAGTATTCCAACCACTAAATATCGTATAACCTCACCATACTTGTTTAGAATGTTTAATAACTGAACTTTCATACCATCCTCATACTATTTCAAATTTATTTTTTCTTTTACAATATATATAGGTCTGTTTTTAGATTGAACATGCATTTGTGATAGATATTCACATACAATTCCTATTACCAAAAATTGAATAGAACTAATAAATAAAATTAAAGTAGAAATGCCTAAACTAGCATTCATCGTTAATATAAAAACAATAAAACTGAATAAACTTAACGCAAGAAAAATAATTCCCATAATCATAGGTATTTCTAATAAACTAGTATGAAAAGCCACTATTTCCCTAACATTCGAAATAAAAACATGAAAAAAATTACGTTTAGGAAAAGGAACTTTTTTTCTTGAAAAATTATATGGTAAATAATAAGTATTAAACCCCATCCAAGCAAACATTTTTTTTGAAAAACGATTATTCTCTCCTAATGATAAAAAAGCATCAACCACATTTCTTCGACATAATCGAATATCAGTTAATCCAGATTTCAATAAAGCATCATTAAAATTATTATTAAGAAAAGAAATAAGTTTATTCTCTTTATATTCTTTTAAATATACTGCTACACTGTCATAATAACTATCTTTTTCTAAAATATCTAACATCTCTAAAACAATTTTAAAATCTTGTAATTCATCTAGATCTATTATCGCTATATAATCTCCTTTAACATGTTCTAAACCAGCTAATATCGATGCTTCTTTTCCAAAATGTCTAGAAAAAGAAATTATTTTAACATGTCTTTTATCCGATTTTCCTAAGTCTTTTAATTTATCTAAAGTATTATCACTACTTCCATCATCAATAAAAATAAGTTCACAATCCAACTGCTTATTGTCCTGTTGTTGCATATTATCATAAAATAAACTAATATTTTCTTCTTTATTATAACAAGGTATAACTAAAGATAACTTCATACTACCACCAATTTCATTATATCAAAAAAAGAAATTATAATAAATAATTTCTAACTTTTATTTTGATATGATAATTTTACAACTTCATAAAGTTTATTATGACGATAACTAATTTCACTTTCAAGACTAGTAAGTAATTGTTGATAAGCAATATCTACATTATCTTGTTCTTTATTAAAGCATTCAAAATATAAATACTTTATCTTATCAAAACAACCTTTTTTATAACTACTAGTTATCTCTTTCGTTAAAACTTTTTTTATTTCTTCATCCAATCTCGTAATAAAAGGATTCCAATTTCTTTTTTTGATTTTTTCTAAAATCAAATTATATTCTAATAATTTATTAGATAAAATTAAAACATCCTGTTCTTCATCTAATAATAACTTACTACGATAAGTTAATAAACCATTATGATCAAATTCTACTGCTATTGCCCTACACCCATCAGTAACTAAAGCCGAATAAGGAATAGTATTAAGCTTATCACTAGTATAAATTTCAGTTAAGTTTTTTATTTTATTTAAAAAAGCATTATCCACTTTCACTACATAATTTAAAAAATCATTAAAAGTATTAACATCTATTTTAAATAGTGGGATTTTCTTTATATGTTCTAAATCATCATTGAATTCCCATTCAAAAAATTCATAAATTTTATCTTCATCAGTCCAATTTAAAATAATATCATAAACATATATCAATGTTATCTCCTCCTTTAAAAATTGAACACGTAATCATTAAAAATCCAATAATTGCTACAATACATTCATATCTTTTAGAAATAAATATCAAATAATCTAAAAAAGTATATCCCATCGTAAGAAGATTCAAATAACTAATCATATAGATAAAACCAATGACAGTAAGTCCAAATCCTAAAAGAAAGAAAAATATTCTAGCAATCATTTTATCACCTAATTAATCTTATTATGAAATATCAATAATATTATGTAATTTATTTTTTATTTTATTCATAAAGTAAAAATAACCTACAGCAACAAAACTTCCTAAAGCAGAAATTAATAAATCTGTCATCGTGTCAGTAGCACCACTTATTTTTCTTTGATGATCAGTACCAAAACAAATATCGCTTAAAAATTCTAAAAACTCCCAAAGAAATCCTAATAACAATACACAAGAAATAACAATAATCCATTTCTTCCAGTTAGATACTTTAATATTATTAGATAATATAATAGAAGCAAAAAAACCAAATAAAAAATGCACAATCAAATCAAAATAAGCTGTACTATAATAGAAACTAAATAGTATCCCTAAAATAAAAGCAATGAATAAAAAGAAGTAATAAATTGTCTTTATATACTTCTCTATTTTCAATTTACAAAACTTTTCAATTATAAGAGGAACAATTATTAACAATATTGACACTATTCCAAGTATTATTTTACCTAATTCAAAGGGTAAACAATGTAAATACAAATAATATCCTGATAACAAAATATTAATGATAATGAAAATATTAGTTACTATTGTCACTATGATCACCAATAGTTATTTTATCCATCTCTACACCACTTATTACATCAAACTTTCGACTTATTTTATCTGTAGTAATTGACACGTTTTCAACATCCTTATTTACAGTTTGAATACTTCTTGCTAATTTATCCCAACGTTCTTTATAGCGACTAAATTCGATCCCCAACTTATTTAATTCATCATGAATAATAGAAGCATATTTATCTCGTTCCATATTTTTTATAATCATTTGAATCACTGTTAAAGTAGAAATTAAAGTCGTTGGAGAAGTAATCCATACTCGTTTTTTATATGCATAATCAATAATATCAGAATGATAAGCATTAATTTCTGCAAAAATGGCTTCTGCTGGTAAAAACATAATTGCTTGATCACTAGTCACACCAGGTATGATATATTTATCATGAATTGCATCAATGTGCCTTTTAACATCATTTTTAAACTGTTTTTCATAACCATTTCGAACTTCTACTGGTAATTTTTTATCCACCATCATTCGATAATGTTCTAACGGAAACTTGGAATCGATAGCAATAGTTCCTAAGGGTTCTGGTGCAAACAAAATAGAATCTGCAATAGTACCATTGGGAAGAGTATATTGTAAAGAATAAATTTTACTATTATTTTCTCCAAAAACATTAGATAAAATATGTTTCAAATTTACTTCTCCAAAAATTCCTCTTGTTTTCTTATCAGTTAAAATTCCCTGTAAAGATACAATATCGTTAGATAATCCATCTATTTTCTTCTGAGCCTCATCAATTTTACTTAAACGTTCTAAAACATTTGTAAACGTTTTATTTGTTTTTTCAAAATTTTGATCAAGTCGCTCATTTACCTTATCATTTATATTGTTTAATCTCTCTTCTAACCTTAAATTTAATTTATCAAAATCTTCATTGATATTTTTATTTAAATCTGTCTGGAAATCATGAATTTCCTTATTAATATTAACCTCAAATCTTCCTAATCTTTCGGTAATATTTCCTTCGTTTACTCCTTTAAATAATGAAATAATTACTAATACAACTATAATAATTAATACAATAAGAATTGCTATTTCCATACATCCTCCTACTCAAGATTTAATTTTTTATTAACAATCTTTGACAATAAATAACTAACTAATAATAATACAACTACAATAATAACTGTTTTTATATCTGTAATACTTTCTAATAAACTCTTTCCAACAAATCCCCAAAAATATACAATAGATAATTTACCAATTAATATGGCTGCTATAAACTTTTTAAATTTAACATTCACTAATCCACAAGCTATGTTAACAAGAAATGCTGGAGTAAACGGCAAAGCAACAATTAAAACTAACTTACTAAATTCAATATTTTTTATTTGCTTCATAATTTTATCTAACTGTTCCCTTTTAGAAGTCTTCTTTAAAAAATAATTACTAAACAGTTTAGAAAAGAAAAAATAGGATAGAACACATCCTGCACAAGTAGCCGCCCACGAAATAATAAATCCTATTACTTCTCCAAAAGCCATCATATTAAAAGCTATAAACACAGCTAATGGAAGAACTGGAATAATTGATTCTAAAATAATTAATCCTATTCCAAAAGGAACCCCAAACTGTTGTAAATATGAAATCATTAATTGAACAAAAGAATCAATCATTTCCATCATACTCTATCACCTTTTATTATTATAGTACATTTTATTTTATTTTAAAAGTAGAACTAAAAAAGATTTGCTGATAAAACAACAAAAATAGTTAACAATATAAATGGTGAATTATATGGAATTATTACTTTTGTGTATTAAAATTTTTAGTGTTAGAATCATCGATGTTTCGCTTGGAACATTTCGAACTATCATTACGGTAAAAGGAAAAGCTATCTACGCCAGTATGATTGGGTTCGTAGAAGTTTTTGTATGGTTTATCATTGTAAGAGAAGCGTTAAATACTGATGCTGATAGTATTTGGATAGCTATATCTTATTCCCTAGGATTTGCTGCTGGAACTTATATTGGAAGTATCATATCTAATAAATTCATTAAAACGACTTTCTCATTTGAAATAATAACGGCTAAACATGATATGAGCAATAAATTAAGAGAGAAAGGATTTGCTGTTAGTGTATTAGATGTTAAAGGAAAGGATGACAAAACCGATAAATTTATGTTATTATTAGAAATAGATAGTAGCCGTTTAAATGAGTTAAAAAATATCATTAGAAAAATAGATAAACAAGCTTTTATCATAGTGACAGAAACTAAATATGTCCAAAATGGTTACTTCAAATCTGTTTAGGAGTGGTAACGTGAAAAATTATTTAAGTAACTATATTAAAAAAATGGATAATAAATTAAATCATGATAAAATTACGAAAAACGATCTTGAAGAACATTTAATAAAAATTAATTTTTTTCAACATGAACGACTAATTCATTTATTAGTTACATTATTCTATGGCCTTTTTACTATTATTTTTATTTTATTAACTTTATATCATCCATTATTTTTTATCATAACCATTATTGTACTAATTTTTTTAATATTTTATGTAATTCACTATTTTTTCTTAGAAAATAGTGTTCAATATTTATATAAACAATATGATTTAATGAAAGAAAAAATATTAAAAAAGTAATCATATGATTACTTTTTTAATTATCTTATTTGCTAAAAAATTACTTTTATAGTACAATGGAAAAAGTTTTAGGAGGTTTTTATGATACAAGTAAATAATGTAACTCTGACATTTGGAAAAAGAACTCTATTTGAAGATGTTAATATTAAATTTACTCCAGGAAATTGTTATGGTCTCATAGGTGCCAATGGTGCTGGAAAAAGTACTTTTTTAAAATTATTATCCGGAGAAATTGAAACAACTCATGGAGATATTATAATAACTAAAGGGGAAAGAATTGCAGTATTAAAACAGGATCATTATGCTTATGACAATGAAAAAGTGATTGATACTGTAATTATGGGAAACAGTAGACTTTATAATATTATGAAAGAAAAAGAAGAACTCTACTCTCATACTGAATTTACTGACGCAGATGGAATAAAATTAGGCAATTTAGAAGCTGAATTTGCTGAACTTAATGGCTGGGAAGCGGAAAGTGAAGCTTCTACTCTTTTAAATAATTTAGGAGTAGATGAAAAATTTCATTATGAATTAATGAAAGATATTCCTAATAATCAAAAAGTAAAGGTATTATTGGCACAAGCTTTATTTGGTACTCCTGACATTTTATTATTAGACGAACCTACCAATCATTTAGATATTGATGCTATTAATTGGTTAGAAGAATTTCTTATTAATTTTAATAATACTGTAATAGTGGTATCTCATGACCGTCATTTTTTAAATAAAGTCTGTACTCATATAGCTGATATTGATTATGGAAAAATTAAACTATATATGGGAAATTATGATTTCTGGTATGAATCTAGCCAATTAGCATTAAAACAAATGAAAGAATCAAACAAAAAGAAAGAAGAAAAAATAAAAGAATTGCAGGCATTTATTGCTAGATTTTCTGCTAATGCTTCTAAATCAAAACAAGCTACTTCAAGAAAGAAAATCTTAGAAAAAATAGAATTGGACGAGATAGTGCCTTCTTCTAGAAAATATCCATTTATAGATTTTAAACCAGAACGTCCTTCTGGTAAAGAAATATTAATGGTCACTAAATTAAATAAAACTATAGATGGAAAAAAAGTTTTAAATAATGTCAGTTTTACAGTTCAAAAAGGAGATAAAATTGCTTTTGTTGGAAGTAATGATATTGCTAAAACTACTTTATTTAAAATTTTAATGGGAGAACTAGAGGCTGATAGTGGTCATATTACTTGGGGAAAAACTATTACTCCATCTTATTATCCACAAGATAATTCTAAATTTTTTACCAAAGATGAAACCATTATGGAATGGATCGGTAGTTTTTATCATATTGACGACGAAACCGTTTTACGAAGTTTTTTAGGAAGAATGTTATTCTCTGGTGACGACGTATTCAAAAAAGTACCGGTTTTATCTGGAGGAGAACGTGCTAGATGTATGTTTTCTAAATGTATGTTAGAAGGAGGAAATTTCTTAATATTAGATGAACCTACCAATCATTTAGATCTAGAAAGTATTACTTCTCTAAATAATGGATTAATTAAATATGATGGGGAATTAATTTTTTCATCGCATGATCATCAATTTACTGAAACCATTGCTAACCGCATTATCGAACTAACTGAAGATGGATTTATCGATCGTAAAACAACATATGATGAATACTTAAAAGAACGAAGCAAAAAATAGCTTCTTTTTTTAACTTTTAATATTTATTTGCATATAATACTATGGAGGTATACACTATGTCCAATGATATTACTACGACCGAATTAAAAGGACTAATACCTAAAATAAAAATAATTGATATACGTGATAATTATCAATTTAATTTAGGTAGCATCCCGACTTCTATTAATATTCCTATGAACTTTTTACTCACTAACCCTGATTCTTATCTTAATAAAAGCGATACCTATTATATATATTGTGAATACGGTAGTAGAAGTAAAACAACATGTAATGAATTGCAAAAAAAAGGATATAAAGTAATAAATGTATTAGGTGGATTTAAAGAATATAAATTAAAATAAAAAGGCCAAAAATGGTCTTTTTATATGAATAAATTAACTATAAAATTAAAAACAAAACATACAATAATTCCACATAAAGTAGGTACTAATATAGAAATTAACGTCCATTTATTTGACTTAGTTTCTTTTTTTATAGTAAGACAAGTAGTCGAACATGGCCAATGCATCAAAGAAAATAACATTACAGAAATAGCAGTAGTAATAGTCCATCCATTATCTATTAATAAATTTTTTAATTCACTTAAATTATTAAAATCAGTTAAATTTCCTGTAGCCATGTAACTCATAATAATAATAGGTATTACTATTTCATTCGCTGGAAATCCTAAAATGAAGGCAAGCAAAATAACACCATCCATTCCTAAAAGACTAGCAAAAGGATCCAAAAAATTAGCAGTATACGTTAAAATAGAAATCGAATTAAATTTAACATTAGCCATAAGCCATATCACTAATCCAGCTGGAATCGCAATAGATACTGCCCTCCCTAAAACAAAAATTGTTCTATCTAAAACAGATCTAATAATTACTTTTATTACTTGTGGTTTTCTGTATGGAGGTAATTCTAAAGTAAAAGAAGAAGGTAAGCCCTTTAAAATAGTTTTAGATAAGATTTTAGAAATAACAAAAGTCATAAATATCCCAAAAATAATAACTAGCATTAAAATAACAACACTTAATAATGAATTACCTGTTCCTACTCCCACTAAAAACATTGTGATAATCGCTATTAAAGTAGGAAGCTTCCCGTTGCAAGGAACAAAACTATTTGTAATTATTGCAATTAATCTTTCTCTAGGTGAATCAATAATTCTAGCTCCACAAACACCTACAGCATTACATCCAAATCCCATCGCCATTGTTAAAGCTTGTTTTCCACAAGAAGAACATTTCTTAAAAAACTTATCTACATTAAAAGCAATCCTAGGCAAATATCCCAAATCTTCTAACAACGTAAATAAAGGAAAGAAAATCATCATTGGAGGCAACATTACCGATACTACCCAAGCTAGTGTTCTATATATACCATAAACTAACATATCACTAAGCCAAACTGGCATAAAAGAATTACAAAATAAAAACATATCTTTTTCAATGCTAAAAAACAAATGATTAAGAAAACTTGAAGGATAATTGGCTCCCTTTATTGTTAACCAGAAAATACATCCAAACAATAACAGCATAACTGGGATTCCTGTTATTTTATTAGTTAAAATTTTGTCGATCTTACGATCTCGCTTATTATAATCTAATGTCTCATAAGATACTACTTGATTGTTAACAGCCTCTGCTAAATCATTAATTGATTTTACAATCATATCTTCAATTTCTGTTACTATAATATCATGATCTAACAAATACTTTTTAGCTTTATTAATAAAAGTTCTAGTTTCATTATCTACAAGTGAATAACCTAAATAATTTTCTATTAAATCTATAAAATTATTATCATCCTTAATTAAATTTAAAGCTACCCACCTACTATCTAATTTATTATTTATTTTATCCTTTATCACCGGTTCAATAATATGAATAGCATGTTCTAATTCTTTAGGATATTTAACTTTTATTGCTTTAGGATTTGGATTAAAACTATATTGATCCATTGCTTTAGCAAGATCATCCAATCCCTTACCAGATCTAGCACTAGTTGCAATAACTTCCACTCCTAATATATCTTTTAATTTATCAATATTGATATTGATTTTTTTCTTTTTAGCTTCATCTATCAAATTAATACAAACTATGACATTATTAGTTATCTCCATCACTTGAAGAGCCAAATTTAAGTTTCGCATTAACGAACATGCATCACATACTACTATTGTTAAGTCACTATCGCCAAAACATATAAAATCTCTAGCCACTTCTTCTTCTTGTGAATGAGCTAAAATAGAATAAATACCTGGTAAATCATATATTTTATAAAAATGATCTTTATATCTAAAATCTCCACTAGCATTACTGACAGTTTTTCCTGGCCAATTACCTGTATGTTGATTTAATCCAGTAAAAGCATTAAATACTGTACTTTTCCCGACATTAGGATTTCCTGCTAAAGCGACAACTTTATCCACCTTAGTATTTTTTTTCTTTTGCTTTTTCATAACTAAATCTCCTCTATCAAAATATTTCTAGCATCGTCATCACGTATTGCAATTAGTGCTCCCCTAATCATGTAAGCAATTAAATTACCCCCTAGATTAATTAAGGTGCTTTCTACTACTGTCCCTGGAGTTAACCCAATATCTAATAATCTTCTTCTAATACTACCACTAGAAATAACTTTTTTAATAACAGCTTTATTTCCAATTGGAACATCATATAAGCTCATCTCTTTCATAAATTATTTATCCTCCTCATATATTAGGTTAGAAGTTTCCTTTATCTAACTCTAATCTAATATAATATATGTATTTCCCCAAAAGGAGCATGGGCTTATGAATAGTGAAAAGTATTATACTTTAACCGGATACAATTTGAAAGAACATATAAAAATAACTTCCGCTATGGAGGACTATATTGAAATGATTTACAGAAATACTATAAATAACGATAATATTTCAGTAACAGAATTATCTACCCTTTTAAACGTTAAAGCACCATCGGTATCCAAAATGATTAATCGATTGAGCAAATTAAACATAGTTAATTTTCAAAAATATGGACATATAACATTAACAAAAGAAGGGAAAAAATTAGGAAAGTTTTACTTAGAACGTCATAATACGTTAACTTCGTTTTTTAAAAAGTTAAATAAATCTAATTTTAAATTAGAACAAGTAGAAAAAATAGAACATTTTGTTGATGAAATCACAATTAAAAATATGAAAAAAAGCATAAAAAAAGATAATACTTAATTATTATCTTCTCCAATTAAACCGTTGCCACAAAAATCACATTCCACATATTCATCTAATCTTAATGGAACAATAGCACCACATTTCTTACATTGAACCATATCTACTTTTGGCTTCTTTTTAGAAATTTCTTTTGTATTAAATGAATCTTTTTCTTTCTCTTTATATATTATTTTATTCTTTTTATAATCTATTTCAATAGGTATTAAATAAGCCTTATCTTTAAGTGCTATAATATTTTCTTTTACGTCATGTATAGATAAATCTAATTTTTCACTTATTTTTTTAATAGATGTCTCATGATCTAAATTGATAGATTTGGTATATATTTGTTCCACTCTAGCTTTTCTAATTAAAATACGTCCTCCTACAATAAAAGAAGTAAGCATAATAATTCCTATAATATATAAATGAACATCTTCAGGAATAAGATTAATCATATCTAAAGACATGCCACTATTATATAAATCAATAACGTCTTTTAGAAAAGAATACAATCCCACTCCAACTATAAACAAAATAAATAATCCAATTCCAGTTAAATTTCTTCCCCAATTGTACATCCTACGCTTATTTTTCTTGACTCTTATAATAAAGAACCATACTCCTATCGGAGTAATAGTAAACATTAATATCCATATAAAAATATATGGAATTTTATTTATTCTTGATTCTAATTTTTTCTTATCAATATTTCTTAGACTAATTTTTTTCATAATTATCTACTCCTATCTAATTTATATGATCATATTTTTTTAAAATATCAAGAACTATATCTTTTACTTCAGTATCACTTTTATTTTTTAAATTGTTTTTTAAATTACTAAAAGCATCATTATAAATCATAGATTTATCTAAACATTGTAATTTTAAATAATCATAGTAATCTTTTATTAAATCCAATCTTATCTTATCATTAGATAAATATGCCATTCGTATTTCTAATAATAAAGAGGATATAATCTCATCAAAAATATCTTCTAAAGTATAGCTATCTTTAAAGTCTTCATATTTAGTTCGAAGCAAATTACTCTTCTCTATTAAACAAGGATCATCGAACTTTTTTGAATCAAGCACATAATCCAAATTAGTGTTTAACACAGGCTTAGTATAAAGTTCTTTTTTTAATCCTATTTCTTCAAATGGAATTAAATATATTTTATTATTTACAAGAGATTCTACTTTTATATAAGAAGAAAGCCTATATTCATTCGATATTTTTATATCATAATTATTGTCTTTCTCTTTTATTTCTATTTTAGGTTCATAAAAAGGATAAACCATAACTAATTCATCTTTATAAAAAGAAAATAATCCTCTTTCCGTAATTTCTATATTCGATACTATTTCATTCAACTCTTTTAAATTACTCATATCTAACACTCTTCCGTACAAACATCATTTAATACTTTATGTATGTAATTAATATAAATATCCATTAATTCATTTTTTTCATCATTTGTTAACAAGTTATTAGGATCAACATGCGTTTTTACACTATTAGTATGGATTCCGACAACCTCTCCTTCATACGCAAAAATAACAGTGGGGATAACAATAATATTGTCGTCTTCATTAACAGGATTCATAGTATCCTCTTCTAATTTATAATGCTCTAAACTATCTTTCAAAGTATCTAACAATATTTTATAATCCTCCATACTAGGAGTAAGTGAATCCATTTGATCAGTACTATCTTCATTCTTTATATTCAAGTAATAAATTTCTTCTACTCCTAATTCACTTGCAGATTCTAATAACACAGGAACCACATTCCTACTCATCGCGTCAAAAGGATTTCCTAAATAAATAATTCCTGTACCATTTTGTAAAATATCAACAACTTCATTAACGGTGGAATATTTAATATTATTATCCTTACTAATATCAATTGCTAAATACTCATGATTTAAAGATTCATATTCTTCTTTAAATTTAGATTCATCTGTATCTTTATTATTACATCCCGTGGCAATGATTAACAGAGAAACTATTAACAAAGTATATACTACTTTTTTCATTTAATCACCTGTTTTCAAATAATTTATATATAAATTATATCATAAATTTATTTTAATCCCTACTAAATAATATTTTTTCTGATTTATATAATTTAACAATAGTGAAAATCATAATGCCAGCATATATAATAGTCGATAAAAACATAAGTAGCATAAAAATTAAATTCACGTTCCCATTTAAGATATCATTAATAGCTAAACTAAAATTTAAATATGGAATAAGAGAAATAAAATAACTGCTATTAATTCCTATCATCATAATAAACATTGGAATAATTGGTAAAAAGTTAACTGGTGTTAAAGCATTTTGTGCTTCTTTAAAACTTTTAGAAAAACTTGATATAGCAATGGTTAATCCACTAATAAATAATGAATATACTACTAAAACTAAAATAATAGCTATACTAGAAGATAATGATAACGTTATTTTACTAGTTGCATAAATAGATAAATTCTCTTGAATTATCAAGAAAGATCCAAAAGTTGCAATAAAACTTATAATTGCCGAAAAAACCGCTGACGCTACTACAGCTAAATATTTTCCAATAATTAGTTCACTATTTTTAATTGGAAAAGTAAGAAGCGTTTCTAGAGTACCACGCTCTTTCTCCCCCGCAGTTACATCAATTGCCGGATAAGTAGCTGCTAACGTAATAGCCATAATGATAAATATAGGTAACATATTAATTATTTGAGAGGAATAACTATTTGTTTTTGATACGTTAACCTCTGATACTTGTATTACATTGATTACTTCGTTAGAATTAACACTTTGTTCCGTTAAAATTTTATCTTGTAGAATGACTTTATAATTTTCTAATAAAGTACTAGCTAACCCATAGGCATTAATACTTTGAATATCAGATTCATCATAATAAATAGTATATAAATTATTTTTATTAGTTATATAAGCATTAATACTACCATCATCCAACATCGTTTCTAATTCCTCCAAAGTAGCATAAGTAGTTTCTATATCTAATTCATCAACAATAGAATTCATAATTTCATTAGTTTCAAAATTAATTCCAATCTTATTAAAATTATCAATACTTTGATTATCCAAAGTTTCAAAAATATAACTCATAAAAATAATAATAACAGGAAATAGAAAAAGAGGAACTAAAACCATCATTCTTAGCGTTTTTTTATCGCGTAAAATATCCCTTATTTCTTTTTTAAATATCTCCCAAATTGTTTTAATCTTCACTTTTTACACCCCCTATTAAAGAAAAAAATGCATCGCGTAATGTGTTAGTATTAGTTTTTTTCCTTATTTCTTCCGGCGTTCCTACAATAATAATTTTACCTTTGTTCATCAAAATCACACGATCACAAATAGTTTCTGCTTCTTCCATATAATGAGTAGAATAAATTATAGTCTTACCTTTTTCTTTTTCACTTTTAATAAAATCTAAAATCACTTGACTAGAAACGACATCAAGTCCACTAGTTGCTTCGTCTAAAATATAATATTTAGGATCATGAATCAAACATCTTGCAATACCAACTCTTTGAGTTTGTCCTGTGGATAAATTACCTATTCTATTATTTCTAAAATTATCAATATCTAAAATTTCAAAAATTTTATTAATTCTTTTTTCAATTTCTTTATCATCAACTTCATAAAATTTTCCACACATTTTTAATAATTCGTAAGGAGAAATTCTCTCATATAATTTAGTATTACCCGATAAAAAAGCAATTCCTTTCTTAATTTCAATAGCATTTTCTTTATAATTCATATCATCTATTAATACTTCTCCACTAGTCGCATTCATAATGCCAGCAATAATTCTAAGAAGCGTCGTTTTCCCAGCACCATTAGGCCCTAAAATACCAATGATTTCATTATCGTGGGTTGTAAAGGATACACCATTTACTGCAAAAAAGCTTTCTTTTTTCTTTTTCTTATTTGTTTTTATAAACTTCTTCTTCACATTTTCTATTTTTATCATAATAACCTCCAGTCAAATTATATCATACCGTATTTTTTTTACATAGAAAAAGATCATTATCATCTAATGATCTTTACTATATTAATTACTTCTTCTTCTGTTTTATAGCCAATTTTTATTTTAGTCCCACTTACCATAAATGGTATATAATCTTCATCTACTTTAATCGATACTTTATATTTTTTCCCTTCATTATCTTTTAAATAATAATAGGTATTACCATCAATAATAGAGGAAGTAATACTACTTATTATAATTTCTTTTTCTTGTATTTCCGTTGTATCTGTTACTGGATTTGATGTTAAATAATTTCTGGCTGCTACATCGATTCCTTTAGCAGAATCCGTGACTACCACTCTTTGATAATCTTGCACATCTACAAAAGCATACATCTTTACAAGTCCAGCTTTGTCTTTTAAAGAAATTAAGTAAGTTGGTCTTCCTTCTAAATTAATTAGTAGTGGGAAAGTAGATGTATAATTCATTTGTTGAACTTGCCCTTTAGCGCTTTCCATCGCGGAATACTCTTCTGCTCCAGGAACTGAATAATATACAGTTTCTTTAGTTCTCATATTACATAAAATAAATCCTAAATTAGATTGATCACTTGCTACTGAAGTAATACCTGTATACAAATATACATCATCATTCATAGTCAAATAATTATATCCTTCTGTAGTTACAACTACATCTTTTTGACCAAAAAGTGAATTAATAAATCCATTTTTATATAATCCCCAATTATCTACCTGTTCCAAAATTAATCCTGCTGAATATACATGATCAACCCAAGTTGGAACCTCTTCTACTTTATATTTAGTAGATTTACCAGTAATAGGATCTAATACTACTACTCCTGTAATTTCTTCTTTTAAACCCACTCCTGTATATTTGATGGTTGGTACTACCCAATATGGATTTCCATCATCATCTAATTCAAAGTTAGCACTTCCAAAAATCTCAGTTGGGTAACTAAATCTAAGTTTTCGTTCTAATTTCTCATTAAACATTGCTGATGGCATATATTTCATACCTTTTTCTAACTGAACTAATTCTGCTTTACCATCAGTTGAACTTACAATGATATAACCCTTTACACCTTTGCTACGATTCGTAAAATATTTAATAATTCCCGAATATTCCAAAGGTGTTACTCTTACTACCTCATCATTGTAATTAATTTGAGTATATAAATTGGAAACATAAAATTGACTCACTAGATCTGTCATCTCACCCATAACACGATCTCCTAGTTTTTGACTAGAATCCTTATCTAATAATGGGATCGTATTAAAATCAACTTCTGCTACTTCTTCTGAAAAATTTCCATTTTCCCTAATTGTAATTCTTTTAGCATAGCTCGATGAATTAAATAAGGGAGAAACAATAATATTTATAACAATGATTCCTAAAAAAACTACTGCTACTCCAATATAAAATCCTTTCGTTATTTTAGATACACGTTTTGTTTTTAAAGCGCCTGTTTTCATGTCAATGCATCCAATAAATTTAATAATAGAAAAAACTATAATATTCATGAAAATATAAACCCAAAAACTAGGACTTTGAATATTTAATGGTGGTAAAATTATATAATAACTTAAACCAATAAATATTACCATAAATAAAATTAACCAAATTATTTCATTGTTTCTTTTTTTCATAAATTCCTCCTATATCTCATTATATCATCTTTATATAAAAAATATATACACTATGTGGTATAATAATTAAAATAATAATCTAATTCTATTCTTGGAGGTGAAAAAATGAGAATAATATCATAAGTTGGCATAAACTTTGATTATGCCTAAAAAATAAAGGAGGCATAATATAATGTTAGAAACGAAAAACCTCGATATTAGTATTGGCACAAGATATTTAATAAAAAACTTATCTTTTACTCTTAACCAAAATGACAAATTAGCCATTATTGGGGAAGAAGGAGATGGAAAATCAACTCTTTTACAATGTTTAGCTAATAATTGTAATTATGCACATATCAATGGTACTATAAACTCACATAACCATAACATAGGTTATTTGCCACAAATTATTGATTATAAAAATAAAGATTTATTAGTAAAAAACTATTTGTTTATTAATGATGATGATTACTATAATAAAGTAAACCTTTTTTATCATTTATTAAACAAATTAAACATAAAAGAAGATATTCTCAATAATAACATAAACCTATTATCTGGAGGAGAAAAAGTAAAAATTGAAATATTAAAACTTCTACTTGATGACTCTGATATTTTATTATTAGATGAACCAACAAACGATTTAGACTTAAATACATTAAAATGGCTTGAATCATTTATAATTAATACTAATAAACCTATCATTTTTGTATCTCATGATGAAACATTCTTATCTAATACTGCTAATGTCATTTTGCATTTAGAACAATTAAAAAAGAAACAAGAATGTAAACATACGTTAATAAAAACAAAATATGATGATTATGTAGAAATAAGACTTAAACATATCGAACATCAAACTCAAATAGCATATTTTGAAAAAAGAATTTTAAAAAAACAAGGAGATAAATTAAAGCAAATAATATCAAAAGTAGAATATCAACAAGAAAATATCTCAAGGAAATATCCACATGCAGCAAAAATGTTAAAAAGGAAAATGCACAGTTTAAAACATCAGGAGAAAAAATTAGAAAATAAAGAAATAACAGAAATACCAGAGGTAGAAGAAAATATAAATTTTAAATTTGATACAGTTTTTATACCTAAATATAAACCTATTCTTGAATTGATAAATTATTCACTAAAAATAAATAATAAAATTCTATCATCACCTATTAATTTAAAAGTAATAGGTGATGAACATATTGTAATTATTGGTGAAAATGGAACTGGGAAAACTACTTTATTAAAAGAAATCATTAACATATTATCCACAAGAGATGATATTACGGTTGGATATATGCCACAAAATTATGATGATATTTTGTCTAGTTATAAAACACCTATTGATTTTTTATGTAATAATCAAGATAAAGAAACTGTTACTAAAGCAAGAACTTTTTTAGGAAATATGAATTTCACTAAAGAAGAAATGATGGATGATATTAACTTATTAAGTGGTGGATCTAAAGCTAAATTGTTTTTAGTTAAATTAATATTAGAACAATATAATGTATTAATATTAGATGAACCAACAAGAAATGTAAGCCCACTCTCTAATCCAATCATTAGAAATAAATTAAAAGAATTTACAGGTACTATAATCAGTGTTTCACACGATCGTAAATATATAAAAGAAGTAGCAGATAAAGTTTTCAAATTAACTAAACGAGGTTTAATAGAAATAAATAAAGAAGAATTGTAAATAAAAATCCACTCTTAAAAAGGGTGGATTTTCTTTAAACTCTATAAAAATGGATACTATCAACTACTAAATAGTTACTTTTTAGTCTATCAATTTCCTTTATCTTTTAGTTGATCTTCTAATTCTTGATTTTGTATGTATCTTTTACCATATTTTTATTAATCCTTACTGTACTTACATAATATCCTTCCACCTTCAATTCCTGATTCCCATAATTATATTTTAAATTTTTTATTTTTTAATGTTCTTTAAATTTATTCGCACATATATTACTTATAATTAAAAACTAAAAAAGTAATGCCTTTGATAATCACTCTATGAGGCTCGACATACATTAAATTTGTATGTTCAATAGTTCTAATACTACCATTATAAAAAGTAGGAGTAGTATTACAAAAACTACAAATAAATTCTAATTTCTTTTTCAAAGTATTATCAATTGGGTTTTCTTTTTTAATAACATTTACCATTAACAAATCACTCTCACTTTCTTAAACACAAAAAAATCAAATCCATTTCTGAATTTGATATTTATCATAATGCTCGAAAGTTCGAGCAGATTCATCTCTGGAGCGATAACAAAGGTTATTCAAAACTCCTAATAGTAAAAGTTGATAAACAACTAATCACTAATATAATGATACCATAAAAATTGTGAATTGAAACAAAAAATTAAAATTTTGTCATAGAATTACTAAATTGCTCGGAATTATGCTATAATTATATATGAAAGTAAGGTGTGTTCAATGGAAACTATAATTAATATAGAAAATGAAAATTTAGCAAATTATATAATGTTTAAATTGGATAAAGTTGATAATGGATTTACTGAAGAGGAATTAAATAAAATAACTGAAGTTGTTATTGATTATAATAATGAAACTGATAGTAGTTTTGCATTTTTAGAAGAATTGTCAAAACTTAAAAATTTAAAAACTATTACTTTAAGAAATGGATATATATTTAATGATAATTATAATATCTTTTTGAATTTAAATAATTTATCTGAATTTGTATTTGAGAATTGTGAGTTTGAAAATGCTGATTTAATTGCTTCACTTAAACTTAAATCATTATCTTTAATAAATTGTAAGATAGAAAGTTATTCGTTTGTAAATGTTCTTGATAATTTAGAAGAATTATCAATTATAAATGGAACAATAGAAATCGAAAAATTAAATATGTTAAATCATTTAAAATATTTACAAATATCATATTCAAATATAGTTGATAATAAAGATATAAACATTAATACATTAGAAGAATTGTATATAGATAACACTAATATTTCTAATTTTGATTTTTTAAATAATTTGTTGAATTTAAAAAGGGTAAGTATAGATGAAAGTCAGTATAACAACAATAAAGAATTATTTAATAATCTAGTGAGAAAAAATATTTTAGTTTTAAATGAAAATATGGTTGAATTTGGTGGTGAAAACAATGAAATATGATTATCAATATAAAATCACATTTAAATTAAATGAACCATTTGATATTAACTATATAAAAAATGTATGTAATCAATATCCAAATTCTAAGATATTGGTTGAAGTCCAAAACACTAAAGGAATGACTTCTTCTATGATAAGGCAACTAGGTTCAAATGTTGCAATAAGAATTGCTGGTGGATATGATGAAGAAAGGATTTCTAGATATAAAGGACAATATTTTGGTAATGAATCAACAGAGGACTATTATTATAATTCAGTTATTTATACAAAAAATGAAACAATAAAAATATTAGAAGAAATTGAAAGAATTGAATCAGGTATTAATAAAAATTGGTCGAATATTCAAAAACTACTTTATGTATATGATAGACTAAAAACAGGCATAATGTATGATCCTAAATTTGAGCAAAGATTTTCAAACGAAATTAGAAGTTTAAGAGGTTTAATTACAAAACAAACTGTTTGTGCTGGATATGCTGTTATTTTAAAAGAATTTATGGATAGAAATAATATAGAATGTGAATTTGCTAGAGGTGGTATCAAAAATGGTCAAACTTCAGGTCATGCTTGGAATATTGTTACTATTGATGGAAAAAAATACCCAATTGATTTAACATGGGATAATACAACATTTAGATCTGGTAAATCAAGTAGTTTTGATTGGCTTGGGAAAGATATCCCAACATTTAGCAAAAGTCATCATCCAGCCCCTGGCGAAAAAACTCAAGATTATGAACATACTTTATCACAAATTGATCCGCAACTCATAAAACAAATATATTCACAAATGGGTGTTGGAAGAGCAAGAGATTATCGTTCAACAACTTATTATGGAACACGAAAAGATGGTTCAAGATATATAGTTGCTCAAATTGGAGATAATACAATTAATAATGTGACTTATTATAGATATTATTATGTTGAAATATCAAAAGATGGAAAGAAACAGTTACCATTAATACTATACAGTGATACAAATGTTACTCATTTAGTGGATTGCAAAAATTTCGGAAAACCAATTCCACCAAATTACGAAGAAGCAGTTGATAATATCTTATTTTCTAGAGAAAATATTGCCGATTCAATTGCCAAGAAAACATACTATATTGGTAGGGTTAGAAAAAGTGAAGTTGGAAATAAGTTTGAATTAGTATCATCATATCAAGAAATTCCAAAACCTGAAGAAAAAAGAAATTTATTTGTATATCCAACAAGAAGATTTACAAGAAGTGATGGAAGTGTATTTATAGCTCAGCAAATGTTTGATGCTCCACACAAAGCAAATGGTATTGATGTTATGAGATATGATATATTTGAAATGGTTAATGAAAATGGCAAAGAAGTTTTAAAAAGAAATACTGTATTTACAGAAAGGAACTTTTTTAAAGATACTAGACAAAGTATGGTTGATGATTATTTAAGTCGTGAAAGACTTGACAGAAAAGTTGGTGAAGCTGGAGGATATATAGGATACTATGATGCAAATGGTATAAGAACTTATAATCCAGATTTAGTTAAATTTTTTGAAACATCTAAAAAAGTTGATATTGATTCATTAAGTAGACAAAAACAACAAACTAATACTCCTGCAATTCAGATTCCAAACTTTAGTGAATTAAAAGATTTAGCATCAAAATATGAAATATTTATTGACTCTAAGGATCCTTTTGATCCAGATACTTCTAAAATTAAAATTAGAGATATTAAAACCGGACAAATTCAAACTGACAAATCTATTATAGATAGAGCAATGTTTGCAAATATATGGCTTACTTCTGCAGGAGTAAAATACTATCAAGATGAACCAAGACCAGGAGCAAATTATGCTTTTAATGAACCAGCAGAAGAATTATATAACACTATTTGCAAACAACTGTTAACTTCATGCAAAGGCAAGGGAGTTATTGATACAGTTGATTTATTAAGAAATATTGAAAATAATAATGGATATAAATACAATAGAGAAATAATTGTAAATTTATTTAGATCACCATATCAAACTGAAATGATTAATAAATTGTTTTTACAATCATTAGGTATTAATCAACAAGCACAAAAACCTGAACCTTTATATACAATGAGCTATGCGGGAGAACTTGCTTTTAGCGATGAAAACTCCAAAGCAAAAGGAAGATGATTAACGTTCATAATCATCTTTTTCTTTGCTTAAATCTAGTTCTTCAATGTCATCATCATTTAAAACATTATCTTCATACATATTATTAACAACATTGATGTATTTATCATCTTTATCATACCAACTATGAAGTTTATCGTGTAAGAAAGATATTAGTTTTTCAAACTTATCTTTCCAATATTCAAGAGTATTTTGCATATCGTGTATTTTAGATTTTAAAAATGATATTTCGTTATCTTTTTCTTTAATAGTATTATTTAAAGTCTTAACTCTTAAATTAAGTGCTTCGTTATTTTCAGTAAGAGTTTTAATTTTATTGTTTTTATCTTTTAATTGTTCGTGAGCATTAACTAATGTATTAGATAAAGTTTGAATTTTATCATATTCTTTATTAGTACTATCTACTTGTTTGATAAAGTCGATAAAAGAATCTTTATCTTCCTTTGATAAAATATAATTATCCTTATTTAATTTAGATACTTTTAATTTATCAATTTTATCTTTTATATCTTTAGAATTTTGTTTTAGCTCTGAAGATTTTTTATTTGCTTGTTTCAAATTTTCAGTATTTTTTTCAATTTGTCTTTTCATTTCAATATAGTTATCCATATCAGATACATGAATATCTCTATTTCTACCTTTTTGTTTTTGCTTTAATGTAGAATCTAAACTATATACTTGATTAAATTCTTCAATACATAAAGTTCTCATTTTATCTTGTAGTCTAATTAAAGATTCTTTAGTAAACACATCAGATTTACCAACTTGTTTTTCCATACCATTTTTATTTTTATATTTAATTGGAACACCAACAATATGTAAGTGTGGACTTGTTTCATCATAATGAATAATTGCACTAGCTACTTTAAAATTAGGAACAAGCATTTCTAAATCATCAACTTGTTTTTTATATACTTCAGACATTCTCTTTTTAAAGTTTTCATCTTTGGTATCCCAGTATTCTTTATCTCCAAGTTCAAGAATAATTTCACAAGCAAGATCCTTTTTATCATTATTAGATACATTATCAAAATAATTATCTATCATACGACTAGGCCTAGATTGTTTGGAATTGTATTCAAGTTTCGCTTCTTCAAATTCACTTAAATATAATTCTTTTACATCATCAAGTGGCGAAGAAGTTCCTCTAACTATTTCTATTAATTCTTGTTCATTATCATATTTTCTATAATTATGTTTATCTACTTTTGATAATTGTCTTACATTTTGAATAGCATTATTTGGTAAAGAAGTTGTTCCACTTAAATTGTTTTTACTATTTTGCTTAGATATATTTTTTCTATTTTTATCACTACCTAAATGTAATGAATAGGCAAGTTCTGCCACAAGTTTTCCTCCTTTCTAGAAGTGACCACTAGAGTGGCCATTTTGGTCATCCAAAATTTCTAACCCCCTAGGAATTTTGTACGTTCCATACAAAATATCCAGTGGGCTAAGGTTTAACACCTTAGAATCCGTTTACTTTATTCCGTAATAACCAAAACTTCGTAATGGTTAAAACTTCATAAAGTATTAATTTTTAAATTGCTATCGCCACTTTCATTTACTTCGTAAACAAAACGTGCCACGCATTTTAAAAATCTTCTTCGGTAACATTATCGGGTATTGTTTCAAATACATCTCTAATGTTTACCTTTATATCATTCGGGTTATTTTTCGTAGCCAGCATTCCTATTGATAACCAATTCTTATTTCCATTATTATTATCTTGTAATGGGAATACTCTAATAGGAATTTCGTTTTTCATTAAAGGTCCTATATCTAATTTTTCAGTTTCTTTATAATAAGTTCCTTTGTATAGATTAACTTCATAATATTCATTTAATCTATATAAGTGTTGCATTACATCTTTAATAGGTAAGTATTCACTATATCTTATATTTGTATCAACACATATACCATTAAAATTGTATATAAGAGGTCTTTTCTTATCAATATAACCTTTCTTATATAATTCTTCAAAATCACTATAAAAGGTACTTCTAAAGTTAATTTGTTTAACTTCATATTTATTGTTCTTTAGTTCTAGTTCTATGTCATCAATATATCTCATAACAATATCAGCTCTAGTATCTCTATCTAGTAAATCCCAGTTATCATTAAAAGCATAATAAGATATAGGTAGTTTTACTTTGTTGATAAAGTCCATATCTCTTTTTAGAAGTATATCTTCAGTAGTAAAGTTTAATTGTTCTACTTGTGAGTTTTCTAA